>CADBEF010000082.1 GCA_902793555.1 uncultured bacterium | reverse complement strand
CGGCGCCTGGGGCGGTCCGTGCGTCCGGTCCGTGGCGTCCCCGCCCTGCCGGCGCGGCCCGCGCCGCCCCCGGACGGCGCCGAAGACGTCGCCGCACCGGCGCCCGACACGAACGGGCGCGCGGGCGTCCGGCTCTGGGAGGGCGGCCCGCTCTGGGCCGACCGGAACGTCGGGGCGGACGAGCCGTGGGGATCGGGCTTCTATTTCTGGTGGGGCGACACCATCGGATACCAGCGCGAGAACGATCTCTGCGTGGCGAGCGACGGCTCCGGCGCGCGCCTGACGTATACGCTCAGCAAGACGAACAACGTGCCGACGGCCACGAAAGGCCGCGGCGCGCTCCGGGCGGAGGGATGGACCACGAACGTCTCGATGCGGGTCGGCAGGGCGACCGTGCCGAACGACGTCCTCGCGCCCGCCCACGACGCGGCCCGGGCGCACTGGGGCGGCGACTGGCGGATGCCAACGAAGCAGGAGCTGCTCGACCTCTGCTACAACAAGTGCGAGTGGACCTGGACGACCACGAACGGCGTCGACGGGGCGATCGTCCGCGGACGGGGCGACTACGCCGACGCCTCCATCTTCCTTCCAGCCACCGGCTGGAACATGGGGAAGTGGGAATACCCGGAGTGGGGATTCCTCTGGGCGAGCGACCCGCGCACGGACAGCATGCCCGGATCGTGGCGCATCAAGTTCGCCCGGGCCGGCAAGAGCGGATCCCGCGTCGACAAATGCGTGGGCTACCACTGGGACCGCGTCGTCGCGGTGCCCGTGCGGCCCGTGTGCGGCGGTGGAGTCGCGCCGTCCGAAGCCGCGCCCGCTGCAGCCGCGCCCGCTGAAACCGCGCCGGCTGCAGTGTCGCCGGCTGCAGCCGCGCCGGCCGAATCTGCGCCGGCCGAAGCCGCGCCCGCCGAAGCCGTGCCGGCGGCGCCGGCGCCGCGCATGGAGTTCGGCCCCGACGGCACGTTCGCCATCCTTCACGTCACGGACGTCCAGGTGCGCCAGCCGGTCGGCGGTCGTGCCGCCCGCGCGATGCGCGAGACGATCGCGGCGACGAAGCCGCAGCTGGTCGTCGTCACCGGCGACAACGTCTACCGGTGCAACGGCCGCGAGGAGTTCCCGAAGCTCATGGGGCCGATGGTCGAGATCTTCCAGGAGGCGGGCGTCCCGTTCTGCGTCACCTTCGGCAACCACGACTCGGAGGACGAGAGCGGGGACCGCTTCACGCGCGAGGAGCAGTACGACTGGTTCAAGGAGCAGGGCGGCGCGCTCTGGGTCGACTACGACGTCCCGGGGCTGACCGGCGCCGGCAGCGGCGCGATCGAGCTGGCCGAGGCCGGGGCCGACGGGCCCTGCTTCCGGATCTTCGTCATGGACTGCTGCCCGTTCGGCGGGTGGGACAACTGCCGGACCGACCAGATCGCCTGGTACGAGCGCGTCGCGGCCGACGGCCTCCCGCACCTCTGGTTCCAGCACGTCATGGTCCCGGACGTGTTCGAGACCGGGCTCTTCCGCGAGGCGAAGGAGGGCGAAGAGGGCGGAGTCACCCGGCGAGTCCACGGAAAGGACGTCCGCATCGTGCTGGCCGACGGCGTCGTCGGCCAGCTCAAGGAAGTCCCGCACGCGACCAAACCGCGGGACTACCGCGACGCCAGGCACACGCACGGGGGCCGCACGCTCTACGACGCCTGGCGCGCCAACGGGCACATGGTCGGCGCCTACTTCGGCCACGACCACATGAACTCCTTCGACGGCGTCGACCGGAACGGCATCCGGCTCGCCACGACGAAGGCGGTCACGACGACGTCCTACAACGACGGCGACCCGGGCGTGCGGCTGATCGTCGTCCACCCCGACGGCTCGTTCGAGACGGAAATCGGCACCCTGGACCATCCCTTCCCCGTCCGCGACGACGGCAGGCCCTACCGTCCCGCCGCGCCGCAACCGCTTCCGCGCGCCGCGCCCGCCGAATCGCCGGCTCCGTGAGGGCGCCGGCGCGGCATCCGCCGCGCCGGCTCGCAAGGGATCCGCGCAACGGCTTTGCCGAACGCGGGTCCCGTTGTCTCTCGCTTCACTCGGCTCTTTCGAAATTGCACTTTCCTTTGAACAATAGTTGCATTTGTTCCCCGTTTGTGTCAGAATCTGCGGCGTTCATCCGAAATGGAGCATCAAATGGTCAAAACCGAAACTGTGCGTGCCCGCGTGGCGCCCGAACTGAAAGAGCGAGCGGAAGAAATCTTCGACACCTTGGGCCTGAACGCATCCCAAGCCATCACGCTATTCTACCGGCAGGTGGATTTGCACCATGGGCTTCCGTTCCAAATCACCATTCCGATGCCCGATTCCCACAGCCCGAACGCTTCTACTCGTGCCGCCATCGCCGAAGCGGAACGCGGCGAGGGGCTGACGGAGTGCAAGGACGCGGATGACTTCTTCCAGAGGCTTGGCATCTGATGAAGAAACCCGTTTTCACGAAAGCGTTTGAACGGGACAAGGATCTCTGTGTCCGTCGAGGCTGGAACATGGAGAAGTTCAAGATGGTTGCCCGCCTTCTTCTTGCGGAGCAGCCGTTGCTACCGAACGCCCGGCCGCACCCGCTTTCCGGGAACTACGCCGGCTACACGGACTGCCACATCGCGAACGATTGGGTGCTGATCTACACGACCACGCAGGAAGAAATCCACTTCATACGGATGGGAACGCATTCGGACTTGTTCTGACGAGCGATGAAACACCGCGTCCTGCGCAACCAGAAGAACCCCTGCAACCACGGCAGGTGGCCGAGTTGGCTCGTGCGCCTCGCGGACGCCCGGCCGGAGGCGAAGACGCTCTTCGCCTTCGCGTGGGACTGGAACCAGGAACTCTCCCCCCGACCATGACACCCGACCCGACAACCGTTCCCTTCAGCGTCCCGCTTTCGTACCTCGCGCTCGGCGCCGACAGGCGCGGGCTTCTCCTGCGCACGCTCCGCACGAGCGCCGACCGGCTCCAGGCCGCGCGGCTCGTCCCGCTCGCCGCGAACGGCCGCCCGCTCGCCGTCCTGCGCTACGACATGCGCCCCGAGTCGCTCCGCGCCGAGACGGAGGCCGGCGCGTGGGAGTTCGTCTTCGCGGACCCCGCCACGCTCCTCGCGCGCGCCGACCGCCCCGGCCTCGGCCTCCGCGTCGACTTCGAGAACGACGGCCCGATGGCGGAGTTCCTCTTCCCGGTGCCGTCGCCCGCCGCGCCGGACGCCTCGCCCGACGGCTCGCTCCTCCTCGCGAACGCCCGCAAGAGCCGCGCCTACTTCCTCCTCGCCGCGCGCGCCGGGCGCTTCGTCCCCGACGACCCGCGCTGGCGCTACGAGATGGCCGAGGTCATGGCGGCCGTCCTGCGGCCGCCCGCCGGCGGCGCCCCCGCCGCGTTCGCGCTGCGCGAGATGCCGGACGGCGACTGGGACGGCGACGTCCCCGCGGCGGACTTCGACGCCGCCCGCGCCGCCCGCGCGGCGGAGTTCGAGCGCTTCCTCGCCGGCATGCCCGCCGCGCCCGCCGAATTCGCCGGGGCGCGCCGCCACGCCGCCTACGTGATGTGGGCGAGCTCCGTCGGCGCCGCCGGCTTCCTCAAGCGCCCCGCGCTCCTCATGTCGAAGAACTGGATGAACCGCATCTGGAGCTGGGACCACTGCTTCAACGCGCTCGCGCTCGCGCCGGGCCACCCCGACCTCGCGTGGGATTCGTTCATGTCCCTCTTCGACCACCAGGACGCGTCCGGCAAGCTCCCCGACTACGCGAGCGAGGGCGAGGTCGTGTGGGCCTACGTGAAGCCCCCGGTCCAGGGCTGGACGCTGCGCCGCCTCGCGCGCCTCGGCGTCTTCGGCCCCGACTGCGTCGCGGAGGCCTACGACCGCGTCGCGCGCCTCACGCGCTGGTGGCTCTCGCGCCGCGACCGCAACCGCAACGGCCTCTGCGAATACGACCACGGGCGCGACTCGGGCCAGGACAACTCCACCGCGTTCCTGCGCCCGCCGCCCGTCGAGACGGGCGACCTCGCCGCGCTGCTCGCGGTGCAGTGCGACGCGCTCGCGGAGGTCGCGCGCCGCCTCGGCCGCCCCGAGTCCGAGGCCGCCGGATGGACGCGCCTCGCCGACGCGCAGATCGACGCGATGGACCGCCTCCTCTTCGACTCGGACGGCCGCCCGCTCGTGCGCCTCGCCTACACGGGCGAGACCTTCGCGTCCGACTCGCTCCTCCCGCGCCTGCCGGTCGTCCTCGGCCCGCGCCTCCCCGCGCGCCTCCGCGCGCCGCTGGTCGCCGATCTGGAGTCGGACAAATTCCTCACCGAATGGGGCTGGGCGACCGAGTCGCCCGCCTCGCCGCACTACCGGAGCGACGGCTACTGGCTCGGCTCGATCTGGGCGCCCACGACGATGCTGCTCTGCGACGGCCTCCGCGGCTGCGGCCGCGAGGACCTGGCGCGCGACGTCGCGCGGCGCTTCTGCCGCCTCTGCGACAAGAGCGGCTTCGCCGAATGCTTCGACGCCCTCACCGGCGACGGCCAGCGCGACCGCGCCTACACCTGGACCGCCTCCATCTTCCTCCTCCTCGCATCCGAACTCGCATGAAAACCTACTGCAACCCCCTTCCCATCCCCGACTACCCGATCGGACGCAACGCGCCGGAGGGCGGCCTCTTCTGGCGCGAGCTCGCCGACCCGACCGTGATCTACGAGAACCGCGTCTGGTACCTCTACCCCTCCTGCGGGATGGTCTGGTGGAGCGAGGACTTCGTCACGTGGAGGCACAGGCGCATGGAGCCCTACGACTGCGGATACGCGCCCACGGTCGTGAAGCACCGCGGCCGCTTCTGGCTCCTCGCCTTCGGCTCGAACCTCTTCGTCTCCGATTCGCCGCTCGGCCCGTTCGAGGACGTCGGCCCGCTGCGCGCGCCCGACGGCTCCGAGTTCCGCGCCGGCGACCCGATGCTCTTCTCCGACGACGACGGCTGCCTCTACCTCTACTTCGGCTGCGGCTGGAAGATCTCCGGCGTCGAGCTCGACGCCGCCGACCCGACGCGCCTGCTCGCGGACCCCGCCACGATGTTCGAGGCGGACACGGCGAACCACCCGTGGGAGCGCATGGGCGCCTGCAACACCGACCCGAACTACAGCTGGGTCGAAGGCGCGTGGATGTTCAAGCGGGGCGGGATCTACTACCTCACCTACGCCGCGCCCGGCACGCAGTGGCCCACCTACGGCATGGGCGCCTACAAGAGCCGCTCGCCGCTCGGCCCGTGGGAATACATGCGAACCAGCCCGTTCCTTTCCGGCCGCGCCGGCCTCGTGACCGGCCCCGGCCACGGATGCCTCGTGCGCGGACCCGGCGACTCCGTCTGGGCGTTCTACACCTGCTGCCTCTGCCACCACCACATCTTCGAGCGGCGCATCGGCATGGACCGCCTCCGCTTCGGCGCGGACGGCGACATCCTCCCCACGACCGCGACCGAGACGCCGCAGTTCGCGCCGGGCACGGGCGACGGCGGGCCCGGCTGGCTCCCGCTCAACCGCCTCGCCGGCCGCAGCGAGGCGACGTCCTGCGCGCCGGGGCGCGACGCCGTCTACGCGACCGACGGCTCCATGCTCTCGTGGTGGCAGCCCGCGCCCGACGACCCCGCGCCGGCCCTGACCACGGTCTGCGCCCACCACGAAGTCCCGCTTCCCGTCGCGGCCGTTCGCATCGTGTGGCGCGACGTCGGGCTCGACCCGCCGGCCGGCGCCGCGCCCGGCCCGTTCGGCTACCGCGTCGAGGCCGAGATCGCGCCGGGCGAGTGGACCTGCGTCCTCGACCGCGCCGACTCGCGCGAGGACCTGCTCTGCGACTATCGCGAGCTGCCCGCGCCCGTCCGCGCCCTTCGCGTCCGCCTGTGCATCGTCTCGCACTCGCCCGGCATCGCGCCCGGCGTCATCGACTTCACCGCGTTCGGCTAGCCTGGCGAGGGCGTCCGGCGCGACATCCGCCGCGCCGACGCCCGTCGTGGCTCGCTTCGCTCGGCCCTGCCGTCAAAACGATCATGAAGACCAAACTGAGAAAGAACGCCAATCGGAAGGAGGCTCTTCCGCCGCTTCCGTATCTCTGGGAACGGCTCACGGCCGACGACTTCGCGCAAGCCGTGCGCGCGTCGAAGGGCGTGGCTCTGCTGCCGCTCGGCTGCCTCGAGAAGCACGGGCGCCACCTGCCGCTCGGGACCGACATCCTGATCGCCTCGGAGCTGTGCCGCCGCGCCGCGTCCGTCGAGCCGGCGGTCGTCGTTCCGTGCCCGCCCTTCGGACTCGTCTCCGAAGTGCGCAACGGCCCCGGCACGCTCGCGCTCCGCGCGGACACGCTCCTCGCCCTGCTCCGCGACCTCTGCGCGGACCTCGCGCGCAACGGCCTCACGAAAATCGTGCTCGTGAACGGCCACGGCGGCAACCAGGAGCTGCTGCGCTACTTCCTGCGCGAGCGGCTCGAGGAGGAGTCCGCCTACACGCTCTACCTCTTCCGCCCCGAATGGCGCGGCGACGAGGAGAGGCGCTACGCCGCGATGCTCGGCCGCGACGCGCTGCCCGAATGCGGCCACGCCTGCATCCAGGAGACGCCCGAGGTGATGGCCATCGCGCCGGAGACCGTGCACATGGAGCGCGTCGTCCCCCGGGAGACGCACCGCCTGGGACGCCTCGCCGCGCTCCGCGAGGCGTTCCTTGCGACCTCCGTCGACTGGTACGCGGACTATCCGGCGCAGATCGCCGGCGACCCGACCGGCTCCACGCCCGCGCTCGGCGAGTGGCTTCTCTCCCTCCACGCGGACAAGCTCGTGCGCGCCATTCGCGCCGTCCGCGCCGACGCCGCCACGCCCGCGATCCTCGCGGAGTACCAAACCCGCTCCCGCGCCCCGCTCTAGCAAGGGCGACGGCGCGGCATCCGCCGTGCCGTCGCCGCTCGCTGCGCTCGTCACGTGGCGCGGCGCACGGAGGCTACCGCAGGATCAGCATCGTCGCCGACGGATACAGCGGCGGCTTGGCGCCGATCCAGAGCGGATACTCGTTGTTCTCGCTCCGCCAGGCGAGGACGCCGAGGTCCGGCGTGGCGGTGCGCGAGGTCCGGTAGCGGTAGAAGTCTGCATGGTAGATGTCGTTCGTGCAGACAAAGACCAGTGGCTCGGCGAGCGCGATGTTGTCGGCGACGAACAGTCCGTCGTCCCCGATCAGCTGGTAGTTCGGCACCAATTGAGTGGCAAGGCCGCCATTAAAAACCGTGGTGTCAGGATAGGCGTTGTTTCGGAAGACCGACCCCGGCCTGAAGGTTGTGGGAACATTGGCGTAAAAGTTCGTATAATAAGTATCGACATTATTGATTTTATATGTGCCGGGATCCTCCACAATGTTTGTTCCAACGCCGTCCGGAACGAACAGGTTGCTGAAGATTTTCGGCTTCCGAAGGTTCTCGTTCCGGGTTTCGCCCAGACCGTAGACAAGGATCGAACCGCCGATGCACGTGTTGTGGTGGATGAGGACGTTCTCGCCCGTCCACGACCGCCAGAAGCCGAAGAACGCGACCTGTTTCTTGTCCGAGGCCGGATCGGCCGCAAGGACGTTGTAGGCGATCTCGACGTTGCTCCCCGAACCGAGGAGGAGGCCGGTGCGTTGGCCGAACTTTTCCTCGTTCGCGCCGTAGACGACGTTCGAGACGAACGTGTAGCACGTCCCGCCGCCGCCGCGCATCTCGACCACGGAGTTGACGTTCGAGAACACGTTCTCCGAGAGGAACGCGTTGCTGGCGCAACGGATCGGTACCGCGAAGTTGTGGTAGCGCGACGCGGTCCTCGTGTTGTAGAAGGAGCAGCCGCGGACCACGAGGTTCGTCGCCCGGTTCGCGTTCGAGGGCGTTTCGACGATCGCGGTGCTCGCCCCGGAGCCCGCATAGCCGGTAATCCTCGACATCCGGAAGGAGCAGTTCTCCAGCGACGCGAACGGGGCGTCGATCCAGACGACGGCGCACGAACCGAAGTCCTGCTTGCCCACGGAGTTCGGCCCGAACGCGAAATCCAGCCCCGAGAGGGTGACGTTCTCGGCGCCGTTCGAGACGATGTTCGCGCGGTTTCCGTCCGCGATGTAGGTGTCGGAGATGGCCACGAGCGCGCGGCCGCCGTCGCCGGGCGTCGCCTCGTAGGCCCGGATCGAGAGCCCATCCAGCGCCGCGGGAATCGGCAGCGTGTCCGTCTCGTTCGTGACGCCGTAGGCGCGGCCCGCGCCGCCGCGGACCCAGATGGTGCAGCCCGGGCCGGCGATGTCGAGCGCCGCGCGGATCGTCGGCAGCGCCGATTCCGGCGACAGGCCGTTGCCGGAGCCGAGCGAATCGACGTAGAGCTCGGAGAGCCCGGATGACGGAAGGGTGGTGATGGAGCCCAGGTCGACGAGCGTCGTCAGCCCCCACGCATTGACGAGGCGGAGCCGCAGGGCGTAGCTGGTGAACGGCGAGAGGCCGGAGACCTCCATCGCGACGGAACCGGGCGCGGCGAGCGCCGTCTCGGCGAACGAGGCGACGGTGGCGAAGCCGTCCGTCGACGCCTCGAGCCGGGCGGTGCAGGCGTCCGAACCCGCCCCGAAGGCCGTGATCGAAACGGTCGCGGAAATCGACGAGGCCGTCCGGCCGCTCACGGCGGCGGAGGCCATCGGTGCGCCGGGGGAAAGCGTCGTGAACGAAAACGGACCGGCCGCGACGGCTGCGTCGAGGCTGTTCGTGACGAGGACGCGCGCGAAGTAGGCCGCGTTCGTCGCGAGTCCGGCGACCGGAAAACTGAGCGTTCCGGCGGCCTGGACCGCGTAGTTCGTCGACCAGAGCGGGGCGGCGAAGTCGGCGGTCGCGGCGAGCTGGAACAGGACATCCGCCGAAGAGGCGCCGGCGCCAAGCGCCTGGACGGACACCGAGGCGGTCGCGTTCGTGAAGCCGACGGCGGACACCGACACGCCTGCCGAAAGATCGACGAGCGCCCCGTAGGGCTCCGCCTCGCCCGCCGTTAGGAACGCGGCGTCGGTCATGCTGTCGTATTCGGCTTTCGCCCAGTCCGCCGACGGCACGTCGTCGAGGAGACGGCACTCGTCCACGCTGCCGAGGAGCTGCGAACCGTTGTCGTTGGCATAGCCGCCGATGGCGAGCGGCCTGCCGTTTTCCGTCGCGGCGGTGCCGTTCGTTTTCGTCCCTTTCTGCGCGCCGTTTTCGTAGAACGCCGCATTCTTGCCGTTGTAGACGACGAAGACGTGCTTCCAGCCCTGCCCCGCATAATCGACATTGGTGAGCTTGATGTTGTCGCCGCTCGCGGCGCCGCGGACGCGAATCTCCTTTCCCGTTTTCCAAAGGACCTCCCAGCCGCCCGCGGTCTGCCAGTTTTCCTTGCGGGAGAACAGGCGCGCGTCGTTGTCGCTGCCGGTCTGCCCGCTTCCGATGCTCACCCACCCGGAAACCGCGAAGGTGTCGCCGACGGACTTGGAATCGTAGGACGGGACGGACAGGTAGGACAGGTTGTCGGCGCCGAGGGCCGTGGAGCACTGGCGGCCGTTGCCGACGGGGCCGGACACGGCGACGCAGGCGGTTGCCGCGGCCGTTCCGGACGGGGTGGCGGCGAACCCGTTGCCCGACGAGTCGGCGACCGTTCCGCTCGCCTCCGACATGTGCCAGACGCCGACGTAGCCGGAGAACGGACTCGCGTCGCAGACGGTCTTGCCGCTCGTTCCGCCGCCCCAGCACATGACGAACTCGGTGCCGTTGGTCATCGACGGAAGCCGCACCCAGACCAGGGATTCGCCCGACGCGTTCCACGTGTCGATTTCGAACGGGAGACCGTTGCCGTCCATGTCGACGAAGCACAGATCGGCGCCCGTGGCCGAATTCTGGAGATCGGCGTAGGAGAAGCCAACGGGGGCGTTGGCCTGGAGGCGCACCAGCACCGGGAATCCGGAAAGCGCCGGCTTCCCGGCGGCATAGCCGGCGACCGTGAACTTCGCGCCCTTGGCGAAGGAGAGGCCGGCCGGCGCCGGCAACGCGGCAACGGCCGCCGTTGTGCAGAGCGAGACCGCCGCGACGCAGGCGGCAAGTGCAAAGAAATGCCGGTTCATGGAGCGGATTATATTCGAAACCGCTATTCGCGGCAACTTTATTTTGACCGCCACACATCGTTCTTGCCGGGCGAAGCGGTGATTTGGTAGAATCGGGAACGTCCCTGCGATTCCGGAACGTCCCTGCGATTCCGAACGCCCGTCCCGACCTCCGACCGACCATGAACGACCCCTCCCTCCTCTCCGACGCCGAATCCCGCGCGATCACCGCGGAGAACCCCACCGGTGAAAAGGGCCGCGGCGGCCTCGCGACCGAGGGCAACGGCGCCGCGGCCGCCCGCGAGCTCGGCCCCGGCTGGAAGGTCTCGCCCTGCCGCACCGTCCAGCCCGGCGGAACGCTCGTCCTCGCGGACGTCGACGGCCCCGGCCGCATCCGCCATATCTGGATCGCGGACGATTCACGGACCGACCGCCGGCTCGTGATCCGCTTCTTCTGGGACGGCGCCGCGAAGCCCTCCGTCGAGGCGCCGCTCGGCGACTTCTTCGCCTGCGCGCTGCACGCGTCCGAGCCCGGCACGCTCGTCTCGAACCCCGTCTGCGTGAACCCGCGCCGCGCCCTCAACTGCTGGTGGGAAATGCCGTTCCGCACCCACGCCCGCGTCACGCTCGAGAGCCTCCATGACGAGCCCGTGACCGTCTACTGGCAGATCGACTGCGAGCGCGGCGCGCAGCCCGCCGGCGCCGCCTACTTCCACGCGCAGTTCCGCCGCACGGACGGCGTCCCCGAGCGCGGCGTCCACACGATCCTCGACGGCGTCCG
>CADBEF010000081.1 GCA_902793555.1 uncultured bacterium | reverse complement strand
GGGTTTCGCCGGCGGCGAGCGCGGCGGCCCAGGCGGTCGCGCGGGAGCGCGCCCACGAATCGGGTTGAAGGTTCGTTTCGTTCTTCATGGGAAAAAGCGTTTCCGGCTAGAGGAAAAGCAGGGCGGCCGCGCCCGCGGCGACGCAATAGAGGCCGAACGTCCAGAACGCGCCGCGCTCGAGCATGCGAACGACGGTCCGAAGCGCGAGCCAGCCGACCGCGGCCGCTACGGCCGTCGCCGCGAGCGCCGTCCCGGCCGGGACCGGCAGGCCGCCGGACGGTCCGTCCGCGGCGAGGAATTCGAGGACGGCCGCGCCGGCGATGACGGGGACCGACATCACGAAGGAGAATTCGGCGGCCGTCTTCGGTCCGAGTCCGGAGAGGCGCCCCGCTGAAATGGACGTTCCGGAGCGGCTCACGCCCGGCAGGACCGCCAGCGCCTGTCCGACGCCCATCGCCAGCGCGCGTCCGAAGCCGAGCGGCTTGTCCGCCTTGCGGCGGTCCGCCAGCGCGGAGAGGAGCAGCAGCGCGCCGTTGAGGACCAAGAGGGCCGCGACGGTCCGGTGCGAATCGTAGACCGCGTCGATCCGGTCCCCGCACGTCTTGTAGAACAGGCCGGCGGGAATCGCCGAGACTGCGATCCACGCCGCGTAGAGCCAGCCGGCCCGCTCCCCGCGGAAGAAGGATGCGGCGAGCGCGAGCAGGCGGCGGCGGTAGAAGGCGCACACGGAAACGAGCGTGCCGACGTGGAGGAACAGCTCCAGCGCAGGTCCGGGCGATTGCACGTCCAGCACGCGCTGCGCGAGCACGAGATGCCCGGAGCTGCTGACGGGGAGGAACTCCGTCAGTCCCTGGACGGCGGCGAGGATCAGGACGTGGACCGTTTGCATGGAACGTGCGCCATTCTAGCACATCGCCGCGAGGAAGGAAAGGGCGGTGCGCGCGCTTGCGCCCGCGCGGCCGTTTGTGCTAGGCTTGTCGCGAATCCCGCCACGGAGGTCCCCGATGTCCGACGAACCCTTTCCCGCCGAAGAAACCGAACCGACCGTTCCCGCCCCGGAAGAGGCGCCTGCGGAGCCGGAAAAGCCCCGCAAGGAGCCGAAGCCGCCGAAAACGCCCGAAGACCTGTTGCTCGGGCCGGCCCGGTCGATGCAGCTCTGGTCGACGGCCTTCCTGCTCCTGTCGGTCGCGCTGCTGTTCGTCCAGATCGTCCGCGGCGCGGACGATTTCGGCAACGGTGCGCTCGGCGTCCTGCTTCTTGCGGCGGTTTGGAGCGGCCTCTGGCTGAAAGCCGCCCGCGACTACACCGTGCTCAAATCGTTCGTCCGGCATCCGGAATCCTTCTTCTGGATCCAGCTCGTCGAACCCGCCGCCTGGTGCGAGCTGGCGCCGTGGCGGTGGTTCGTCCGCTCGCGCCGCCTCGCGTTCTTCTCGGTTGGCGGCGCGCGCGCCGAGACGGCCGTTCCCGTCAAGCGCTTCGACGAAACCGTTGCGTGGCTCCGCTCCCGCAACGCCGCCGCGCTGGACTTCCGTCCGGGCGAAACGCGGTGAGCGCGCTCCGCTCCGCGCTCGCCTGCGTCCTGTCGGCCGCCGCGTTCGCGGCGGCCGACACGGCGTATCCGCCCGCGGACTGGACGGAGGCGCCGAGCCCGTGGGCCAATCCCGCCGCGCCCAAGGGCGGGCGCCTCGCGCTGGACGGCCATTCGCCGCCCAAGTCGCTCAACTACTACCTCGAGAACAGCTCCTTTTCCGCTCAGGTCTTCTTCCTGCTCTACGACACGCTGCTCTCCTCCGACCCCGCCACGGGCGAGCACGCGCCGGGTCTCGTCCGCCGCTGGACCGTTTCGGACGACGGCCTCGTCTTCACGCTCGAGCTCGATCCCGCCGCGCGCTGGAGCGACGGCGAACCCGTCACCGCCGAGGACGTCCGCTGGACGTTCGAGGCGCTCGTCGCGCCCGAAAGCCGCACCGGCCCGGTGAAGGTTTCGCTCGCCGCGTTCGGTCCGCCCGAGGTGCTTGCGCCGGACCGCATCCGCTTCACCGCCCGCGAGAACCACTGGCGCAACCTCGGCGCGCTCGGCGGAATCGCGCCGATGCCCGCCCACGTTTTCCGCGGCCGCGACTTCAACGAGATCAACTTCGACTTCCCGGTCGTCTCCGGCCCCTACCGGCTCGGGACGCACCGCGAGAACGTCTCGCTCTCGCTCGCGCGCCGCCCCGACTGGTGGGCCGCCCCGCGCCCCGCCAACGCCGGGCTCTACAATTTCGACGAGCTGCTCTTCCGCTTCTCCGGCTCGCAGGACAACGCGTTCGACGCGTTCCGCAAGGGGCTGCTCGACGTCTATCCGGTCTACTCCGCGTCGATCTGGGTGCGCGAGGCCCGCGGCGACCGCATCGACCGCAACTGGATCGTCCGGCGCGCCGTCCGCAACCAGAAGCCCGTCGGTTTCCAGGGCTTCGCGCTCAACCTGCGCCGCGCGCCCTACGACGACCCCCGCGTCCGCCGCGCGCTCGCCCACACGCTCGACCGCGAGGGCTTCAACCGAACGCTCATGTACGGGCAGTACTTCCTGCACCGCTCCTACTGGGAGGACCTCTACGACGAGGCGCACCCGTGCACGAACGAGCTCTTCCGCTTCGACCCGCCGCGCGCCGCCGCGCTCCTCGCCGAGGCCGGCTGGACGCGGGACCCCGCCACGGGCGCGCTCGCCAAGGACGGCCGCCCGTTCGTCGTGCGCTTCCTCTCCAACGGCCCCACGGCCGACCGCTTCCTCGCGCGCTGGAAGCGCGTCCTCGCCGACCTCGGCATCGCGCTCGAGACCGAGCGCAAGGACTGGGCCGCGTGGGCGCGCGACATGGATTCCTACGACTTCGACGTCACCTGGTGCGCCTGGTCCTCCGGCCTGCGCAAGGACCCCGAGGACATGTGGGGCGGCGCGTTCGCGGACGAGCCCGGCGGCAACAACGTCACCGGCTTCTCCGATCCGCGCGTGGACGCCTTGATCGCCGCGCAGCGCACCGAGCCCTCGCTCGAAAAGCGCAACGCGATCGACCGCGAAATCGACGCGATCCTCGCGGCCGCCGTCCCCTACGTGCTGCTCTGGAACGCCGACTGCACGCGCCTCCTGTGGTGGAACAAGTTCGGCATGCCGCGCTCCGTGCTCTCGCGCTTCGGCGGCGAGGAAGACGCCGTGGCGCTCTGGTGGGCCGACTCCGCCGCCGAAGCCGCCCTCGCCGACGCGATGGCCGAGGGCGCGCCTCTCCCGCCGCCGGACGTCGATCCGGCCGAATAGGCCGTTTGCAACCGCGCGGCGTTTGGAGTAGAATCCGCGGACCTGCCACGCAAGCAGAAAGGAACGCACGACATGGATCCCGCCTCCGTCCAGAAGCAAGCTGAAATCTTCGACCGCCTCCGCACCGAGGTCGGCCGCGTCGTCGTCGGCCAGGAAAAGATCCTGGACCGCCTCCTCGTCGCCCTCGTCTGCCAGGGCCACGTCCTGCTCGAGGGCGTCCCCGGCATCGCCAAGACCACCCTCGTCCGCACGCTCGCCCAGGCGCTCGGCGTCTCGTTCGGCCGCATTTCGTTCACGCCCGACCTGCTCCCGGCGGACGTCACCGGCACGCTCGTCTACAGTCCCAAGGACGGGTCCTTCTCGCCGAAGAAGGGCCCCGTCTTCACGAACCTGCTCCTCGCGGACGAAATCAACCGCGCCCCCGCCAAGGTCCAGTCCGCGCTGCTCGAGGCGATGCAGGAGCGCCAGGTCACGATCGGCGACGCGACCTACCCGCTCCCGTCGCCGTTCCTCGTCCTCGCCACGCAGAACCCCATCGAGCAGGAGGGGACCTACCCGCTCCCCGAGGCGCAGACGGACCGCTTCCTCTTCAAGTGCCTCGTCGGGCTCCCCTCGCGCGAGGACGAGCGCCGCGTCATGGACCGCTTCACGCGCAAGAACGCGCCGTCCGTTTCCGCGGTCGTCTCCCCGGAGGAGCTCGCCGGCCTTCGCGACGCGCTCGACGGGGTCTACCTCGACGAAAAGGTCGCCGACTACATCCTCGACGTCGTGTTCGCCACGCGCGAACCGGCGTCCCGCAAGGGCCTCGCGGACCTTGCGCCGCTGATCGCGTTTGGCGCCTCGCCGCGCGCGACGATTTCGCTCAACCTCGCCGCCCGCGCCAACGCGATGCTGCACGGCCGCGCCTACGCCACGCCCCAGGACGTCAAGGAGGTCGCGCCCGACGTTTTGCGCCACCGCGTCCTGCTCTCCTACGAAGCCGAGGCCGAGGAGCTCACGCCGGACGCCGCGATCGCCCGCATCCTCGCCGAAGTGCCGGTTCCGTAGGCCGCGCCCCCGCCCGCTCCGCCGTGAACCGCCTCGCGCGACTGCTCCTGCCGCCGGGCGGCGCAACGCCCGCCCGCGTTTACGCCTGGACGCTCGTCTCCGGCGCGCTCTACGCCGGCGAATCGTTTCTCGTCCTCGTCGCCGCGACGCGCCTCGCGGGTCCCTTCTGGGGCGGCGTCGCCGGCCTCGCCTTCGCGGTCGACCAGCTGCTTTTCACGGTCGGCGCGTTCAGCGTGCGGCGCTACCAGGCGTCCGACGCCGCGGAGCGCTTCCCGTTCCCGGTCTACTGCGGCGCGCGGGCGCTCACCTGCGGCGCGATGGTCCTCGCCGGCCTCGCGTGGGCCGCGTTCGGGGATTTCTCGGCCGACAAGCGCGCCGCGATCCTGCCGCTGCTCGTCTTCAAGGCGTCCGAAGCCTTTTCCGACGTCCTCGGCGGCCGCTACCAGCAGCTCGGACGCCTCGACGCGGCCGGCCGCATCCTCGCCGCCAAGACGCTCCTTTCCGCGGCCGCGTTCGCCGCCGCGCTCGCGCTCGGCGCGCCGCCGCCCGCCGCGTTCTGGACGATGGCCGTCGCGCACCTGGCGCTCACGGCGCTGCTCGACGGCGCCGTCCTCCCGTCCTTCGGCGGCCTGCGCCTGCGGCTTTCCCGCCGCCCCGCCGCCGCGCTGCTGCTCGGCTGTTCGCCGCTCGCCGCGACCGCGTTCCTGCAGATGTTCGTGAACAACGTGCCGAAGTTCGCGGTGGACGCCGCCACGGACGAGCGGACGATGGCGGCCTTCAGCGCGCTCGCGATGGCGTCGTTCGTCCTCGTTGTTCTGGCGGACCTGGTTTCCGCCCCGCACGTCGCGCGTCTCGGCCGCGCCCGCGAGGCCGGCCGGTGGCGCGCCTTCCCGCGCGCGGCGCTCGCGCTTTCCGCCGCCATGGCCGTTGCCGGCGCGGCGGCGTGCGCCGGCGCGTGGCTGTTCGGGATTCCGGTCCTCTCCGCCCTGTTCGGGCTCGACCTCTCCCCGTACCGGCCTGGACTGTGCGTCCTCGTGCTGTCCGGGACGCTGCTCGCGCTGCACCTCGTCGCGGACGTCGTGCTGGTCGTCCTGCGCCGGCAGTCGTGGTGTCTCCTTTCCGCGGTCCTCGGCGCGGCGGTCGCCGCCGCCACGGCACGCCCGTTCGTCGAAGCGCGCGGCGTGTTCGGCGCGGCGCTCTGCCATCTGGCCTCGGCCGGGGTTCTCGCCCTCTCCAACGCCGCCGTCGCCGCGTTCTTCCTCCGCCGCGCGTCGGTTGCGCGGACGGACGGGGGTGTGGTAGACTGCGCCCCATGAAAGCAGTCGCCGCCGCAGGTCTTCTTCTCGCCGCGTTTTCCGCCGCGGCCGCCGAACCGTCCGCTCCCCGGTTCGATCCGATTCCCGAGCGCTTCGACCGGCCGGCCTCCGAGCGCTTCGCCCCGCGCCGAGACCCGGTTCCCGGACGGTTCGACCGTCCGGCCAAGGAACGCTTCGCGCGGCCCGTCGCGCCGGCCTACGAGCCGGAGCTCGGCGAAGGGACGCTGCCCGTCGTGTTCGCGCTCTGGCCGGGCGTCCAGTTCGGCTACGTCCAGGACGACGTGTCGATCCTCCGTTTCGGCCTGTTCGGCTCCCGCAACCACAACGTCTCCTTCCTCGACTTCAACCTCTTCTACGGACGCGCGACGGGCGCCGAATCCGCGCTGCAGCTGGGCGCCGTGAACGTCGCGGACGGTCCGCTGGCGGGCGCGCAGCTCGGCCTGCTCAACGTGTCGGGCGTGCTCGACGGAGCCGAATCGGCGGGTTTCCAGATCGGACTTCTCGGCAACTATTCCGGTTCCCTCTCCGGCGCGCAGGCGGGGCTTTTCCTCAACCGCGCCGCGACCGGCGCGGGCGTGCAACTCGCCGCGGTCTGCAACTTTTCGGACCGCTTCCGCGGCATCCAGGTCGCGGCCGTCAACCTGGACGGGGACGACGTCCGCGGCGCCCAGTTCGGCCTGGTGAACGTCGGCGCGAAAGACTACCGCGGCGTCCAGTTCGGCGCCTTCAACGCAGGCAACGGCCGCTTTTCCGGCGCCCAGTTCGGTCTCGTGAATTCGGTCGGAACGCTCGACGGCGGCTTCCAGCTGGGCGCCGTCAACCTGGCCCGCGACGCGCGCGGCTGGCAGATCGGCGTCTACAACTCCGCCAAGACGCTCCGCGGCGTGCAGCTCGGACTCCTGAACGTCGTCGAGAACGCCGACCTGTCCGTCCTGCCGCTGTTGCGCGTCTCGTTCTAGGTCCGGATCCAGGCGCCGCCGCGCGCGGCGGACTTCGCCTGCAGCAGCGCGAGGCGCACCGATTCGCGCGTCGACTCCGGAAGGCAGCGCTCCGGGCGCGCGCCGCGCCGGACGCAGTCCGCGAAGTAGTCGATTTCCAGACCGTACATGTCCGCGCCCTTCACGGCCGGCTTGACGGGCCTGCGCTTCGCGTCGAACGCCTTGAGTTCCGCGCCGTCGTATTCCAGCAACCCGCGCTCGAAGACCGCTTCGAAACCGGGCTTGAAGGCGGCGCGCAGCCACGAGGCCGCGGTCGTCACGAGCGGCGCCTCCGCGCCGGGGTAGCGCAGGCGCGAGAGCGTCTCGTCCCAGCCGCCGGACGGCCCGCGCAGGCCCTCGCAGCGGATCGCGGACGGCGTGCCGAGCAGCGACACGGCGAAGTCCAGGTCGTGCAGCTGCAGGTCGAGCACGGCGCCGCCGCACTTGCGGTGGTCGTAGTACCACTTCGACCACGGCATCGCGCCGACGCGGTGCAGCGAAAGGCTCCGCAGCGCGCCGAAGCGCCCGCCCTCCACGAGCGCGCGCAGCGCCTCGTAGACGGGCGAAAAGCGCAGGCACTGCGCGACCATGTGCGTGCGGCCGCTCTCCTTCGCGGCGGCGATCATCGCGTCGCACTGCGCGAGCGAAAGCGCCATCGGCTTTTCGGAAAGGACGTGGAAGCCGTCGCGCAGCGCGCGGCACGCGAGCCGCGCGTGCTCGTAGGTCGGCACGCACAGGTCGAGCATGTCGACGCGCCCTTTCTCGGCCGCCGCGAACTCGTCGTAGCTCTTGTAGAGCCGGAGCTTCGCGAGGTCGAGCGAGCCGGACGAACCGAGGTTCGTCTTCGACTCGGCCTCTGCGAGCCGGGCCGGGTCGATGTCGCAGAGCGCGACGAGGCGGACGTTCTTGCAACGGGCGTAGCGGCTGGCGTGGTGGTGGCCGATGCCGCCGAAGCCGACGAGTGCGCAGGCGAGTTTCTTCATGGTCCGATGTGTTTTTGGGGTGTGGATCGAAGGCCTCATTCCGCCTCGTGGAAGGCGAGTTCGGAGGCGGCCTGCTCCCAGAGCGTCGTGAGCGTCGCGAGCTCCTTGTCGATTTCGGCCAGGCGCCGCGAGGCGGCCGCGGGGTCGGTCTCCGGCGCGGGCGCGGCAAGCGATTCGGCGAGCGCCTTCTGCTCGGCTTCGAGCTTGGCGATGCGCTCTTCGGCCGCTTCCACGCGGCGCTTGAGCGACCGGATCAGCGGCGCGTTGCGCTCGCGCTCGGCGGCGCGCGCCTTGCGTTGCTCCTTCTTCGAGTTGGGGTTCGCGGCGGCCGGCTCGGCGGCGCGCGCCTCGGACGTCGCCGCCGCCTCGCGCGCGAGGCGCTCGCGGTAGTCGTCGTAGCCGCCGACGATCTTGCGGACGCCCGCCTCGGTCACTTCGACGATGTTCTGCGCGACGTGCCGCACGAACTCGATGTCGTGCGAGACGACGACGATCGCGCCGGGCCACCCGACGAGCGCCTCCTCGAGCGCGCGGCGGCCGTTCACGTCCAGATGCGTCGTCGGCTCGTCGAGGATGAGGAAATTCGGCTTGGCCGCGTAGATGCGCGCGAAGGCGAGGCGGATCTTCTCGCCGCCGGAGAGCACGCCCGCCGTCTTGAACGCGTCGTCGCCGCTGAAGCCGAACGCGCCGAGGAGCTGCCGCGCTTGCGCTTCGGTCATCGTCTCGTCCTCTCGGCGCACGACGTTCAGGAGCGACCGGTCCGGCGGGATCGTCTCGGCGAACTCCTGCGACATGTAGCCGGGGACGACCTTGTGGCCGAGCACGACCTCGCCCTCGCTCGGCGCGCGGACGCCCGCGAAGAGGCGCGACATCGTGGTCTTTCCGAGGCCGTTGAAGCCGACGATCGCCACGTGCTCGCCGGTCATCACGTCGAACGAGACGTGGCGGAAGATCCAGCGCGAGCCGTCGTAGGTGAAGCCCGCGTCGCGCACGGCGAGCGAGGTCGTGCCGCAGTGGTGGAACTCGGGGATGCGGAGTTTGCCGGCGGCGGACGCCTGCCGCGGCACGACGATCGGTTCCATCTTCTCGAGCATCTTCACGCGCGACTGCACGAGCGAGGCCTTGTTCGCCTGCGAGCGGAACGTGTCGATGAAGCGCTGGTGCTGTTCGCGCAGGCGGTCCTGGTTGCGCTTGGCCGCGAGCAGCGTGTCGTAGCGCGCCTGGCGCTCGCGCAGGTAGAAGTCGTAGTCGCCGTTGTAGCGCGTCACGGTCTCGCCGTCCACCTCGAACGTCGTCGTCGTGAGCGTGCGCAGCAGGTAGCGGTCGTGGGACACGAGGAGCAGCGTCCCGCGGAACTCGCGGAGGAACTTCTGCATCCACTCGACGGCGGGCAGGTCCAGGTAGTTGGACGGTTCGTCGAGGAGCAGCACGTCCGGGTTGCCGACGAGCGTCCGCACGAGCTCGGCGCGCATCTTCCAGCCGCCGGAGAATTCGGCGAACGGGCGCGAGAGGTCGTCCGGGTGGAAGCCGAGCCCGCAGAGCGCGGCCTTGGCGCGCGCCTCGACGTCGTAGCCGCCGCGAGCCTCGAACTTCGTCTGCAGGTCGCCCACGCGCGAGAGGGCGCGGGCGCGCTCGGGCGAGCCGGCCGGAAGGGCGGGGATCTCCGCCTCGAGCCGGGCGATCTCCTCCTCCATCGCGGCGAGGTCCTTCGAGACGCGGACGGTGTAGGAAAGCAGCGTGTCCGCGTCGTCCCACTTGTCGAGCTGCTGGTGCAAGTAGCCGATCGCGGGGCGCGGACCCTCGAAGACGACTTCGCCGTGGTCGGGGGAAAGCTCGCCGGTGAGCAGGTTGAGGAACGTCGTCTTGCCCGCGCCGTTCGGGCCCACCAGCCCGATGCGCTCGCGGGCGTTGACCTTGACCGTCACGCCGCGCAGCACCGGCTGCGTGCCGAACGAGACCGCGACGTCCTGGAACGCGATCATGCCTTCGGCGTCCAGGTTTCCGGCCTGCGCGGGGAGCGGGAGCGGGCGTCGCGCTCGCGGCGGGCGACGGCGTCCAGGACGCCGTTCACGAACGAGCCGGCCTGGAGCGAACCGAAGAACTTCGCGAGGTCGACCGCCTCGTTGATGGCGATGGCGGCGGGGGTCGTCTCGGGCGCGAAGACGAGCTCGTAGACGCCGAGCCGCAGGACGGCGCGCTCGACGGAGCCGAGGCGCTCGATCCGCCAGTTCGGGCAGCGCTCCTGGATGCGCTTGTCGATCGCGGGCAGGCGCGACTCGACGCCGCGGACGAGCGATTCGGCGAACGCGCGGCACTCGGGCTCGGGACCCTCCGGAGGTTCGTCCGGCGCGCGCAGGCGCAGTTCGCTGCCCCAGAACGCGGCGAAGCGGTCTTCGACCGGCGTCTCCGGCTCGGGGTTCTGGTCGAGTTCGAAGAGGAGCTGCAGCGCCCACTCGCGGGCCTGGCGACGCGTCGACATCGCGGGCTAGACCTGCTTGAAGACGGACACCATCTCGACGGCGGCCATCGCGGCGTCCCAGCCCTTGTTGCCCATCTTCGTGCCGGCGCGCTCGATGGCCTGCTCGAGGTTGTTCGCGGCGACGAGGCCGCCGGTGACGGGCTTGTCGTACTGCAGCGCGAGCTGGGTGAGCGAGCGGGCGACCTGCTGTTCGATGAGGTCGGCGTGGGGCGTGGCGCCCTGGATGACGCAGCCGAGCGCGAGCACGGCGTCGAACTTGCCGGACTTGAGCAGGCGCTGGACGGCGAGCGGAATCTCGGACGCGCCGGGGACGCGCACGAACGCGATGTCGGCGGGCTTGGCGCCGTGGCGCAGGAGGCAGTCCTCCGCGCCCTGGAGCAGCTGCTCGGTGAAGAGGCTGTTGAAGCGGCTCACGACGATGCCGAACTTGGCGCCGGCGGCGGAGAGGGTTCCGGAGATTTCCTTCATGGCGATTTTCCTTCGCGTTGCGTTGCGCATCATTAAACCCGAAAACCCCGCGAAAGGCAAGCGAAAACGGCAGGCGCGCGCGGCGGCTAGAAGACGGCGGAGACGTCCGGCAGCTCCTGCAGGGGCGCTTCCTGCCAGGCCAGGAGCGCGTCGGCGAAGGAGAGGGAATCCAAGTCCGCGGCATCGGTCGCGGCGACGGCCGCCGTTTCGGTGCCGGTGGCGGTTTCGTCCGCATCCGCGGCGAGGGCGGCGGCGCGCGCTTCGGTCGCGTCGAAGAGCAGGAGGCGCAGCGCGGCGTCCGCGTCCGCGGGGGCCGGAACGGCCGGCGCCGCCGGACGGACGGGCAGGACGGCGAGGACGAGCGCGGCGGCGGCCGCGAGAAGGGTCGCCGCCAGGCCCCGG
>CADBEF010000080.1 GCA_902793555.1 uncultured bacterium | reverse complement strand
GGCGACGCGCGGCGGAGCGCGCCGGCCGCGAGCCAGAGCGCCGCGCACAGCGAGAAGACGAGACCCATGTCCGTCTCGCAGTAGTGCGCGTGCTCCAGCGGGAACGGCCCGACGGCGAAGAGCAGCGCGGCGAGCGCCGAGACGACCGGACCGGCGCCCGTCTCCCGCGCCGCGAGGAACAGGAACAGCGTCGCCAGCGCGAACAGCAGGACGTTGAAGTCGCGCCCCGCCTGGATGTCGGCGGGTTCGAACTTCGCGCGCCGCGGGGCGGATTCGAACGACGCGGCGTCCGTCGCGACGACCGCGCCGTCCTGTTCCCGGAGACCCCGCCACCGGCGCGAAAGGTTCCACGACCCTTCCGAAACGGCCGTCCGCAGGTCCGCCAGCACGAACCACCCGCCGGGATAGACGCGGTCCGAAACGTAGCCCTTTTCGTACGTCTGCCCGATCCACTTCGCGACCGGAAGCTCGTCCGGGTGGAAATGCCGGCTCCAGGCGATCCCCCGCGAGGCGTGGACGAAGGCGAACGCCGCGGGCAGCAGGGCGCAGGCCAGGACGCCGAGCCGGGCGGATCGGGACCGGCGCGGCCGGACGCTTTCTTCCGCGGTTCCTTCCATGCGCGCCGGCCCCTAGCTCAGGCCCGCCTTCTTGCGGAGGATCCACTCCGCGGCCAGGAGCGAGACGAGGAGGACCAGGACGGCCCAGTGGTCCCACAGGAAGATCTCGGAGCGCTCGTGCAGGACCTTGCGCCCTTCGCCGAACCCTTCGAGCGCCTTCGCGAGCGACGACGGACGCACGGCGACGCCGCCCGTGTCGCGAGCCATGCGGCGCGGGATTTCCGCGCTCGCGGAGACGTTCACCAGCTCGGAGGGGCGCCGCGCCGTCACGACCACGTAGCGCGTGTGCAGGCGTCGCGGGTAGTCGCCGCCGAGGATGCGCTCGGCTTCCGGCGCGTCGATCCACACGGTGTAGGCGCCCGGATCCGGGAAGGGGTCCAGCTCCGTTTCGTAGAAGCCGTTGCCGTCCTCGCGCAGGCGCAGCCGCGTGCGCCGGACCTCCTTGTCCGTGGCGTCGAGCACGACGATCTCCGGCTTGAGCGTGTCCAGCGCGTTGAAGTCCTGGTCCTGGAAGCGGGCCTGCACGCGGACGCGGTCCGTCGGCGTGTAGCGAAGCGCGTCCGTGCCGAGGCGGACGTAGTCGTTGCCGGCGCGCAGCTTGTCGCCGGCGCCCCAGCGCAGCACCTGTCCCCAGAACTGGTGGTGGTGCGTGTCGCCGACGCGGTAGCGCAGGCGCCACGTGCGGTCCGTGTTGAGCTGCAGCACCTTGCCGCGGCCCGCCGTGCGCGCGACGACGAGCGCGCTCTTGGCCTGGTCCTCGCGCATCTTGGCGAGCATCGCGACGGCGGCCTCGGGGTCGGCCTCCAGGTCGCGCGCGGCCTGGCGCGCGGCGACGCCCGCTTCGTCCGCGCCCTCCGGCTCGGCGTAGGCGAGCACCTCGGCGCCGGGCTTGACGCCGAGCACGGGGTGGCGCCAGCGCATGACGGGGAAGTCGTTCCAGATCAGCTCGTTCTCGAAGGAGGACGACGACTGCGCCATGACCGGGTGGCCGCGCCCGGCGGGCGCGAGGCGCAGGTGGAAGGACGTGTCGGGCGTCTCCATGAAGTCGTCCTCCGCCAGGTCGGTCTCGACGGGCATCAGCTCGCGCAGCGCGGGATTCGTCGCCTTGTGCGGCATCGCGCGCGGGCCGTCGATGAGGACGAGCAGCGCGCCGCGCTCCTCGACGCAGTACTTGATCTCGTTGACGACGCGCGGCGTGAGGACGTCGTCGCCGAGGTCGCCCAGGATGATCACGTGGAACTTGCGCCACTCGTTGCGGTCGACCGGGAAGGATCCGCTCTTGCTGTCGCCGAACTTGCGCCCCGCGCTCGCGGGCGGAAGCTCGTCCTCGAAGCCGGTCACGCGGTCCGGGTGCACGAGGTACTCCTGCAGGTGGACGGACTTGTCGCGGCCGTAGAAGAGGTTGCGCAGGTACCGGAACTCCCAGCGCGGGAAGTCGTCCACGAGCAGCACGTTCGTGCGGTCGTCGGACACCGCCACGTCGAGCGTCCACTCGTTGTTCTCCGGGAACTCCTCCCCTTCCACCGGGTCGAGCTTGAGCGTGTAGTGGTAGACGCCCTTGCTCTCCGGGACGTGGACGAAGCGGAACTCCTTGACGAAGTCGTCGCCGTTGACGACCTCCTCCATCTCGTGCTTCGCGTCGACGGTCTCGCCGTTCACGAGCAGGCGCAGGTGCGCGGTCTTCCCGTGCGAGCCGAGCGCCTGGATGGTGCCGCTCACGCGGACCTTCTCGCCCTCGAAGACGGACTCCGGCGCGCGCGCCTCGGCGATGGCGAGGTCCACCGGCGGGCGGGAGCCGCCGACGACGACGGTGTTCACGGGAATCTTCGCGGCGCCGAGGCGGCGCGACACGGCGTCCACGCCCGCCTCGCCGTTGTGGCGGCCGTCGGTCACGACGACGAATCCGGCGATTTCCTCGAACGGGATCTCCGCGATGATTTTCTCGAACGTCTTCGTGAGGTCCGTCGACGACCGGAACGCCTCCTCGCGCGCGGCGGCGGCGGCCTCGGTCGCGGTGAGCGGGCGGGCGGGCTCCGGCTCGGCGTAGGGGTCCTCGGCGGCCGGGTCCGGCGCCGCCGCCGCGTCGACGGCGTTGGTGGCGGGCTTCCCGCCGACCGTCGGGTCGAGCTCGGGGAACGAGCCGAAGCGGTAGAGGTCCAGGTCGTAGGTCTGCGCCAGGCGCGGCAGCGGCGGGCCGTCCGGCGAGCCCTCGCCCGCGAGCAGGCGGCGCGCCAGCTCGGCGCGCGTGGCGTCCGACGCGGCGAGGACGCGCGCCCGGGCGTCCGCGCCCATCGAGTCGTAGATCGCGAGCGCGCCGGCGGGGCGGACCGCCTCGGCGCCGGCCGCGAGGTTGGCGAGCGAATCGGCGGCGCTCCCGAGCGCGCGCACGGTGCTCCCGTCCGGCGCGCGGCCGTCCTTCACGGTCGCGAGGACCGCGTCGAGCTGCGGCAGGAGCGTCTTGCGGATGAACTCGGCGCGGGCCGGCAGCGCGCGGGCGACCTCGCCGTGGGTCTTCGCGTCGATCTTCGGCAGGAGCCGGTCCATCGCGGCGGCCGCGCCGTCCGCCAGGTCGCGCGCCTTTTTCGCGAGGGCCTCCAGCGAAGGGCCGTCGATCGCGGCCGGGCCCTTGGCCCCCGCGTCGCGCACGGCGGCCAGCTCGGCCTGCAGGGCCGCGAGGTCGGACGGAAGGCTCTCGAGCGAATCCGCCTTCGAGACCTCCAGCACGCCGAGGGCGGCGGCGATGTCGAGCCGCTCCTCGTCCGTCCAGTACTTGTCGCGGAAGTGCATCGACGCCGAATCGTCGAGCAGCACGACGACCCGGCGCTTGATCGTGCGCTCCTTTTCGCCCACGAGCTCCGGCTGCATGATCACGAAGACGAGCAGGGCGATCGCGGCCATGCGGCAGGCCACGACGACCCGCCGGATGCGGCGCGACGCGATTCGCGCGGCCTCGCGCTGGTAGAGCCACGAGACGAGCTCCAGGGCGCCGCCCGCGACGAACGACGCGAACAGGACGTGCCAGCGCCCGGCGAAGAAGAGGTAGCGGCCGAGCAGCTGGAAAACCGTCCACGACGCGACCGTCCCGACCGGAATCAAGATCCCGAGCCGGACGCGAAGGTCCCGGAAACGCCGCTTCACGACCTGGTGGGCGCCCGCCCACACGAAGACCGCGAACAGCGCGAATGCCCACAGCGCCGGCGCGGGCACGGTGACCGGAAGCAGGTCGGGGCGGAGGAAGCTCTGGTCCATGCGCTAGCCCATCGGGAGGACGGCGGCCATCGAGCGCGCGAGCGCGAGCTGGGAACGGGCGCGAACGAGGTTGTGGCGGGGCTTGGCGACGCGGAAGTAGTGGTCGCCCTCGAAGTAGTCCGTGAGGAAGCGGACGCCGACCTCGAGCGTCATCACCGCGCCGCCGTTCGGCAGGAGCCGCCGCTCGGCGGGCGTGAGCACGGAGCCGGCCTCGGAGAGGAAGCCCTCGGCAAGCGCCTCGTACATCTCGGGGCGGGCGACGATCTTCGACACGTCCGGCTCGTCCTCGGGCGCGTCCGCGCACATCGAGCGCATGAGGTCGCCGAAGTCGTGCAGCGAAAGCCCCGGCATGCAGGTGTCCAGGTCGATCACGCAGACGGGGTGGCCGTCGTCCGGGTCGACGAGGACGTTCGAGTACTTCGCGTCGTTGTGGGTGATGCGCTCGGGCATCTCGCCGCGCTCGAAGCTCTTCTGCACGGAGAGCGCGAGCGGGCGCATCGCGCGGAAGCCGTCGAGCAGCTCGCGCGCCTCCGGCTCGTCCGCGCGGCCGGCGCGGTTCTCGATGAACGCGCGCTCGAGCGCCTCGTAGCGGCGGCGCGTGTCGTGGAAGTGCGGGATCGTCTCGACCAGGCGCGGCGGCGGCATGTCCGCGAGGAGCGCCTGGAAGCGGCCGAACGCGGCCGCGGCCGCGCGCGCCTCGGCCGGGGTCTCGGCCTGGAGGCGGCCCTCGGCGTGCGGGATGAAGCGGTAGAGGCGCCAGAAGCCGGCGTCCGTGTCCACGCCGAGCCGCCCGTCCGCCGTGCGCAGGTAGTGCAGGTGGTCGCGGCGGTGGTCGGCGGCCGGGTCGGCCTGGCTCTTCCTCTCGAGGTGCTCCGAGATGCGCATCACGTTCTCCATCAGGCCGAGGGCGTTCGGGAAGACGTGCTTGTTGACGCACTGGAGGACGAAGAGCCGGCAGCCGCCGCCGGCGCGCCGGGTCGTCTCGACGAAGTAGGTCTGGTTGATGTGCCCGCCGAGGTTCTGCGCGACGCGTTGCACGGGCGCGCCCGGGAAGAAGGCGTCGAAGGCGGATCGGATCGTTTCGAGGGAATGGGTCGTGGCCATGGCTGGAACGGAGGGGGCATATGCGCGACCGCGACGCGGCGCGCGAGTCGGGAGGAGATTCTAGCACAAACGGACGGCCGTTGGAAGCGCAAAACGCGGAAAACCGGCCGGCGAAGATTTGCGCTTGCCTCCGAGCCCGGAAAATGCTTTAATGACGGCCATTCACGCCTTTTCCGACGAAGAACGCCATGCGTTGGTCCCACACCCTCCTTTCCACCCTCCGCGAAGACCCCAAGGACGCGGAGATCGTCTCCCACAAGCTCATGATGCGCGCCGGGCTGCTGGTGAAGCTCTCCGGCGGCCTCTACTCCTACTCCCCGCTCGGCATCCGCGTGCTGCACAAGGTCGAGCAGATCGTCCGCGAGGAGATGGACCGCGCGGGCGCGTGCGAGGTGCTCTTCACCGCGCTGCAGCCGATCGAGCTCTGGGAGGAGTCCGGCCGCGCCGGCATCATGGGCAAGTCGATGTTCCGTCTCAAGGACCGCAACGAGCAGACGATGGTCCTCGGGCCCACGCACGAGGAGGTCGCGACCGACTACCTCCGCACGCTCGCGAGCAGCTACCGCCAGCTCCCCGCCACGGTCTACCAGATCCAGACGAAGTTCCGCGACGAGATCCGCCCGCGCTTCGGCCTCATGCGCTGCAAGGAGTTCGTGATGAAGGACGCCTACTCCTTCGACCTCACCTCCGAGGACGCGGACGTCTCCTATCAGAAGATGTACGACGCGTATCTGCGCATCTTCAAGCGCTGCGGCCTGGACGCGCACCCCGTCGAAGCCGACACCGGCGCGATCGGCGGCAACCACTCGCACGAATTCATGGTCCTCGCGCCCTCGGGCGAGGACGGCATCCTGCACTGCCCGGCGTGCCGCTACGCCGCCAACCAGGAGCGCGCCGAGCGCCAGGCCCCGCCCTGCGACTGGGCGACGCCCTCCGCCGAGCCGCGCGAGAAGAAGGCGACCCCCGGCGCGCACACCGTGGACGAAGCCGCCGCCTCGCTCGGCATCCCGAGCGACCAGGTCGTCAAGTCCCTCGTCTACCTCGCGGACGGCAAGCCCGTGATGGTGCTCGTCCGCGGCAACGCCGATCTCTGCGAACCGAAGCTGCGCCGGCTGCTCGGCTGCGGCGAGCTCGAGATGGCCGACCCGGAGACCACCGCGAAGGCCGCCGGCCCGTTCGGCTCGATCGGCCCGATCGGCGTCTCGATCCCCGTCTACGCGGACAACGCCCTCAAGGAGGCGCGCGACATGGCCGTCGGCGCCGGCGAGGAGGGCTTCCACGTCGTGCACTGCAACCTCGTGGACGACGCGGACGTGAAGATCGCCGCCTGGGCGGACCTCGCGACCGTCGTCGAGGGCGACCGCTGCCCGCACTGCGGCGCGCCGCTGCAGCTCGCGCGCGGCATCGAGGTCGGCCACGTCTTCAAGCTCGGCCTCAAGTACACGAAGGCCATGAAGTTCACGGTCCTCGACCAGAACAAGCAGTCCGTGACGCCCGTGATGGGCTGCTACGGCATCGGCGTCTCGCGCACCGTGCAGGCCATCGCCGAGCAGAACAACGACAAGGACGGCATCGTGTGGCCGGCCGCCGTCTCGCCCTGCCAGGTCGCGCTGCTGCAGCTCGACGCGAAGAGCGACGCCTGCGTCGCCGCCGTGGACGAGCTCGAGTCGAAGCTCGAGGCCGCCGGCGTCGACGTGCTCGTCGACGACCGCGACGAGCGCCCCGGCATCAAGTTCAAGGACGCGGACCTGATCGGCTGCACCGTGCGCGTCACGGTCGGCGCGCGCTCGCTCGAGAAGGGCGGCGTCGAAATCCGCCTCCGCAAGACGGGCGAAACGTCGCTCGTCCCCGTCTCGGACGCCCCCGCGAAAATCCGCGAGCTGCTCGCCGCGAACTAGCCGCCATGAAAAAGCTCCCGCTTTACCTCCTCGCCCTCGCCGCCTCGCTCGCCACCGCCCAGGACGCCCCTCCGGCCGCGGCCCCCGCCACGGCACCCGCTCCCGCCGCCGAAGCGCCCTCGGCGCAGCCCGCCGCTCCCGCGCGGCGCGGTCTGCCGCCCGAGGCGTTCACCACGCCGAGCAACTACGTCGTCCTCGTCAATTACCCCGGCGCGGTCGACCAGGCTTGGCTCGAGGAACAGGCCGCCGCGATGCAGCGCTCGCTCATGGTCGGCGTGAAGGCCGTGTCGACGGACTCGGTCTTTCCGGAAGATGAAAGGCCGCCTTCCTATCCCGACCGCGCCGAAGCCCTCTCCATGATGACTCTCCACAAGGACTGGAAGATCGTCGTCCTTCTCGCGAATCCGGCGGACGACGACCCCATTCCTCCCGTGCTGGCTTCGCCCTACGAGAACTGGGTGATCATGGACGCCGGCTGGGTCAAGCGCGGCGGCGGGGACGCGGCCCTCGTGAACGACCGCATGGGCAAGCGCATCTACCAGGCGCTCGGCGCGTGCTGCGGCGCGGCGTACCACCCCGAGCGCGAGGCGGTGATGCGCTACAGCCCGACGCCCGCGTCGCTCGACGACTGCCTCTCGCACAACTTCCACCCGCTCAACTCCAACGCGTTCTCGATCGTCGCCCGCGCCGTCGGCCTCGATCCGGTCCGCCTCCGCCCTCGCAAGGAACTCGTCGAGGCGGGCATCCTCAAGCCCCGCGCGCCGAAGCCCTAGGGACCCTTTGCAAAACGAAACAGGACCCGTACAAGCGAAGAAGCCACTTCAAACAACACGAAGGAACAACCACATGTCCAAGAAGAATCCCGACGCCCTGACCAAGCAGGATCTCGTCCAGATCCTCAACAAGAAGGTCGGCCTCACGCACGCGTTCGCGCTCGACGCCGTGAACGCGATGCTCGACGCGATCGCCGACGCCCTCGTGGCCGGCAAACACTGCGAGTTCCGCGACTTCGGCGTCTTCACGACGACGATGCACAAGTCGCGCATCGGCCGCAACCCGAAGAACCCGGCCCAGACCTACGTGGTCCCGGGCCGCCGCGCCGTCCGCTTCAAGCCGGGCAAGCGCTTCCGCGACGGGCTTCTCAAGCCCGCCGGGGTCTAGCCCTTCCGCGGATTCCGCGTCGCGCGGCCGCCGGCGAACCGCCGGCGGCCGCGCCCTTTTCAGGAGCCGGCCGCGCGCGCGGCCAGGAAGGCGTCGACTTCGTCCGCCCGCGGAACGGACGGCGCCGCCCCGGGACGCGTCACCGCGATCGCGGCGGCGGCGGACGCGCGGCGGAGCGCCTCCCCCTCCCCCGCCCCGGCGGCCAGCGCCGCCAGGTAGTAACCCGTGAACGTGTCGCCGGCCGCGGTCGTGTCCACGGCTTCCACGCGGAAGGCCGCGGCCCGAACGGGCCCGCGCCCCGGGGCAAGCGATTCGCAACCGTCTGCGCCGCGGGTGACGACGCGCGCGGCCGCGGCCGCCGGGCCGCCGAGCGCGAGCAGCCCCGCCTCCTCGGTCTCGTTCACGACGAACAGGTCGACGAGTTCCAGCGGCAGCGCCGCGATCTTCGCGTCGAACGGCGACGGGTTGAAGACGATCCGCATCCCGCGCGCTTTCGCCTCGCGCATCGCCTCCGCGACGGCGGAGGTCTCGTTCTGGCAGAGCAGCACGTCGCCCGGCTTCGCGCCGGCGAGCGCCGCGCGGACGGCGTCCGGCGCAACCCGGCCGTTGGCCGCCGCGAAGACGACGATCGAATTGCGGCCGGCCCCGTCGACTTGGATGATCGCGTGGCCGGTCGGCCCCGGAACGGCCGCCAGATGCGCCGTGTCGGCTCCCGCCTCGCGCAGCATCGCGGCGAGGAAGGCGCCGTCCTCCCCCACCGCGCCGACGTGGTGGACGCGGGCGCCGGCGCGGGCCAGCGCAACGGACTGGTTGAAGCCCTTTCCGCCGGGCGCCTCCGCGAGCGCGGACGCGCTTTCGGTCTCGCCGGGGGCGACGATGTGGTCGAGCGAATAGACCCGGTCGACGTTGACCGAGCCGAGGTTCCAGACGTCGAATGCGTTCATGGCGCGGAGTCTACCACACGGACCCGGCGCGCCGCAAGCGGCTTCAGGCCGGATCCGCGCCGCCGTCGAGCGAATAGAGGTAGCGCTTGACCTTGAGCGTGTTGGTCTTCTGCAGCGGATCGAAGCGGACCTGGATCCGGCGCGGGTGCTTGTAGGTCGACAGCTCCTTCATCGCCGCGTGGATCTCGTCCACGCACAGCTTGCGGATCTGGTCGTCGGAAAGCGGGGACGCCGACGACGCGTCGCCCTTGTTGCGGTCTTCCGCGATCTTGTCCAGGTCCGCCACGACGATCGCGCCGACGTGCTCGCCCTTCTTCTCGCCCGGGACGTGGTAGCCCAGCACGATCGACTCGAGGACGTGCGGACAGGCGTTGATCACGAGCTCGACCTCCTCCGGATAGATGTTCTTGCCCTCGCGGTTCACGATGAGGCTCTTCTTGCGGCCGGTGATCGTGACGTACCCGTCTCCGTCCATCGTCCCGAGATCGCCGGTGCGGAACCAGCCCTCCCCGTCGAAGCATTCCTTCGTGGCGTCTTCGTTGCGGAAGTAGCCCTTCATCACCGACGGGCCGCGGACCTCGATCTCCCCCACCCCTTCGTCGTTCGGCTCGGCGATCCGCAGCTCGTGGCCGGGCAGCGCCTTGCCGACGGACTCGAAGCGGATCGCGTCCTCGGGCGCGAGCGCGCAGATCGGCGCCGTCTCCGTCAGGCCGTAGCCCTGGAGCGTCTTCACGCCGAACTTCGTCCACTGCCTGAGCACGTCCGGATCGCTCGCCGCGCCGCCGCAGATGATGATGCGGAGGCGCCCGCCGAGCTGCGCGACGACCTTCTTCCCGACGACGCGCGAAAGCCCCAGCGCCATGAGCGCGCGGGCGGCCGTGCTCTTGTGGAGCTTCTTCATGATCGCGCCGAGCATCTTTTCGGCGAGAAGCGGGACCGCCAGCAGGATGGTCGGCTGCGTCTCCTTCATGTTTTCGGGGATCGTTCGGAGGTTCTCGACGATCGAGATTTCGCACTGGCACGCCAGCGGGACGACGAAGTTCGCCGTGAACGCGAAGGCGTGGTGGAGCGGCAGCACCAGCAGGAAGTTGTCGTCCCGATGGACCGTGAAGCACTTGAGCGCCTCGAGCTGCGAACAGAAGTTCCCGTGCGTGAGCATCGCGCCCTTGCTGCGGCCCGTCGTGCCGGACGTGTAGATGATCGACGCCACGTCGCCTTCGAGCGCCTCGTGGTTGTCGAAGCACGCGCCGGCCGCCGCCGCCGCGCCCGCGACGGACTCCAGGAGCCCGTCGTAGTCGTAGAGCCGGACCCCGCCCTCGCGCCGGGTCTCGGCGATGGCGCCGTCGAGCAGGACCACCGACCGGAGGAACTTCATCGTCCCCATGATCTCCTGGACGAGCGGCCCGACCTTGCCGGAACCGAAGAGCGCGACCGCTTCGGAGTCGCGCATGATGTGGGAAACTTCGTGCGCGTGGAGGCGCGCGTCGACCGGAACGCACGTGACGCCGACGGAGACGATGCCCAGGTACGTGGACATCCACTCGGGGCGGTTCTCCATCATGAGCGCGACGCGGTCGCCGCCCCGGACGCCGAGCTTCGCGAGGGCTTCCGATACGCGGCGCGCGCGGTCGAAAAGATCGGCGAACGTCCAGGAATGCCACTGCCGGTCGGCCTTCCAGCGGACGAACGTTTCGCCGGGATGCTGCCGGGCGGCGTCGAGAAGGAGCGTGCGGATCGTTGTCATGTCTGTCGCGTTTCGGAGGGTCGGTGGGCGTCCGGTCTCGCGGGCGCGGAAAAACAAACGGGATTCTGCCACAATTCGGCCGTTCCGGCAAGAGCTTTCTCGGCGTTCGTTCCCGTGCGGAACGGCGTCACAGGTAGCGGCCGGTGAGGGAGTCCGGGCAGGCGGCGATCTGCGCGGGCGTTCCGGCGGCGACGATGCGCCCGCCGCCGCCGGCCTCGCCGCCGCCCGGGCCCATGTCGACGACCCAGTCCGCCGCGCGGATGACGTCCAGGTCGTGCTCGATCACGACGACGGTCGCGCCGTTCGCGACGAGCCGGCGGAAGACGCCGAGCAGCGTCCGCACGTCGAGCGGATGCAGGCCGATCGTCGGCTCGTCGAAGACGAAGAGCGAGTCGCCCTGCCCGCGCCCCATCTCGCCCGCCAGCTTGAGGCGCTGCGCCTCGCCGCCGGAAAGCCCCGGCGTCTCCTCGCCGAGCGTGAGGTACCCGAGCCCCAGGTCGTGGAGCGTCCGCAGGCGCTGGCGCACGAGCGAGAGGTCCGCGCACGCCTCGAGCGCGTCGTCGACGGTGAGGGACATCAGGTCCGGCAGGGAAAGCGCCGGGGCGCCCTTCCCGCCGGACTTGCAGGCCCGGACGATCGACGAGGCCTCCTTGGAGTAGCGCGTGCCGCGGCAGTCGGGGCACGGGATGTCGACGTCGGGGAGGAACTGCACGTCGAGGGAGATCTCGCCCGTGCCGTCGCAGGTCGGGCAGCGCAGCGAGCCGGTGTTGTAGGAGAAGTCGCCGGCCTTGAGGCCCCGAGCCCTTGCGTCCGGCGTGCGGGCGTAGACCTTGCGCAGCTCGTCGTGGACGTCGGCGTAGGTCGCGACGGTCGAGCGGACGTTGATCCCGATCGGCGTGGCGTCGACGAGCTTGGCGTGCGCGATGCCGGGCGCGTCGACGGCGCGGACGTGCGCCGGCAGCGGGCGGCCGTCGATTGTCGCGGCGAGCGCCGGGACGAGGCTCTCGAGGACGAGCGTGGTCTTGCCCGATCCGGACACGCCCGTGACGACGCTGAGCCGCCCCTTCGGGAACGCGACCTCAAGCGGCTTCACGGTGTGGATGGCGGCGGTTTTCAGCCGGATCGCGCCGCCGGCGCGATCCGGCGAAAACTCCGCGGACTCCGCGTGAGATTTCTTCTCCGCGCCCTCCGCGTGCAGGAAGGGCCCGATGACCGACTTCGGATTCCTCGCCAGCTGCGCCGGCGAGCCTTCGGCGACGAGCGTGCCGCCCTTCGCGCCGGCGCCGGGGCCGAGCTCGACGATCCAGTCCGCGTGCGAGAGGACCTGCACGTCGTGGTCGACGAGGAGGACCGAGTTGCCGTCGGCGACGAGGTCGTCCATCACGCCCGTGAGGCCCTCGATGTTGGAGGGGTGCAGGCCGATCGAGGGCTCGTCGAGGACGTAGAGCACGCCCGTGGTGCGGTTGCGGACGGCGCGCGCGAGCTGGACGCGCTGGCGCTCGCCGGTGGAGAGCGTCGAGGCGGCGCGGTCGAGCGAGAGGTAGGAGAGCCCGAGCTCGAGGAGGCGGCGGGAGGTGTCGTGGAACGACTCGCAGATGCGCTCGGCCATCGGCCGCATCGGCGCAGGGAGCGACGCCGGGACGCCGCGCACCCATTCCTCGGCCTCGGCGAGAGTCATCGCGGCGGCGCGGTCGAGGGAGATGCCGCGCAGGAGCGGCGCGCGGGCCTTCTCCGAGAGGCGCGTGCCGCCGCAGTCCGGGCAGGGTCCCTCCTTGAGGAACTTCGCGACGCGCTTCATCCCCTTCTCGTCCTTGACGTTCCGCAGCGCGTTCTCGACGGTGTAGAACGCGTTGAAGAACGTGAAGTCCATCTCGCCGCTCTCGCCGGTCTTCATCTGGTAGACGACGTGGCGCTTCTCGGGCGGGGCGTGCAGGACGATGTCGCGCTCCCGCTTCGTGAGGTCGCGCCACGGTACGTCGGTGCGCACGCCCATGTCGCGGGCGATGTCCTTCATGAGCGACCACATGAGCGACTGCCACGGCGCGACGGCGCCCTCGTCGATCGTGAGCGAGTCGTCCGGGACGATCGTGGCGGGGTCCACCTCGCGGACGACGCCGGTGCCGTCGCATCGCCGGCACGCGCCCTGCGAGTTGAACGCGAGCTCCTCCGCGCCGGGCGCGAAAAATCGCGCGCCGCACGCCGGGCAGACGAGCTCGCGCTCCGCCGCGACGTCGAGCGTCGGCGGGTAGTAGTGGCCGTTCGGGCAGCGGTGCGAGGCGAGGCGCGAATACATCAGCCGCATCGAGTTGAGCAGCTCCGACATCGTTCCGAAGGTGGAGCGCACGCCCGGGACGCCGGGACGCTGGTGCAGCGCGAGCGCGGCGGGGACGTAGCGCACGTCGTCGACCTCGGCGCGCGCGGCCTGCGTCATGCGGCGGCGCGTGTAGGTGGAGAGCGACTCGAGGTAGCGGCGCGAGCCCTCCGCGTAGACGACGCCGAGCGCGAGCGAGGACTTGCCGCTCCCGGACACGCCCGCGACGCCGACGATCCTCCCGAGGGGGATGTCGACGTCGAGGCCGCGGAGGTTGTTCTTGCGGGCGCCGCGGACTTCGATGCAACGCGGCGGCGGTTGGGTGCTGGAAGCGGACATGGCGCGAAGTCTACCACGGACCCGCCCTCCCGGCAAGGAACGCGCGGCGCTAGCACTTCGCGACGAGAACGTCCGACCAGCGCGTCGTCGGACAGGGCGAGAGCAGGTCGCGCTTCATCGTCCACGGGCGCTTCGTCCCCGTTGCGGCTGGAAACACGGTTCCGCGGCCGAACTTCGCGTTCACGGCGTCGAGCGCGGCGGAGAGCTTGGCTCCCTTCGTTTCCGACGGGTCGCCGGCGAAGAGGTCCGCCGCGCCGGCCGCCGGCTCGATCCCGCAGAGCATCACGCCCGCGCGGCGGTACCGGCGGCCCGCCGCGAAGAGCCGCGCGGCCGCGGGCCGGATCGCGGCGAGGATCGCGGGCGTCGCGGCGGTGGACGCCGGGAAGGCCACGGTGGCGGAGAGGAACGGCGTCCACCAGTTCCGGTCGGACCAGCCGCCCGTCCCGGGGGGCGCGCACTCCTGGACGTAGACGTTCGCGCCGGCGGCGACGGCGTGCGCCTTGCGGAGCTTCTCCGCGGCGGCCGAGGCGTGCGCGGCGAGCGCCTCCGCGAGCTCGGAGAGCGCAGACACGGGCCGCCCGAACATCCGCGAGACGTTGACCGACTGCGGATTTTCGCGCTCGAGCGGGTCGGGCTCGGTCGCCGGAACGCCGCGCAGCTCGAGCGCCGTCCGCTCCAGCGTGACGGCGAAACGGTGACGCCGGAAAAAGTCGTGCGGCCGCGTGGCGAGCGTCCAGGCGTCGGTCACGCCCGCGCGGCGGATGCGTTCGGCGAGCCGCCGGCCGACGCCCCACACCTCTTCCACCGGGAGCTCCGAAAGAAGCGGCGCCGGATTGTCTGGCAGGACGAACACGCCGCCGGGCTTCTTCTTGCCGACGTGGTTTGCGATCTTGGCGAGCGTCCGCGTCGGCGCGAAGCCGACGCCACACGGGATGCCGGTCCACCGGAGGACCCGCGCGCGGATCGCCGCGCCGAGCGCCGCCCAGTCGGTGTCCGCCGGAAGCGAGAGGTGGAGGAACGCCTCGTCGATGGAATACGGCTCGACGTCGGGCGTGAAGGTGCCGAGCGTCTGGACGATGCGCGAGGAGAGGTCGCCGTAGAGCTCGTAGTTGGAGGACCTGAACACGAGCCCGGGCTTCTTCGCGGACTCGCGCAGCTTGAAGTAGGGCGTCCCCATCTCGACGCCGAGCGCCTTGCACTCCGCCGAACGGGAGATCACGCAGCCGTCGTTGTTCGAGAGGACGGCCACCGGCCGCCCCTCCAGGCGAGGGTCGAACACGCGCTCGCAGGAGACGTAGAAGTTGTTGGCGTCGACGAGGGCGATCATGGCTCGTGCGCGACGAGCCGGTGCACGACGGCCGTGACGACGCCGAATACGCGCAGCTCCATCTCGCCGGCGAACCGGATGGGCGGATAGGCGGGGTTGGCGGCCTCGAGCCGGACGCCGTCCCGGTCGCGGCGATAGGTCTTCACGGTGAACTCGCCGTCCACGCAGGCGATGACCGTCGCGCCGTCCTCCGGCTCGAGCGAGCGGTCCACGACCAGGAGGTCGCCGTCCCGGATGCCGGCACCGGTCATCGAGTCGCCCGACGCGCGGACGAAGTAGGTGGCGGCCGGCCGGGCGACGAGAAGTTCGTTGAGGTCGAGCGGACGCTCGACGTACTGCTCCGCCGGCGACGGGAACCCCGCCATGACCGCGGAGGCCATGAGCGGAACCTCCGCGCGCGGCGGATCCGCCATCGCCGGGACGGCGCCCTTGGGCATTTTGTCGACGTTCATGGACCGGAAGACGGACGGTGGCTACGACAGGGAAACCTCGATGCGGAGCGTGGCGCCGGGGCGGAGCGGCAGCGCGGCGGCCGGGGCGTGCGGGGCGCCGTCCACGAGGACGGACGCGACGCGGTTGCACGCCCTGCCGGGCTCGTGGCGGAACGTGATGTCGTAGGTCGTCCCGCGGAAGCGCTTCACGATGCCG
>CADBEF010000079.1 GCA_902793555.1 uncultured bacterium | reverse complement strand
GTCGCCGCCTTCGGGGCGGCGGGGGCGGTCTCCGCGGCCGCCGCGGCGGCGGCCGCCGTCGCGGGACGGCTTCCCGCCGGAAGCGTCGGCGGGCGAGGGGGCGGGTTTCTCCGCGGGGGCGGAGCCGCCGGAAAACACTTTTTTGACGAACGAAAGCAGGGACATGGAGCGGAGAGGGGAGGGGGTTTCCGAAAATGCCAACGGGCAACCGCATGGGTTGCCCGTTGGTGGGAAGGCGTCCGGACGGACTAGCGCTTCGAGAACTGGAAGCGGCGGCGGGCTCCGCGGAGGCCGGGCTTCTTGCGCTCCTTCATGCGAGGATCGCGCGTGAGGCAGCCGGCGGCCTTCAGGGGCGCGCGCAGCGACTCGTCCGCCTCGCAGAGGGCGCGGGCGATGCCGTGGCGGACCGCGCCGGCCTGGCCGGTCATGCCGCCGCCCTTGGCGGTCGCGACGACGTCGTACTTGCCTTCGACGCCGGCGATCTTGAGGGGCTGGAGCGTGTAGATGCGGGTGGCCTCGTCGGTCACGTATTCTTCGAAGGCGCGCTTGTTGATCGTGCACTTGCCTTCGCCGGCGACGAGCTGGACGCGGGCGACGGCGGTCTTGCGGCGGCCGGTGGCCTCGGCGATGATGTCTGCCATGGTGGTTTCTCTCGTGTTGTGAAATTAGAGGGCGACGGGCTTCTGCGCGGCGTGCGGGTGCGACGCGCCCGGGTAGACGAGCAGGCGGCGCATCATCTGGCGCGCGAGCTTGTTGCCGGGGAGCATGCCCTTGACGGCCTCGACGATCAGGCGCTCGGGGTTCTTCTCGCGGACGACGGCGACCGGAAGGATCTTGTGGCCGCCGCGCCAGCCGGAGAAGCGCTCGTAGGTCTTCTGCACGTTCTTGCGGCCGGTGAGCTTCGCCTTGGCGGCGTTGACGACGACGACGAAGGCGCCGGTGTCGACCCACGGGGTGTAGGTGGGGAGATCCTTGCCGCGCAGCGCGTTGCTGATCGCGACGGCGAGGCGGCCGACGGGCTTGTCCGCCGCGTCGACGAGGAGCCACCTGCGGTTCTGGCCGGGGTCTTTCGGGAAAAAGGTTTTCATGGGGACGTAGTTTGCGTGTGACGGTGCAATGTGTGAAAACGGCGAGAGATTATGGCGAAACCGCGGCGGAAAGTCAATGCCTATTTTCGCTTCGCCCGCGCGCGGGCCTCGCGGGGTTTTGCAAAACCGCGTCGTTTGTGCTAGAATCCGGCGCCGTTCAACGCAACCCAACAGGGACTTTCCATGAAAATCCTCGTCACCGGCGGGACCGGGTTCACCGGCAGCCACCTCGTCAAGCACGTGCTCCGCGAGGGCAACAAGTGCGTCGTGCTCGACAACAACAGCTCCCCCAACCCCAAGCAGGCCGAGCTCCTCGACGAGCTCAAGAGCCTCGGCGCCGAGATCATCGTCGGCGACGTGACCAAGCCGGAGGACCTCCGCCGCGCCGTGGCGGGGTGCGACGCGGTCTACCACCTGGCGGCCGCCTTCCGCCTGATCAACGTCTCCCACGCCGTCTACGACGCGACGAACATCGACGCGATGCGCTCCCTGCTCGAGATCTGCAAGGAGGCGGGCGTCAAGAAGGTGATCTACTGCTCCACGCAGGGCGTGCACGGCAACATCGCGTCGCTGTCCGAAACGCCGCCGCGCCCCGGCAGCGAGGACTCCCCGATCAAGCCCGAGGACTACTACCAGCTCACGAAGTTCAAGGGCGAGGAGGTCGCGCGCGAGTTCATGAAGGCCAACCCGGACTTCGACATCACGATCCTGCGCCCCACGGCGCTCTACGGCCCCGGCGACCCCGCCCGGTTCCTCATGATCTACCGCCGCGTCAAGAAGGGCTGGTTCCCCTTCTTCGGCAAGGGGCTCGCGTTCTACCACCCGGTCTACGTGGAGAACTTCTGCGACGCGTTCACGCTCGCGATGTCGCATCCGGCCTCCAAGGGCCAGACCTACATCATCGCGGACGACAAGTTCTTCTACATCAAGGACATCGTCCAGAAGATCGCCGACATCGAGAAGGCGGACGGCCTGATCAAGGGCTGCCGCATGGTCCACCTGCCGTTCTATCCGATGTACTGGCTCTCGTTCCTCGTGGCCGCGATCTGGAAGATCCTGCCCGGCGACCCGCCGATCTTCCCGCGCCGCGTGGACTGGTACCGACAGAACCGCGGCTTCGTGACCGGCCCGGAGAGCAAGGCCTTCAAGGAGCTCGAGTACGTCCCGAAGGTCAAGCTCGACGAAGGCCTCAAGCTCGCCTACGACTGGTACCGCAAGAACGGCTTCCTGTAGACCGTCCCCATGAAGCACCGCACCGCCACAGTGACGCGCGACACGCGCGAGACGCAGATCGAAGTCAAGCTGGACCTCGACGGCACCGGCCGCGCCGCGGTCGCGACCGGCGTGGGATTCGTCGACCACATGCTGGAACTTTTCGCCAAGCATTCGCTCGTCGACCTGGAGGTTTCCTGCAAGGGCGACGTGCAGGTGGACTACCACCACACGGTCGAGGACCTGGGCCTCGCGATCGGGACGGCGCTGGACAAGGCGCTGGGCGACCGCAAGGGCATCCGCCGCTACGGGTTTTTCCTGCTGCCGATGGACGAGTCGCTCGGCCAGGCGGCCGTGGACTTCGGCGGCCGGCCGTTCCTCGTCTACTCGACGGAGTGCGCCTCGACGTTCGTCCGCGACTTCGACACGGAGCTTTTCCGCGAGTTCTTCCGCGCGCTGTCCGTGAACGCGCGCGCCAACGTGAACCTCCGCCACACGGGCGGCAACGAGCCGCACCACGCCGCCGAGGCGCTCTTCAAGGCGTTCGCGCGCGCCGTGCGCGCCGCCGTCGAGCCCGATCCGCGCGAGCGGGGCGTTCCGTCCTCCAAGGGGGTCCTCTAGCCCCGCCGGGAGACAGCCGATGACCTCCGCCGCCGGCCGCCTCCCCCGACTGCTCGCCGCGATCGCGCTCGCGGCGTGGGTTGCGGCCGCCGGCGCCGCGCCGGTCGCCACGTTCCGCGTGGCGACGTGGAACGTCGAGAACCTCTTCGACGCGGTCGTGAACCAGCACGTGAGCTACCTCACCGGCGAGCCGATCGACGCCGAGTGGTGCGCCAAGTCCTGGCGCCGCTGGACGGACGAGCGCTACCGCACCAAGCTCGAGCGCCTGGCGTGGGTCATCGACAAGATGAAGCCGGACGCGATCGCGCTGCAGGAGGTCGAGAACCGCGGCGTCCTGGACGACCTCTGCGCGACGCTCCGGAAGAACCACGGCTGGACGTTCCCGTACGTCGTCCACCGCGACTCCACCGATCCGCGCGGCATCGACGTGGGGATCCTCTCCCGCCACCCGGTCGCCAAGGAGGAGTACATCCCCCAGCGCGGCCGCCGCGGCATGCTGGTCGCCACGATCGCGGTGCCCGGCGGGGACGTCGTCCTGGTCGCCTGCCACTTCAAGTCCCAGCTCGGCGACGCCGAGACGAACATCGCCGCGCGCACCGTCGAGTCGGCCAAGCTCCGCGAGCTGCTGCTCCGCATCCTGGGCGAGAACCCGAACGCCTCGGTCGTCGCCTGCGGCGACTACAACGAGGACATGGACGGCCCGGCGATGATGGGCGGCCTGCAGCCCGCGAACGACCGCGCTACGGCGATGGAGTCGCTCCGGCTTCCGCTCGCCTCGTTCCGTCCCTACAACCTCGTCGGCGACATTCCGGCGAAGGACCGCGGCTCGTTCTTCTACGCACGCCGCAAGATCTGGAACACGTTCGACGGGCTGATCGTCTCGCCGCGCATGCTCCTGCCGGTCTACCAGCCCGGCCCCGCCTGGCGCGCCGGCGAGCCGAGGGAGACGGAGACGATCCACTACCCGGAGATGCGCTGGGGCAAGGACGGCCGCCCGAACGCCTTCCACCGCGTCCGCTCCTACGAGTCCGGAACCGACGGCGACGTGGTCGACGACAGCAACTACTACGGCGAGGGATACTCCGACCACTTCCCGGTTCTCACGGTGTTGCACCGCGGGCGCCCGGCGCCGCCACCGGCCCCGAAGGCGGCGGCTCCCGACGCGAAGGCGCCGCCCGCGCCGGGGGGCAAGTAGCCGTGGAGACCGCGACCCCCGGCCCGAAGAAGCTCGCCGAGCTCTCGGCGCGCATGGCGTCGCTCGGCATCGACGAGGCGCTGCTGGAGGAGTCCTTCGTGCAGGGCTTCGGCCCCGGCGGTCAGAAGATCAACAAGACCGCCTCGTGCGTTTCGCTCTCGTATCCGCCGCTCGACATCCGCGTGAAGTGCCAGCGGACGCGCTCCCGCGCGCTGAATCGCTACTACGCGCGCTTCGAGCTGTGCGAGCGCGTCGCCGAGCGGATCGAGGGCGAGCGGAGCCGCCGCCAGGCGGAGGCGGAGAAGATCCGCCGCCAGAAGCGCCGCCGTTCGCGCCGCGCCAAGGCGAAGATGCTCGCCGACAAGCACGCGCAGTCCGAGAAGAAGGCGCTCCGGCGCCGTCCGTCCTCCGACGAATGATCCGCCGCGGGCAGCGGCTCACTCGAGAACGGCGAAGAACGGCAGGCCGCGGGCGCCGACGGCCTTCATCGTCGCGCGCACGGAGGCCGAATCGACGTCCGTGCAGTCGATCCGCAGGCGGATCGTATCCGCGAGGGCCGCTCGGACGTCGGGTTCTTCCAGCACGCCGCTTTCCATGTCGCGGCACGCGGCGCACCAGTCGGCCGTGAGCGCGAGGACGACGGGGCGGCCCGTCGCGTCGGCGGCGATCGCCGCCGCGGCCGGGTTCGAAATCCAGTCGGAGTCCGCTGGCGCCGTCGGGACCGCGATCCGGAACGCCTGCAGCAGGAAGTGCACCGCGGCCGCGAGGAACAGCGCCGCGAAGAGCTGCTTGACGCGCCGCATCCACGCGCCGGGCTTCGGCAGGACGGCGAGTCCGGCGCCGAGGAAGGGCCACGGCAGGGCCATCCCGAGCCCGAGGGCGAACGGAACGAGCGCGCCGAACGCCGAGCCGTTCCGGAGCAGCTCCGCGGAGACGAGCAGCGCGCCGACGAGCGCGGGCGCCACGCACGCGCCGGCGAGCAGGGCCGATCCGGCTCCCGCGGCGAACGCGCGCGCCAGGGCGGGGAAGGTCCCGCGCGCCGCCGGGGACGGCGGCGGCGCGGCGCGGCGGCGGCGCGGCAAAAGGTTGCGCAGGCGGGAAAAGTCGATGCTGACCGCGTCGAGCATCGCGAGGGCGAGCACGCAGAAGAGCACCGCGAAGGCGACGTGGAACGCGACGTGGGCGTGCAGGAACCCGAACGCGCGGCCCGTCGCGGCCGAGAAGAGTCCCAGCGCGCCGTAGACGAGCGCGATGCCGAGGCCGAACGCGCAGCCGAGCGCGAAGCCGGCGCGGCGCGAACGGCGCCCGGCGCCCGCGCCGAGCAGCGCGAGGTTCACGGGGACGAGCGGCAGCACGCACGGGGTGAGGTTGAGGAGGAACCCGCCGAGAAGGAGCGTGAGCAGGTAGAGCCAGCGGTTCGAGGGAGGCGCCGGCGAGGCCGGGACCGCTCCGGCCTCCCCCCGGACGAAGCGGACGAACGTCTCCTTGTCGGCCGCGTGGGGCAGCGTGCGGACGACGCGCAGCTCGTGGAAGCCCAGCTCGCGGAGCAGATCCATCGCCGACGCGGGCGCGGCGTCCGACGCCTCCGGAACGGCGGACGCCGAGCCGACGCCGTCCGGCACGGGGACGCGGAAGGTTTCCGGCGGGAAACAGGCGTCCGGTCCGCAGACCTGGCAGACGACCGACAGGGACGAGCCGGCCGCGAGTGGCGCGTCGAAATCCACCGGGATCGCCACGTCGCCCGCGAAGGCCGGCGCGGCGGCGTGCTCCGACGCGGCCGGGTCCGGGTCCGGGAAGACGGGCGAAGCGGCGACCTCCGGCGCGTGGACGGCGAAGGCGTCGCGCAACAGCGCGTGGTCCGGCGGGAGCGACACGACGACCGTGGCGCGCGTCGGGGAATCGAAACGCGCCGCGACGACGACGGCGGGCTCGCCGGGGGCGGCGGGGGCGGCTGTCTCGACCGGCGCGAAGCCGGGAACGCGCCACCCGGCGGCGGGCGCGGAGACGGCGGCCGCGCAGAAGGCCGCCGCGACGGCGGTGCGGAGCGCGCGGCGCACGGCGGGACCCTAGCGGGAACGGTTCCCGCCGGGATGCGAATGCATCGGCGGCGCGCCGGCGGGGGCGTCCTGCGACGGCGACTTGTAGCGGAAGACGATGCGGCCCTTTTCGAGGTCGTAGGGCGACATTTCCAGCGTGACCTTGTCGCCTTGCGTGATCTTGATGAAGTTCTTCCTCATCTTGCCCGAAACGTGGGCGAGGACCTCGTGTCCGTTTTCGAGGCGGACCGTGTACATGGTTGCGGGCAGGACCTTGACCACGGTCCCGTCGATCTGGATGGCGTCGTCTTTCGGCATTGTGTTCGTGTTTTTTCCGTTATTTCGCGCCGGTGCGGCGCAGGTGGCGCTCGAGGCGCCCGAGGAGCTTCGAGAAGATCATCACCATCACCAGGTAGATCGCCGCGACGGCGAGGAACGGGATGTAGGCCTGGTAGGTCTGCGAGCGGATGATCGAGCCGCCGCGCGCGAGGTCGTCCAGGCCGATGAAGGAGGCGATGGACGTGTCCTTGAGCATCACGATGAACTCGTTGCCGAGCGCGGGCAGGATGTTGCGGATGGCCTGCGGCAGCACGATGCGGCGCATGCCCTGGCCGTAGGAGAGGCCGAGCGAGCGGGCGGCCTCCATCTGGCCGTCGTCGATCGACGTGATGCCCGCGCGGATGATCTCCGCGACGTAGGCGCCGGAGTTGACGCCGAAAGCGAGGATCGCGACGAGGACCTTGTTGTTGATCGACGAGAAGATGATGAAGTACGCGATCAGGAGCTGCACGGTCATCGGCGTGCCGCGGATGACCGTGATGTAGACCTTCGCGAGCGCGTTGAGGAGGCGCAGGCGGCCGTGCTTGTCGTGCGTCGAACGAACGATCGCGACGAGAAAGCCGAGCGCGGCGCCGAGCACGACCGCGCAGAGCGCGACGGCGAGCGTGTTGCGGAGGCCGTTCGTAATGTAGTGCCAGCGGGCCTTGTAGACCTGCTCGCGGCGCGTCTGCGGCGTGCCGTCCGCATTCAGGACCGGGGCGCCGGCGGCGTCGAGCACCGGGACCTCGACGGTGCCGAACGGGATCTTCTTGACGAAGCAGACGTAGAAGTTGTTTTCGAACGCGGCAAGCGGGCCGCGCACGATCGGGAGGGAGAGGCGGAGGCGGTCGCCGGGGTCGTCCGAGCGGGCGACGCGCAGCTCGAGGTTCTCGAGGCGGGAGGGGTTCGCGGTCGCCGTGAAGGCCGCCTCGGCCTGGCCGGCCGCGAAGGACAGTACGTTGGTGGAAAGGGTGAATTCGCCCTCGGCGCCGTTGGAGGCCTCGAGCGAGTAGGCGGCGGGGGCGGCGGCGTCCGCGCGGACGAGGCGGATCTCGACGGGACGGCCGGAGAAGAGGCCGAGGGGAAGGCGCGGCGGCTCGGCCGGGGTGCCGTCCGGGTTCGGCGGCAGGGAGACGGAAGCCGCGCGGCGGACCTCGTACTCCCGGACGGAGAACGAGAGCGTCGCGGAGTCCTGTCCGGCCTCGAGCGGGAGCTTGGCCGTGAGCGGGATCTTGCGCCCCGGGACGTCGAGCGTGAGCTCGTATACGACGCGCTCCTCGGCGTCGGAGCGGGAGAGGTCGAGCGCCCGCGAGGCGGGCGCGTCGACCGAAACCGGGACGCGCGCGCCGCCATCGCCCCCCTCCGCGCCGGGCGCGGGGACGGCGTCCTGCGCGAGAGCCGGCGCGCCGCCCGCGAAGAGCAGGGCGGCGGCCAGGAGGGCGGAAAGGGCGATGGCGGGGCGGGTCGGTTTCATCGGGGACCGTTACTTGGCGCAGCCGCAGGCGGCCTTGTCGCAGGACTCGTCCTTGCACTCGGCGCAGGCGCAGGCGGCCTTGGCCTCTTCGGCGGGCTTGGCCTCCTCGGCGGCGGCGGCGGCCTCGGCCTTGGCGGTCCACTCGTCCTTGATCTCGTCGAGCTTGCCGGAGGCGTCGAGATCGTCGATCACCTTGTTCACGACGGCGAGCAGCTCGGGCTGGCCCTTCTTGATGGCGACGGCGTACTCTTCGACGGTGAGGAGCTCGGAGATGTCGTAGTCGGGCTGGCCCTTGATGACGGCCTTGGCCGGGTCGATGTCGGCGATGACGACGTCGACCTTGCCGGCCTTCATCGCGGCGAACGCGCTGGCGGGCGAGTCGAACATCTCGGGCTCCTGGCCGAGGTCCTTGCGGACGTAGTCGGCGGAGGTGGTGCCGTTCTGGACGCCGATGCGCTTGCCCTTGGCGGCCTCGGGCTTCTCGGCGTCGAAGGGCTTGTCCTTGGCGAAGATGAAGACGATGCCGGTGCGGACGTAGGGGTGCGAGAAGTCGACCATCATCTTGCGGTCCTCGTTGACCGTGATGCCCGCGGCGGCGAGCTCGGCCTTGCCGGCGATGAGGGACGGCAGGACGGAGTCGAACTCGACGTCCTCGATGGCGAGGGTCTTGCCGAGCTCCTTGGCGACGGCCTTGCAGATCTCGACGTCGATGCCGACGACGTCGGTGCCCTGGCGGAACTCGTAGGGGGGGAAGGTCGCCTCGGTGATCATGCGGATGGTGCCGGGGGCGGCGGGGGTTTCGGCGGGGGCGGCCTCGTCGGCCGAGGCGGCGCCGGCGAGCGCGGCGACGAGCGCGGCGCAGGCGAAACGGTTGAACTGGGTGGTCATGGTTTGTCCCTGTTGTTGGTTGTGTTGGAACGGGGTTGGTGCGCGCCATTCTACGATTTTTTCCCCGCGCGCGCAAGCGCATTGTTCGCATGGGCGCGGCTTCCGGAAGGCTCTTGCCGCGGGGAACGGGTTCGGGTATTCTCTGTCCCGTTCCGACGCCACGATCGTCCGCACCGTTTCCCGGAGCCCGACAACGCACCATGAATACTCCGTTCGCCACCGTCACCCTCGCGCCCGCGATCGACCGGACCGTCCGCCTCGACGCGCCGCTGCTCGCCGCCGACGTCTGCCGCGTCGTCGAAGAGTCCGACGAGCCGGGCGGCAAGGGCGTCAACGTCGCCAAGATGCTCGCGCGCCTCGGCGCGCCCGTCGCCGCCGGCGGGCTGCTCGGCGGGGCCGACGCCGCCGTCTTCGAGCGGGCCCTCCGCCGCGCCGGCGTCGCCGACCGCTTCGTCCGCGTCCCCGGCGAGACGCGGCGCAACCTCATGCTTCTCGGGACGGACGGCGCCGAACGCAAGATCAACTTCCCCGCGTTTCCCGCGCTGGAATTCGACGCTGCGCTTCTGCGCGAGGTCGCGCGCCGCGCCGCCGGGGACGCCGCCGTCGTCGTCGTCTCCGGCTCGCTGCCGCAGCGCTTTCCCGCCGCCGCCGCCGCCGCGCTCGTCCGGGAACTCCACGCGCTCGGCAAGACCGTCGCGCTCGACGTCTCGGGCGAAGCGCTCCGCCTTGCCGCCGCCGAAGCGCCGGCCGTCCTGAAGCCCAACCGCCGCGAGGCCGCGCAGCTGCTCGGCCGCTCGCTGGAAACGGACGCCGATTTGTTGCGCGCATGCCGCGAGCTCGCGCGAAACCACGAGGCCGTCGTCCTTTCGGACGGCGCCGGCGGCGCGTGGTTCGGACGGGGGGACGAGTTCTGGCGCGCGCGCGCTCCGGACGTTCCGGTCGTCGACACGACCGCCGCGGGCGACATGATGCTCGGCGCCTTCTGCGCGTCGTATTTTCCGGATCGCGTCCTGCGGCCGGAGACGATGGCGCGCGCCGTCGCGGCGGGCGCCGCGGCCGTCGGGCTTCCGTCGTCGCCCGCGCCCGATCCGGCGCGCATTTCGGCGCTCGCGGCCCTGGTTTCGCCCGAGCGGGCCTGACCGGCGGAACCGCAGGAGCCGCGCGGAAACGTCCGCCGCGGCGTTTTTGCGGGGCGGCCGGACGGCGCCGGCCCGGGCGCGGTTTCCGCGCGGGAGGGCCGGCCTTGCAGGGTGGGGCGGTTTTTGGTAGGCTTGCGGACATGAGCTCCCGCATCCGAACCGGCGCCTTTTTCGGCGCAATTCTTCCCTTCGCCGCCTTTGGCGGCCCCCTCGACAACGCCTGGCTCGAGGGTACGACCGACAAGGATCCGCTCTCCTACGCCCCCGGCGAGCAGATCGTCTTCACCGTCGAGCCCATGGGCGTCGAGGGCGAGGTCCCCGAGGGCGAATACGCGCTCGAGTGGACGCGCTCCGACGACTTCGGCGCCCGCGAGACCGGTCGCGTCCCGTTTGCCCCCACGTCCTTCGTCTACCGCACGAGCCTCGACCGGCCCGGCTTCGTCCGCTTGGAGGCCTACGTCCTCGGGCCCGACGGCAAGCGCTACGCCAGGAAGTTCACCGGCGACGCGTCGACGCCCGAGGGGCAGAAGGCGATGAACGAGTTCGAGAAGAAGCCCAAGGCCGTCTTCTTCGACGGCGGCGCCGGCGTGCAGCCCGACCGGATCGAGCCCACCCCCGAGCCGGCGGATTTCGACGCGTTTTGGACGAACCAGTTCGCGCGCCTCGACCTCGTGCCGATCAAGGCCGATCTCGTCGAGACCGACAGCCCCAACTCCCGGGTGCGCCGCTGGGCGGTCCGCATTGACTGCGCCGGGCTGCGGCCCGTCACGGGCTACCTCTCGATCCCGAAGGCGGCGGACGAGGGCAGGAAGTTCCGCGCGCACCTCGAAACGCACGGCTACAACGGCAACTCGTTCTCGCCGAACAAGCCCGGCTGGGTCTCCGGCGACGCGATCGTGCTCAACATCAACGCCCACGGCCTCAAGTTGCCCGAGTTCGGCGCGACCGAGGCCGACCGCAAGGCGCTCCGGTGGGAGGTGCGCTCGCACGACAAGGACTACGCCTTCGATCCCGCGCAGAACGCGGACCCCGAAACCGCCTACTTCAACGGCATGGTGCTGCGCGTCAAGCGCGCGTTGCAGTACCTCAAGACCCTCGACTGCTGGGACCTCCAGACGCTCTGGGCGGCGGGCTGCGGCGAGGGCGTGACGCTCGCAAAGCCGGGCATCCCGTGGTGCTGCGACATGGCCGTGAACGCCTCCCGCGGCGCGCGCGGGGCCGCCGGCAACTGGTGGTACGTCCCGTGGACCGACTCGATGGGCTACTACGACGCCGTGAACTTCGCCAAACGCATCCCCGCCTCCTGCCGCGTCGAAATCACGCGCGCCGGCCTCGGCGACTACACCTGCCCGCCGATGGGCATCGCCCGGCTCTGGAACGCCATCCATCCCGGCAACAAGAAGATCCTCTGGGTCCAGGGCTCCACTCACGGCTACGTTCCGCCGGAATACGAGGGGCGGGACTTCGTCCGCGAGGAGTGAACCCCGCCCCGCGGTCCTCCGCCTCGCGTCTCTTCTCCCGTCCGCCGTTCGGCGGAACCACCGCGGAAACGCGGCCTTAGTCGAATCGGAAGTCGCGGACGAGAAGGCCGGCGCGGTCGAGGGCGGGGAGGCCCGTGAACTGGATCGAGATGCGCGTGAGGGCGGTCGCGCCCTCGGGCAGGAGCTTCGAGAGCGGGATGCGGACGGTCTGCCAGCTGTTCGGGTCGTCGTCGACCGGACCGTCCTCGATCGGCGGGTCGCGCACCCACGGGCCGTCGGCCTCCTTTTTGTCCTGGGTCGGGCACGTCAGCTGCACGCGGAAGCGCTGGCGTCCCGCGTCGCGGCGGCCGAGCGGCGTGCGGCCGCCGTTGACGTCGAAGGCGAGGACCGCCGTGGCGGGGTCTTCGGGAAGCGGAACGGCGCGCACGGGCGAGAGCCGCCCGAGGCCCCAGTCCTCGGTCCTGTCGTCGACGGCGAGCTCGATGCCGCCGTCGCGGCGGATCGCCTCGACGCCGTGCGAGCCCTTCGCGAGCAGTCGGCGCAGGGCGAGCGGGCTCTCTTCGGGGCCGCCGTCCGCAAGAATGCGGACGCACGAAACCGAAACCGCCGCCGCGGCGCCTTCGGGGCGCTCGCCGCGAAGCTGCAGCGAGAACTCGCGGAACGGCGCGCGGAGTCCCTCTTCGGCGAGGTCGAGCGGGAACGAGACGCGCCACGCGCCGGGGACGCCGGTTTCGCGAAGGAAGGAGTCGAGCGGCACGTAGCCGCCGCGATCGCCGATGCGAATCTGGAACGGAGGGAGAGGAAGACCATCTGGGGTTGAGAGAAGGAACTCGAGGTCCGCGCGAGTCGCGGAGGCGGGGGCCTCGACGGGTTGGGGATATTGGAGGGTGCAGCCGGCCCAGTGGCGGGCGGAGGAGAAGTCGAGGCGGGCGACGGGGGGCTCCGCGCCCCCCGAACCCCTCTCTGGCCGGGACGGAACCCGGCCATCAGGACTTTCAAACTCCGCGGACTCCGCGAACTCCGCGCGAGAATCGCCCCACGGCCTGAGCTTTGGCGTGCCGGGGACGGGGATGGCCCTCAAGTCTCCGCGTGCGAGTTCGGCGGTGATCGCCTCGACGATCGGCGCGGTCTTCGTGCAGGCGCTTTCGATGTCGATCGTCGCGATGGTCTTCTCGGGGAAGGGGTTCTCCCAGCGCCAGACGTGGAAGCCGCGGCTCTTCGCGTTGAGCCAGCCGGGCTTGCACGGCATCGCGTCGCGTCCGCCCGGGACGGCCCCGTGCATCCACCAGTCGTCGAACTCGACGTAGCCGCGCATCGGGAGCGCGAGCGAGGTGCCGTCGGCGTAGCGCACGACGTAGCGGAACGCCTCCCTG
>CADBEF010000078.1 GCA_902793555.1 uncultured bacterium | reverse complement strand
GCGGACTTCCTCTACGACAACGCGATGCTGGAGATGAACGCGATCCACGCCGCCTGGAAGAACGGCTGCCGCAAGCTGCTCTTCCTCGGCTCGTCGTGCATCTACCCGAAGTTCGCGCCGCAGCCGATGCCGGAGTCGTGCCTGCTCACGAGCGCGCTCGAGCCGACGAACGAAGGCTACGCGCTCGCGAAGATCGCGGGTCTCAAGTACTGCTCGTACCTCAACCGCCAGCACGGCGCGGACTACGTCTCGGTGATGCCGACGAACCTCTACGGCCCGAACGACAACTACCATCCGGAGCACAGCCACGTCCTGCCCGCGCTGATCCGGCGCTTCCACGAGGCCAAGGAGGCGAAGGCGCCCTTCGTGACCTGCTGGGGCGACGGCTCGCCGCTGCGGGAGTTCCTCTACGTGGACGACCTGGCCGACCTCTGCCTCCTCGTGATGGAGCGCTACCACGGCGACGACCCGATCAACGCCGGTTCCGGTCGCGAGATCACGATCAAGGAGGTTTCGGAGCTCGTCGCCCGCACCGTCGGCTACGAGGGCGAAATCCGCTGGGACCTTTCCCGCCCGAACGGAACGCCGCGCAAGCTGCTCGACCTTTCGCGCTCCCTCGCCCTCGGCTGGAAGCCGAAGACCTCCCTCGAAGAGGGCCTCAAGCTCGCCTACGACGACTTCCTCCACAACCCGATGCGCGTGGAGCGCTAGGCGCGCCTTGCCACGGGGCGAGGCCGTTTGCTAGACTCCCCGCCCGTCCCGTCCGCCGGGACGATCCCAACCAGCTCCCCCCCCCTTCGACAGACCATGTGCGGCATCGTCGGATTCACAGGCCGGACGCCGGCCCTTCCCTTCCTCGTCGACGGCCTCCGCCGGATGGAGTACCGCGGTTACGACTCGGCGGGCGTCGCGCTCGTCGGCGGCGACCCCGCGCGGATCGAGGTCCGGCGCGCGGTCGGCAAGGTCGACGCGCTCGCCGAGGCGCTGCGGGCCGACCCGCCGGACGAGTCCGCCGCCTGCGGCATCGGGCACACGCGATGGGCGACGCACGGCGCGCCGTGCGTCCGCAACGCCCACCCGCACCTCTCGCCGGACGGCCGCGTCGCCGTCGTCCACAACGGCATCATCGACAACTTCCTCGACCTGCGCGAACGGCTGCGCGCCAAAGGGCACGAGTTCCGCTCGGACACGGACAGCGAGGTCGTCGCGCACCTGGTCCAGGAGTGCCGCGGCGGCTCGCTCATCGAGTCGGTCGCCCGCGCGCTCGCCCTCGTCCGCGGAACCTACGGCATCGCCGTCGTGTCCGCGGACGAGCCGGGGCGGATCGTCGTCGCGCGCCGCGGCTCGCCCGTCGTCGTCGGCACGGCGGACGGCGCGGCCTTCGTCGCCTCGGACCCCGCCGCGCTGGCGGGGCGGGCCGACCGCGTGGCGTTCCTCGACGACGGCGACCTCGCGCTGCTCGAGCCCGGCTCGTTCGAGGTGCGCTCGCTCGCCGGCGAGCCGGTCGTGCGCGAGGCCGCGCCGCTGGACTTCGACCCGGCCGCCGTGGAGAAGGGCGGCTACGAGCACTTCATGCTCAAGGAGATCTTCGAGCAGCCCGAGGCGCTCGAAAACTGCCTGCGCGGGCGGCTCCTGCCCGACGAGGGCACGGCGAAGCTCTCCGGGCTCCGCCTCGGCCCGCGCGAGATCGCAGCGCTCTCGAACGTCGTCCTGACGGCCTGCGGCACCTCGTACTACGCCGGGCTGCACGGCGCCTACGCCTTCGAGCAGTTCGCGGGCATCCCGGCCCGGATCGAGCAGGCCGCCGAGTTCCGCTACCGCAACCCGATCGTCGCGCCGGACACGGCGCTCGTCTCGCTCTCGCAGTCGGGCGAGACCGCGGACACGCTCGCCGCGGTGCGCGAAGCGAAGCGCAAGGGCGCGCTCGTGCTCTCCGTCTGCAACGCGGTCGGCTCCACGATCGCGCGCGAGGCCGGGCGCGGCGTCTACCTGCACGCGGGCCCCGAGATCGGCGTCGCCTCGACGAAGGCGTTCCTCTGCCAGGTCGCCGCGCTGGAGATGATGGCGCTGCTCTTCGGCCGCACGCGGCGCCTCTCGGGCGCGGAGGGCGCGGCGATCGTGCGCGCGCTCGCTTCGCTGCCGGACCTCGTCCGCGCGGTCCTCGCGAAGAACGACGCCATCGCCCGCATCGCGGAGAGGCACGCCGGCGCGCGCGACGCCTTCTACATCGGCCGCGGCTACCAGTACCCGGCCGCGCTGGAGGGCGCGCTCAAGCTCAAGGAGATCTCCTACCTGCACGCCGAAGGCTACCACGCCGCCGAGCTCAAGCACGGCCCGATCGCGCTGCTCGACGAGAAGGTCCCCGTCGTCGCGCTCGCCCCGCGCGGGCCCGACCGCGACAAGACGCTCGGCAACATCCAGGAGTGCCGCGCCCGCAACGCGCCCGTCGTCGCGATCGTCACCGAGGGCGACGCCGACGCGCGCGCCTTCACCGAGGACCTGGTCGAGGTGCCGCCGTGCCCGGACTTCGTCGCGGCCGTCCCGGTCGTCGTCGCCGAGCAGCTCTTCGCCTACCACGTCGCGCGCCTGCGCGGCGAGCCGATCGACAAGCCCCGGAACCTCGCCAAGTCCGTCACGGTCGAGTAGACGCAGGCGCCCTTGCGGCGGACGTCTTCCCCGCGTATAATCGCGGCCCTCCACACGATCCCGTCCGGACCTTCCCGAATCACCTCTCCCGCCATGAAAAAACTCACGAACATCCTCTGCATCGGCGCCGGCTACGTCGGCGGCCCCACGATGGCGATGATCGCCAGGAAGTGCCCGGACCGCAAGGTCACGGTCGTCGACATCGACGCGAAGCGCATCGCCGCGTGGCAGTCCGACGCGCTTCCGTTCTACGAGCCCGGCCTCAAGGAGGTCGTCGCGGAGACGCTCGGGAAGAACCTCTTCTTCTCGACCGACATCCCCGCCGCGATCGCGGAGGCGGACGTCGTGTTCGTCGCGGTCAACACGCCCACCAAGACCTTCGGCCAGGGCGCCGGGCGCGCGGCCGACCTGCAGTACTGGGAAAAGACCGCGCACGAGATCCGCGAGTGCGCGACGCACGACCTGGTCGTGGTCGAGAAGAGCACGCTCCCCGTCCGCACCGCGACGGCGATGAAGCGCGTGCTCGAGTCCGGCGGGGCGCACCGCTTCGAGGTGCTCTCCAACCCCGAGTTCCTCGCCGAGGGCACCGCGATCGCCGACCTCGAGAAGCCCGACCGCGTGCTCGTCGGCTCCGACGAGACCCCGACCGGCCTCGCCGCGCGCGAGGCGGTCGTCGACATCTACGCGGAGTGGGTGCCGCGCGACCGCATCCTCACCACCAACGTCTGGTCATCCGAGCTCTCGAAGCTCGCCGCCAACGCCTTCCTCGCGCAGCGCATCTCGAGCGTCAACGCGCTCACGGAGCTCTGCGAGAAGACCGGCGCGGACGTCGACGAGGTCGCGCGCGCCATCGGGCGCGACTCGCGCATCGGCCCGAAGTTCCTGCGCGCCGGCGTGGGCTTCGGCGGCTCGTGCTTCAAGAAGGACATCCTCAACCTCGTCTACCTCTGCGAGCAGCGGGGCCTGACGGAGGCCGCGGCCTACTGGAACTCCGTCGTCGAGATGAACGAGCACCAGGAGACGCGCTTCGTCGCCGAGATGGTCCACGCGATGTTCAACACCGTCGCCGGGAAGCGGATCGCGATCCTCGGCTACGCGTTCAAGGCGGACACCTCCGACACGCGCGAGACGCCCGCGAAGGTCGTCGCCGACCTGCTCGCCGAGGAGCATGCGCAGCTCGTCGTGTGCGACCCCTACGCGCTCCCGAACGCGCGCAAGGAGCTCGCGCGCCACGGCGGCCTCGTCTCGTTCGAGGAGGACCCCTACGCGGCCGTCGAGGGCGCGGACGCCGTCGCGGTCCTCACGGACTGGCGGCAGTTTCCGGCGCTCGACTGGGCGCGGATCTTTTCGCTCATGCGCAAGCCGGCGTTCGTCTTCGACGGCCGCAACTGCCTCGACCGCAAGGCGCTCTTCGACCTCGGATTCCACGTCCGGGCGATCGGCAAGGCGCCTCTTTCCCACTTCGCCTGAGGTCCGCCGATGAACGACGAACGATCCGATGGCGTCCGCGGGGGCGGACAGGCGCGGCGCGGGCGGAAGACCGTGCTGGTTTTCGGGGGTTCCGGGATGCTGGGAAGCGAAATCGTCGGACGCTTCGAGGCGGCCGGCGGCGCGTCGGGCCGGAATCCGGCGTGGATCGTCCGCTGGACGAACCGGGACATCGCCAACTACCGGAACGTCGACGAAGCGGTCGGCGGCGCGAAGCCGGACGTCGTCGTCAACTGCGCCGGATTGACGAACGTCGACCGGTGCGAAGTCGACCAGGCGCTGGCCTACGCGGTCAACGCCGTCGGCCCCTCCAATCTCGCGAGGGCCTGCCGGATCCACGGCGTCCCGCTGTTCGTCCACGTTTCCACGGACTACGTCTTTTCCGACGGGCCGGGGGACGCCCCGGGGGAGCCGGTCCTCCACCGCTGCGATTCCCGGGACTTTGATCCCGTCAACGCGTACGGGCTGACCAAGCTGGCCGGAGAGCTGGCGGTCGCCAACGAGTACGCCGGCCGGGAGACCGGCGCGGCCGGTTCGCCGGACTGGGTCGTCGTCCGCACGTCCCGTCTGTACGGAAGGAACCGGTACAATTTCCCGGATTTCGTCTGCGACGTGTGCCTCGGAGCGCGGCGGCCGGACGGCCCCCTCGAGCTGATGGACGGGAATTTCTCCGTCCCGACATCGGCGACGTTCCTGGCCGACCGGATTTTCCGGATCGCGAACCGCCGGGGCGCGGGACGGCGCGGAGCCGCGGCGCCCCGGCACGTGGTCCACGTCGTGAATCCGTTCCGGACGGCCGGGGACGTTCCCTCCCTGTACGGATACGCGGACAAGGTGTTCGAGATCCTTTCCCGGCTCGGTTTGAAACCGGTGCGCCGGTTCCGGAGCGCCGCGTTCGGCCGCGCCGCCGCTCCGGACGACGACCGGAGGACCGCCCGCCGGCCGTTCAGCTCCGTTCTGGAGCCGTCCGCGGAGGAAACACGCGGCGGCCGCTTCTGGGACGAGGAGCTGGCCTGCTACATCCAGGAGAAATTCGCCAATGGAATCAAAGACGTTCGCTGAGGGCGGAACCGAGCCCTTCATCATCGGAAAGGGCGAGTTCTACAGGGACCGCCGCGGGTCGTTCACGCCGTTGAGGGCGCTTGCGGGGACCCTCCAGTGCAACGTGTCGGTCTCCGTGCCGCACACCGTCCGCGGCATGCACTGCCAGCGGGTCCATCCCCAGGAGAAGCTGCTCTCCTGCCTGTCGGGGAGGATCCACGACGTCTGCGTGGACGTCCGGCCGGGTTCGCCGACTTTCGGAAAGGCGTTCGAATTCGAGCTGGCGGGCGGGACGGGGTCGCAGCTGTTCGTTCCGGTCGGATTCGCCCATGGATTCGAGGTGGTCGGAGCGGAGCCGGCCATGGTTCTCTACATGGTGTCCGCTCCGTACGATCCCGCGGACGAGCGGGGGTTCCACTGGACCGGCGTTCCGGTGGCCTGGTCCACGAAGAGGGAGGACGCCATCCTGTCCGAAAAGGACGAAGTCCTCCCCCCGTTTGCCCTCTTCGCGAAGGGCCTCTGACGCGGGGTGGCGCGGCGCGGCGGGATGTGGTAGAATTCCCGTCCGCGATGCGTTTTACCTCTTTTTGGTCCGTTCGTCCCTCCACGCGAAGGGCGTGCGATGGTAGCATTGGTCCCGTTTTCCGGACGGTGCCGTGCTACCGGGATTGCGAAGACCGACAGCAGGGCCGCCGCCGTCACCCATGGAACCCTTTCCGATGAACGCAACGATCCGTCTCCTGCGCCGCCTGCCGGCGATCGCCGTCCTCCTCGCGTGCGCCGCGTCCGCGGCGGCGGAGGACGGCCCGCCCGTCGTGCGCTCGTGGGGAGTCCCCAGCGGCGAGCCGCAGGGCGTCGGGGGCGAATGCTCCGTCCGCGTCGCGGAGGCCTTCCGCGCGCTCCATCCGGAGGCGCGGCTCGAGTCCTCCGGCGGGCTCGTCCTGCCCGGCGGCCGCGCGATGGACACGACCCCGCTCATGCAGATCGCGGGCGACGTCGCGCCGGACGCGATGTACGTGAACTTCCGCCAGTCCGACACCTACGTCCGCAACCGCTTCCTGATGCCGCTCGACGCCTGGCTCGAGGCGGCCGACGGCCTTTCGCCGGAGGCGACGCGCGAGGCGCACAAGCTCCCCAATCCGGCGTACCTCGACCTGCTCCGGACCGGCCCGCGCTTCGAGGAGGACCTGCGCGACCGCTTCCCCCCCGTGCTGTGGGACGTCATCCGCCGCGAGTGCCCGTGGGGCGAGGACTGCCCCTACCTGCGCGAATGGGGCCGCGAGCCGTGCGCGGAGCACTTCCACACCTTCGCCGTCCCGCACAAGCAGCTCGTGATGGCGCTCTTCTACCGGCGCGACGTCTTCTCGGAGGCGGGGCTCCCGGACCGCGTGCCGGAGACGGCGGACGAGCTCCTCGACTGGGCGCGCCGCATCACGAACCCGGCGGACAAGACCTGGGGCCTCTCGCTCCCGACCGGCGAGACGGGTTGGAGCACGCTCTCGTTCCTCTACTCGTGGGGCGGCCGCGCCGTGAAGCGCGACGAGACCGGCGCCTGGCGCTGCGCGTTCGACTCGCCCGAGGCGGCGGACGCCTACGCGTTCGTCTGCCGCCTCTACCTGGAGCCCTTCACCAACGCCTGCGGCACGCTCCCGACGTGCGTCGACACGGGCGAGGCCTTCACGCCCGGCCAGCGCTCCGCGATGTGGTTCTCCTACCTCGACCAGGACGCTTTCCAGCAGATCGACCCGAACCTGATCGGCTTCGGCCCGGTGCCCCGCGGCCCGTCCGGCCGGCGCGGCAGCGAGTACAACTGCGGCATGCTCGGCGTCTACGCCGGCAGCGGCGACCGCGACCCGCGCGTGCCGGAGCTCGCGTGGGAGTGGGCGTGGTTCATGGGCGGGCGCGAGGCGCGCAAGATCCGGACGCGCACCTACGTCGAGAACGGCCTCGGCCGCTTCGTCCCGCCCTCCGCGCTGCGCGAGGCGGGCTTCGACCCGGAGGCCTTCGCCTGCCCCGAGGGCTGGGACGAGGCCGCCGCCGTCGCGCGCGAGAACGGCGTCCCCGAGCCCTACGGCCGCAACTGCCAGCTCGTCTACACCTACATGTCCCGCGCCATCGACCAGGCGCGCAACGACGGCATCGTGCGCGACGCCATCCGCCGCGGCGACGTCCCCGCCGCGCGGGAGCGCATCGGCGCGATCCTGCGCGAGCGCGTCGCGCTCGCCGACGAGAAGATGATCGGCCGCGTCCCGCCGGAGAAGATGCGCTTCCGCCGCCGCGTCGCCGCGGTCGTCGTCGTCGGCATGGCGCTCGCGTTCTTCTTCGTCTTCCGCCGCGTGATGCGCACCTTCGCCGCCGCGGTCCCGCGCGACCCGGCGGGCGGCTCGCGCCGCAACGAGTCCGGGCGCGGCGCCGCCTACCTGCTGCTGCTCCCCGCGCTGCTCTCGCTCGCGGTCTGGTCCTACTGGCCGCTCGCGCGAGGCACGGCGATGGCGTTCCAGGACTACAACGTCCGCGGCTTCTCGCAGTGGGTCGGGCTCGACAACTTCGCGAACGTCCTCTTCAGCGGCGAGTTCTGGCACGCGATGCTCGTCTCGCTCGAGTACGCGGCGCTCTACCTCGGGCTCGGGTTCGTCGCGCCGATCGTCCTCGCGCTGCTCCTCTCCGAGGTGCCGCGCGGCAAGATCCTCTACCGCACGATCTACTACCTCCCCGCCGTGCTCTCCGGCGTCGTCGTGATCTTCCTCTGGAAGGGCTTCTACGGCCCCTACGGAGCGCTCAACCAGATGGTCAACGGCTGCATCCACGCCGTGAACTGGGTGTTCGGGACGTCCTTCCCGGACTTGGCGAAGGCCTGGCTCTCCGAGCCGAAGGCGGCGCTCCTGCTGTGCCTCCTGCCGACGATCTGGGCGGGCATGGGGCCGGGCTGCCTCGTGTACCTCGCGGCCCTCAAGACCGTGCCGGACGACCTCTACGAGGCGGCCGAGCTCGAGGGCGCGGGCCTCTTCGGCAAGATCCGCCACGTGGCGCTGCCGGGCATCCGGGCGCTGATCATGATCAACTTCGTCGGCGCCGCGATCGGCGCGATGAAGAGCGGCGGCGAGTTCGTGCTCGCGATGACGGGCGGCGGCCCCTACACGCCGTACGGCGCCACCGAGGTCGTCGGGCTGCACATCTTCTGGGAGGCGTTCGGCTACCTGCGCTTCGGCCCCGCAACCGCGATGGCCTGGGTGCTCGGCTCCATGCTGATCGGCTTCACCGTCCTGCAGCTCCAGCGCCTGAGCAGGATGGAGTTCAAGGCCGGCGCCGGCGCCGGCACGCCCGCCAAGAACTAGGGGCCGGAACATCCCCTCCGCTTCGGGCGCCGGCTTCGCCGCGCCCGCGGTGTTGGTAAATTCCTGCTTGACATGATAGGGCGTTTCTAATAATATCAATACGTGTTGAACACAAACCACCCCCGAAACGCGAAAGGACTACCCCTTCAACCCATGAAAAAGATCCTCGTCGTCATCGACATGCAGAACGACTTCCTCACCGGAAGCCTCGGAAACGCCGAATGCGCGGCGTCGGCGGAGCCCGTCCGCGCGCTGCTCGCGCAGGGCGGATGGGACGCCGTCGCGTTCACGCGCGACACGCACCACGGGAACTACGCGGAGACGCTGGAGGGACGCAAGCTCCCGGTCCCGCACTGCCTCGAGGGGACGGACGGCTGGCAGATCGCGCCGGCGCTGCGGCCCTTCGCGGAGACGCCGGGCGCGATCGTCGTGGACAAGCCCACGTTCGGCAGTTTCGCGCTCGCGGACGCGCTTGCGGCGCGGATCGGGGACGGGCCGTCGGAGCTGCACCTCTGCGGCGTGTGCACGTCGATCTGCGTCCTCTCCAACGCGGCGATCCTGCGCGCGCGGTTCCCGGATGCGACGATCGTCGTGCACGCGGACGCCACGGCGGACGTGACGCCCGAGCTGAAGGTCCACGCGCTCGCGGTCCTCGGCTCGATCCAGTGTGACGTCGTCTAGCGGAGGTCCTGTGCCGATGAAGAAGAACGACAAGTCATCCGGTTCGGGCGACGAGGCGAGCTTCCTCGCCAAATACCGGCTCGAGGACTATCCGCGGCCGTCGGTCGCGGCGGACATCGTCGCGCTCACGCTGCGCTGCGAGCCGACGGGCAACTGGCGCGCGCCGGAGCGCCGCCGCGCCGCGATCCTGCTCGTGAGGCGCGGCGGGCATCCCTTCAAGGGGCGCTGGGCGCTGCCGGGCGGGTTCCTCCAGCCCGGCGAGTCGCTCGAGGAGTGCGCGCGGCGCGAGCTGCGCGAGGAGACGGGCCTCGAGGCGAGCGCGCTCGTTCCGCTCGCGCCGCGGAGCAAGCCCGGGCGCGACCCGCGCGGGTGGATCCTCTCCTGCCCGTATCTCTGCATCGTCACGGCGGGCGCGGAGGGCGTGCGCGGCGGCGACGACGCCGCGGCCGCCGAATGGCGCGAGCTCGCGGAGCCGGGGCGCCGGCTCGCCTTCGACCACGACGAGATCCTCGCCGGTGCGCTCGCGCGGCTGCGCGAGCCGGACGCCGCGCGCGACCTGGCCTTCGCGTTCGTGCCGCGGACCTTCACGCTCGCCGAGCTGCGCGAGGTCTGCCTCGCGTTCGGGCTCTCGGCCGACGACCCCGCGAACTTCCGCCGCAAGATCCGGCCGTTCGTCGAGCCGGCGGGCGGCGTGCGCGGCGGCGCCGGGCACCGTCCGGCCGCGCTCTACCGGAGGAAGTCGAAATGAGCGCGAACCCCGCCACGCCGCCCGCGGACTTCCGCGCGGGCCTGCTCCGTCCCGCGCGCCGGCGCCTCTGGGTCATCTCCGACCTGCAGCAGCGCGATCCGGCGAACGCCCGCCGCTGCATGCACGCGGGCGTGGAGGACTTCCTCTCGCTGCGCCTCCCCGTGGACGCCGTGTGCTACCTCGGCGACACGACCGAGGGCACCGATCCGGCGCACCTGCGCGAGATGGCCGACATGCAGGTCGAGGCGCTCGCGCGCGTCGACGCGCCCGTCTGGTACGCGATGGGCAACCACGAGTTCGACTACCACCGGTGGGGCGGCGGCCGCGGAAGCGGGCGCGTCACGATCCCGATGCGCGAGCGCGTCCTGCGCGAACCGCAGTGGCACACGACGCCCTCCGTCCGCGACTGGCTGCTCGTCGCGGACTTCGGCGACCTGGCGCTCGCGATCTTCTCCGACCACGCCGCGCCGGACGGCTCGTGGTTCTGCGTCCACGGCGGCGCGACCGACGGCGAAAACCGGATCGACTATCCGGACCCCGGCGCCGTGGAGCGGGCGCGCGAAGCGATCGCCGCGCTCGGCAAACCCGTCTTCACGATGAGCCACTACGCCTTCCCGGGCGGCAACCGCGCCTCGGACCTGATGGGGACGCTGCTGCCGCTGCCGGAGAACGTCGTCGCGCACTTCTACGGCCACTGCCACGTCGGCGACTTCCAGTGGGGCGGCAAGGACTGCCTGCGCCAGATCTCCGGGATCGACGGCTCCGCGGTCACGCAGTTCGACGTCGCCTCGCTCGAGAACCGCCGCGGCAACGCGATCCGCTCGGCGGTCGTCGAGTGGTACGGCGGCGCCTCCTACGGCGTCTTCTTCCGCGACCACACCGCGTGCCGCTGGGAGAAGGCGTTCGTCGTCTGACGCCGGCGGGGTTTTACCGCTTTCAGGCCCCGGCGTACCTAGCCGCCCCTCGGGACGGTGTGGTAGGATGTTCCGCAGACAACCGATGGAACCCACCCCGATGAAAGCGTCTTTCCGGAACGCCCGCCTCCCGGCGGTCCTCGTCCTGCTCGCGGCCGCGCCGTCCGCTCCGGCGGCCGGGATCTCCGTCTTCTCCGACGACTTCGCCACGAGCCAGACGCTCGCCGAGCACTGGCGCGCGGACGGCGAGATCCGCAGCGAGGGCGGCCGGCTCGTCGTCTCGCCCGGCGCGAAGGCGACGTGGCGCGGCGCCGTGCCCGAGAAATACGTCCTGGAGTGGGTCGAGGGCGAGGAGCGCGCGCCTCGCCGCGAGGAGCGCGAGCGGGCGAAGAGCCCGGCCGTCGTCTTCGAGGCGCGGGGCGCGGCCCCGCGCCTGATCGACGACGTCGCCGAACCTCATCGTGAACTCCGGCTTCGAGTTCGACGAGGACGGCGTCCCGCCCTACTTCTGCAACCGCGGCGCGTTCGACTGGCGCCACTACGGCGGCGCGGAGTACGAGGCGTGGACGAAGGGCTTCGCGGTCGACGCCGCGGAGAAGCACTCGGGCGGGCAGTCGTTCCGCCTCGCGGTGCGGCCGTACTGCGCGAACGTGTCGTTCTACCCGTGGCGCACGGCGACGCGCAAGGGCGCCCACGGGGTGTTCTCGGGATGGATGAAGGCGGAGAGGCCCGGGATGGAGATCACGGTGTCGCTCGGCCCCGAGCGGCGCACGTTCGCGCTCTCGACCGAGTGGGCCCGCTACGAGCTCGCGACGACGAACATGCCGGCGCCGGGCCTCTTCAGCCCCGTCCAGTTCGAGGTGCGAAATCCGTCGCGCTACGACGGCTGTATCTGGCTCGACGACCTCCAGCTCGAGTTCGGCGACGCGGCGACGCCGTGGCGCCCGAGCGACCTCGACGCCACGCGCTTCGGCAGGCAGGAGAAGGCGGAGCGCCCGCCGACCGTGCGGGTGAAAAAGCTCCCCGCGGGCGTGCGGCCCACCGTCGATCTTTCCTCGTGGGAGGCGCACGCGGCCGACGCCGGCCGGTTCTACGTGAAGCGCGAGGAGCCGCTCCAGCGCACGCAGGCCTTCCTCGCGTGCGACGACGACCGCCTCTACATCGGCTTCCGCAACTTCGGCGAGGATCCCGCGGAGATCGGGCACGCGCCCTACTTCAAGGACGCGACCGAGATCTGCATCCGCGACTCCGTGGAGGTGCTGCTGCGCCCGACGGAGGAGAAGAAGAACTACCACCTCTTCTGCGCGCCGAACGGCTGCCGCGCCGACGCCTACGGCGAGGACAAGACCTGGGACGGCTCCTGGACCGTGCAGGCCCGCGACGCGGGCGGCGCGGTCGAGTACCTCGTCACCGTCCCCTTCGCGGACCTCGCGGAGCGCGGCATGGACGCGCACTGGCTCTTCAACCTCGGCCGCAACGACCGCCACGGGGAGAACCCGCAGTGCCCCGGGACGTCCTACTCCAAGAACGGTGACTTCCGCGACGACGCCTTCTGGGCCTCGCTCGACCTGCCGCCCGAGGTCCACGCGAAGTGGGCGCGCGCCGCCGCCGCGAAGAAGGCCGCGCCGGAGCCGGTCGTCCTCGGCCGCCTCGACTTCTACATGCGCGAGCCCGAGGCGCGGTGGCGCATCCGGGACGAGGAGGGCCGCCTCGAGGAGGTCGCGCTCGACATCCGCGGCATGCCCTGCGGCACGAACGCCGTCACCGTCCGCGCGCACGGCCGCGACTGGCCCGTCGAGGTCGTGAAGCTCCCGTACTGGAGGGGCGCCACGCAGATCAACCGCTTCGCGCGCTGCCTCGAGAGGGGAGGGGAGAAGGTCCTGATGGCGGCCAACTGCCTCGTCGTCCGCGAGAACCCGCCCCGCGAGGACGGCCGCTTCGCGATGCTCGACGCGATGAAGGCGCGCGGCTTCCGCTACGCGCACGTCTGCACCTTCTCCGACAAGGCGGGCACCGACCGGACGATCGCGATGCTCGAGTACGGGCGGAGCATCGGGATGGACTTCATCCTCTGGACGGGCGACCGCGACGGCGCCACCGAGACGCGCGCCGAGACGCGCGAGCGGCTGAAGGGCTTCGATAACATCGTGAGCCGCGTCGCGACCGACGAGCCCGAGCTCGCCCGACCGAGCGACGAGGTGCGCGACTTCATGATCGAGGAGAAGAGGCACTATCCCTACACGCCGGTCCAGATGAACAACACGACGTTCGGCTTCCCGAGCCGGTTCGCCGACCTGCAAACCGACGTCTTCATGCTCGACGCCTACCTCACCGCCGCCGAGTTCGGCACCGTCGACCAGATCCTGCGCAACGTCGACGAGATGCTCAAGGCGCGCGAAGGCGTCCCGTGCTGGTTTTTCCTCGCGGGAATGAACTCGATCCACTACAAGCAGCCCTCCTACGCCGAGCAGACCGCGCAGTGCTGGGGCGCGATCTGCGCCGGATGCTCCGGCGTCACGTGGTTCGTGAACATGGTCGGCTCCGAGGCGAACTGGCGCGCGATGGTCGACTTCAACCGCGAGGCCCAGGAGCTCAAGGACTTCATCCTCTCCGAGGAGATATGCGAGCCCGCGCGCGCATCGGTCGGTCCGGACCTCCTCCGCCACCGCACCTCGAAGTGCGGCGACGACTGGTACGTCTTCTCGTGCAACATCGACGCCGACCCGCTCGCGGCCGTGACCTTCACGCTCCCGCCCGACGCCCCGCGCACCGGCACCGTCGAGGTCCTCTACGAGAACCGCACCCTCCCGCTCGCGGACGGCTCCTTCGCCGACTCCTATCCCGGGCACTTCCGGCACCTCTACCGCATCCATCCGGCGCCGTAGCGCGCGCCGGGCCGGGCATCGCCTCCCCGGCGGCGGCCGCGTGCGGGCTCCATTCCGCTCCCCGAATCGCCGGGAGGCGGGGCGTTTGCACGCACGCGGGAATCTGGTAGAATGCGGCGCCGTTCCCCGACATGAAGCCCCGTCCCCTTCTTCCCTTGCTCTTCGCCTTCGCGGCCGCGCCCGCGGTCGCCGAGCCCACGCTCGTCACCACTCGCGAGGGGCTCGCGGCGATCGCGGAGAACCTCGCCGGCTCCTACGAGCTTGGCTCGGACATCGACCTCGGCGATGCCGACTGGACGCCCATCGGCAACAACGCGACCCCGTTCACCGGCACGTTCCGCGGCAACGACCGCGCCATCCGCAACCTCGTCTGCACGAACAGCCTGTCGGGCAGCGACTATCGCGGGCTCTTCGGCTGCGCGAGCAATGCGACGATCGAGCGTGTTTCCGTCTCGGGAATGGTCGCGGGCAAGCAGTACGTCGGCGGTCTCGTCGGATGCATCACGGGCGGGACGGTCGTCAGCAACTGCATCGCGACGGTCGATGTCGCGGCAACCAACTCCTACGCCGGCGGTCTGGTCGGGGCCTGCGCCGGCGGCAGCGCGACCAATCGGATCGTCGGCTGCCGTGCGGACGGCTTCGTGAGCGGTTCCGGCATGGCGGGCGGCTTCATCGGCTACGTCTATGCCCCGGCCGTGATCTCCAACTGCGTGGCGCGCGGCGACGTGCGCTCCGCCGCCAGC
>CADBEF010000077.1 GCA_902793555.1 uncultured bacterium | reverse complement strand
TGCGTCCCGCGTTGCCCGTCGGCGCCTGGACGATGGTTCCGCCGACGGGGTTCTGCGAGGATTCGAAGGTGAGGTTCTGCGGGAGTTCGGCTTCGAGGATTCGCTTCTGCACGGCGTCGCTCTCCCAGTCCTCGGCGCGGTAGACCTTGCCTTCCTGTTCCAGCCGTTCGGCGCACGTGATCGCCTCGTCGAGGCGGGTCTTGGCGTTGAGGTACTGCTGCGAACGGGGGCCGCCGAGCCGGTCGGCCCAGTCCTTGAGGAGCTCCTCGCGATCCCGACCCTCCTTGAGCCCCTTCAGCTTCTCGCAGAGCTCGTAGTCCATCTCGTCCGGGATGGAGGCCTGGTGGAACGCGGTCGTATTGTAGAGGCCGCAGACCGTGAGCGGGGACTTCGCCTTGGAGACGTCGATCTCGATGGAGCCGTCCTTCAGCTTCCTGTAGCCGGGGTCCCCCTTCGTCGCCGCGTCCAGCGCGAGCTTGCTCTTGGTGCCGTAGGCGAGCGAGAGGGTGCGGACGCGCTCCGTGTACTCCTCGGCCATCGCGGGGGACAGAAGGAACTTGGTCAGGCCCGTTCGGGTCGCGCCGAAGCTCGCGTCGTTGTCGATGGCCTTCACGATGACGGTGAGGTCGGGCTTCACCTGGACCATGTAGTTGGCGTTGTGGCGGTCGCCCTGGCCGGTGATGGCGTCGAACCAGTGGAGGCGGTTGAGCTGCCGCATCATGCGCCCGCGGACGATCCGGCGCCGGTCGGGGGGAAGGGCCTTGATCTCGTCGGTGCCGAGGGAGATCTTGTTCCCTTCCGCGTCGAAGCGCGGGCCCACGTCGCGGGCGAGCCGGCGGGCCTCCACGCCGGGCGCGAGCTCCATGTACATGCCGAAGACGCCGTTGTGGGTGCCGGCCGTGGTCCCGACCATCACGTCGCCGAGGCCGAGCGCATCGGCCGTCCGGTTGACGGCCCGGTTGATGCGCGTGAGCTCCTGCCTGGAGTCGAGCTGGCCCACGAGGCCCGTGAGGATGGGGGAGTTCTCCGCGGCCAGGCGTCCGGCGAACTCGGGCTTGAAGACGCGCTTCGTGCCGTCCTTGAAGGTGACGAGTTCGACGGTGTTGAAGCCGCCGCTGCCGAGCTGCCGCGACTCGACGACGTTGCGGTCGTCGAGCGCCGGGTCGATGTCGCCGTCGGCGTAGCCGTGGACGCGCGACTCGACGAGCGTGGTGAAGGAGCCCTCCCCGAAGAAGACGGCGCGGACCGCGCCGGAGCCGCCGAGTTCCGCGGAGGACTTGGCGCGGGCGGCCAGGGCCTGCAGGTGGTCCATGATCACGTAGGTGCAGAGCGCGATGTCCTCGAACTGCCGCTTGAGCGTTTTCAGGGACTTGTCGTCGAGGAAGGCGAAGCGGAATTTCTGGAAGGCGTCGCACAGTTCTTCGTCGCGCTTCAGGGCGGCCGGCACGTTGGCGCCCGCCAGGAAATCGAGACCTTCATGCCAAGCCGTGTTCACGTCGTCGTCCCGGAGGTCCTCCAGCGCGGACAGGGCTGCGTTCTTGTTGGAGCCCGACGGCTTCTCGGCGTAGGCGTACAGCGCCTTGCGGAACTTCTCGATGCCCTCGACAAGGTCCGCGACGGCGGCGCACTTCCGCTGCTCCTCCGGGGTCGTGCCGAACTGGCGCAGCCGGGCGGCGAACTTCGGCTGGAGCAGATCGACGGAAGGGAACCCGACGTCCTTCCGGACGAACCGCCGGCGCAGGTCGAGCGCGGCGCTTTCGCGCAACTTCTTGAGCTTGGCCTCCGCCTCGCCGAGCAGCTTCGCCGCCTCGTCGAGGAACGAGCGGTCCACGAAGAGCTCGCGCGTGCCGCCGCCCGCCTTCGGAATCCGGACGACGCCGCTCTTCGCGGCGCCCGCGATGGCGTTCTTCGCCTCGGCGATCCGGTTCCGGAAGGTCGTCAGCTGCGCTTTCGTGGCGGGCTGCCCGGGATGGGCGTCGAAGTCGTCCAGCTGCTTCAGGACCGGGGCCAGCTGCCGCTGGAACGCCGCGATCGCCTGCGAGCGGTCGTGCATCCGGAGCGCCTTCTCGTCGGCGAGGTCCGCGACCCGGCGGTCGAGCGTCGCCTGCTGCTTCTCGTCGACGTTGTCCACCCCGTCCTTTGCGATGTTCGTGAGCTCGAGGATCACCGTCTCGATTTCGCCGATGCGGCGGTCGCATTGGAGCATGGCCTCCTCAAGGGCGGCCTGCTGGTCGGCCGTGGCATTCGCCGGCAGGTCGTTGAGGAGCTTCGTGAGGGCGTCGGAGAGCGCCTGCTGCTTGTCGAGGGCGGCCTTGACGGACTTTCCGACGTAGCTGTACTTGTTCCAGTCGACGACGCCCGTGTCCTGATTCACCTCCATGGCGTTGGCGAAATCCTCGCCGGTGAAGGAGTCGAGGATGCGCATCGCCTCGTTGGCGGCCTTCGCCGTTGCGCGCAGGGAGTCCACCGTCGCCTTGTCGAACTTGGCGCCCTTGGCGAGCTTGGCGATCGCCGCCTCGTCGACGGTCCGCCCGGCGGCCTTGCCGGCGCGGGCGAGCAGGACGTCCAGCGAGCGGACGAGCTCCTTCGCCGCGGCGTCCCCGCCGGGAACGCCGGCGGGGGCCTCCTGCGGGGGCTCGTTCGGCGCGGGCGCATTCGGCGGCGGCTCGATGCCGCCGGGCTGGATCGCCGGCTGATGGACCGTGTTGTTGTTCGAAATCGGCGCAAAGCCGCCAAATCCGCTCATGGTGATGTCCTTTTCTTCGGTGGCCGCGCTGCGGCCTGCGCTTGCAGGTTTGCATGCCGCGGTTGCCTATTCTACACGAAACCGGTCGGGAACGTTACAAGAATCTGCAAGTCCTCCGCGGCGGGGGGGGGGACACCCCGCCACGGCGGCGACTTGACGACTCGACGACCGGGCGACATGATGATTTGGCCCAAGTCGACGAGTCGTCAGGTCGCCAAGTCGAAGAAACGAGACTCCGGGCCGCGGAGCGGCGAGCGGCGGGCTCGCGTGGCGGCGGCAAGGGCGGGCGCGTCGAACGGCTAGCGAGCGGGCCCGGGATCGGCGAGCGGAATCGTGTAGACCGATTCGTTGAGGTCGCCGTAGCGGTCGAGGCGGATGGAGGAGCAGATTTCGCGGAGCATCAGGAGGCCGCGGCCGCGGGGGCTGAATTCGCGGTTGCGCCGCTCGAGCGCGGCGGCGACGCCGCCGGGGATCTCGGCGGGCTCCGGCTCGGGCGCGCCGCAGTCCCAGACCGAGAGCTCCGCGTCCGCGCCGGCGCGACGCAGGCGCGCGCAGGCCGTCTCGCGGACGCGGTCGCCCGGGTCGAGGCCGTGGTCGTGGACGTTCATCAGCTTCTCCTGGAAGACGATCTGCACCTTCGCCGCGGCGGCGACGCCCCAGCCCTGCGCGGCGCACCATTCGCCGATGCGCTCGGCGGCGCGGTCGATGGCGCCGGCCTGGACGGGGACGGAGAGCTCCAGCACGCCGGGCTTCGCGAGGCGAGGGCCGAAGACGAGCTGCGTCACGTCGTCCGGGCATTCGCCGTAGCCCTGCTCGCCGCACGCGGCGAGGAACTTCCACGGCGCGGCGAAGACCGACCCGTTGCGGCGCGCGCGGATCAGCAACCCGTCGCGGACGCGGCGCCGGAGGTCGTCCGGCATCGGGCCGGCGCCGTCCGGGCCGCGGGCGAGGTCGAGGACGCCGTCCGTCCACGCGGCGAACACGGCGGCGCCGGCGAGCGGCGTGCGGACGGCGTCGGCGGCCGTGTAGACCGTGTCCGGGAGAAGGCCGACGGGGAGGCCGCCGCGTTTTTCCGGGTTGATGTCGCGCGGGGCGGGGTCGTCCGGGTCGACGACGGCCGGTTCGGGCGCGCCGCAGCTGATCCAGTCCACGACGCCCTCGGCGGGGCGGTGGAAGCAGACGAGGGCGGTGAGGTAGGAGACGGCGCCGAGGTTCGAGGCGACGAAGCCCTGCAGGGCGTTGGCGACGTCCGCGGGGCCGAGCTCGCGCAGGTCCTCGAGGCGCGAGAGCTGGCGCAGGAAGCCCTGGACGGCCATCATCGCCATCGCGGCGACGGTGCCGTGGCCCTGCACGTCGCCGAGCACGTAGAGCCAGTCGCCGCCCGCGATCGGGAGCGCCTCGTAGAAGTCGCCCGAGACCGCGTCCTTGGGCCGCCAGAGCGTCGTGTAGAACGTCCGGTCCCCGACGAACGAGCGCGGCGGCAGCATCGTGCGCTGGACCTGCGCGGCGAGGCGGAGCTCCTGGTTTTCGGTTTCGGGGGGCATCTAGCGGGCGTTCGGGAAGAGGCGCATCAGGGCGAGCCGGAGCTTGTCGGCGGTGACGGGCTTGGTGACGATCTCCGCGAAAAGCGACGCGTCGAACGTGGCCGAGACGTCGTTGTCAGCCGTGACGGCTACGAGCGGCACGTCGTCCAGGTCGTGGTCCTTGCGGATCTCGGCGGCGAGGTCCGCGCCGCTCATCCCGGGCATCCACATGTCGGTGAGGACGACGTCGGGCCTCCGCGCGGCGATCGCCTTGAGCGCCTCCTCGCCCGAGGCGGCGAGCGCGATGTCCTTCACGCCGAAGCCCCGCACGTGCAGGTCGAGGATCTTGAGATTGATCGGGACGTCGTCCACGAGCACCGCGCGGAAGCGCGAGGGCAGCCGCAGCGCCGCGGCCCCGTCGGAGTCGGCGCCGGGCGCGGCGGGGCGCCCGGCGCGGGGGACGACCGGGACGCGCTCGATGCGGATGTAGACGCGCGTGCCCTCGCCCGGCTCGCTCTCCATGCGGATGGTGCCGTTGCAGGCCTCCAGGAGGCGCTTGACGATCGGGAGCCCGAGGCCCGTGCCGCCGTAGACCTTGCCGCCGCGCGTCGCGCCGTCCTGCACGAACGGTTCGAAGATCGTCTTGAGCTTCTCCTTCGAGACGCCGATGCCGGTGTCGTGCACGGAGATGTCGACCGCGACGGTGCCGGGGCCGTCGTCGGCCGCCTCGGCGCTCCATTCCACGAGACCGGAATCGGTGAACTTGACGGCGTTGCCGATGAGGTTGAGCAGGATCTGGCGCAGGTGCTCCTCGGAGAGCTTGAGGACGGGGAAGTCCTTGCGGATGGAGTAGTCGAGGCGCAGGTCCTTGGTGACGGCGCGGTAGTGGAAGAGCGACGCGAGCTCGTCGAAGAGCCGGCCCAGGTCGCAGCGCCCGCCCATGTCGACGCGGCCGGACTCGAGCTTGGACAGGTCGAGGATGTCGTTGATGAGGGCGAGCAGCGCGTTGGCCGACTGCGCGATGCCGGAGGTGTACTCCCGGATCTCGCCGGTCGCGAGGCCGGGCCGCCCGAGGAACTCGCTGTAGCCGATGATGGCGTTGAGGGGCGTGCGGATCTCGTGCGACATCGTCGCGAGGAACATCGTCTTGGCGCGCGCGGCCTGGTTGGCGGCGCGGGCGGAGGCGACGAGCTGCTCGCGGTGCGTCTCGCGGGCGTCGAGCAGCTTGGCGCGCAGGACGCCGATCTGGACGAGCGCGCACGCCTCGCGGAACTGCTCGACCGCCTCATCGTCGATCGGGCCCGGGCGGTCGACGAGGTAGGCGACATGCCCCCAGACCTCGCCCTCGACGCGCAGCAGCCCCGCGAGGAAGCGCGTGGCGCCGGCCTTCTCCAGCATCGAGTCCCAGACCGGGTCGTTGCCCTCCGCCTGGCCGCGCACGTAGAGGATGTCGGAATGCGAGTCGAGGTAGTCGGGCGCGCCGACGGCCTGCGCGGCGTCGCGCGGCAGCACGTCGCGCGCGGGCGAGACGGCCCAGCTGCCGACGATCGGGGTCGTCCCGTCGAGCTTGTGGCGGCACAGGTAGGCCGCCACGGCGCCGAGCGACAGGCCGGTCTCGCGCAGTGCCACGGCGCGCAGCTCCGCGGCGTCCTCGTAGGTCGCCAGGCGCCCCAGCGTGTCGCGCGAGCGCGCCGCGTTCGCAAGCAGCTCCTCGAGCCGGGCGATCGACGCCTCGGCGCGGGCCTCGTGGCCCTTCTCGCGCTTCATCCGCTCGTCGATGTTGGCGACGCCGACCACGAGGTGCCCGCCGGCCCGCGAGGCACGGGCCTCGTACCAGACGGGGGCCCCGCCGGGCCTGCCGACGTAGCGGTAGGGCATCGCGAAGACGCGCCCGCCTTCGGTGGCGGCGAGGATCCGCTCGCGCCGGAACGCCTCGCCCAGCGCCGGCGCGTCCTCGGGATGGATCGGCGCGAGCACCGCCGCCTGGACGCGCCCGCCGAAGAAGTCCTGCCCCGCCAGCTCGGCGAGGCGCGCGTGGCTCCCGTCGGACCGGAACGGCTCGAAGGCCCCGGTCTCCAGGTTGACGTAGAAGATGCCGGCGTAGCCGCCGCAGAGCGCCTCCGCGATGCTGGCGCAGGCGAGGATGCCCTCCATCCCGTCGGCCGCGGAGACTCCGTCGACCGCGGCCGGGCTGTCCTCGCCGACGCGGGCCTCCATGCCGACGAGGAAGCGCGAGAGCAGCCGCCGCGCGTAGTCGGCGCGGGCGCCCTGGACGACGCCCGCGCGGATGCGCTGGCCGGCGATGGCCCAGAAGCCGAGCAGGACGAAGGAGGCGAGCGCGAAGAGGGCCAGGAGCCATTCTTGGGGCGTCGTCTCGGCGGCGGCGAGGATGGTGGGGGAAACGAGTGGCATGGGAACGGATCCGCGATGCGGTGGCTAGTCTACGACACCCGCCCCCGCGCGTCAATCCCGGGCTCCGCGCGGGCGGCCCCGCCGCGCCGCGCGAGGCGGAGCAGGGCCCCGAGCGCGATCCACACGGCCAGGATCGCCCAGGAGTGCGGCTTCATCGCGCAGTTCAGGCCGGGGATCGGGACGACGAGCAGCATCGCGAAGACCGCGGAGAGCGCGACGCCCGCCGCGCCGGTCGCCTGGATCGCGCGCCGGCCTTCGCGGCGCGCGAAGCGGAGCGCGGCCGCCGAGGTGTAGCCGTAGGCGATCGCCGCGCCGAGCGAGCAGAGGTCCGAGAGCCAGCCCAGCGCATTGCGGCCGAAGAGCGGCGCCGCCATCGCGACGGCCGCCACGAACAGGATCGCGTTGCGCGGCGTGCGGCGCTCGGCCGAGAGGCGCGCGAGCCACGGCGAGAGCACGCCCGCGCGCGCCATGGCCCAGAGCAGGCGGCTGGCCGCCGTGAAGAAGCCGACGAGCCCCGTGAGCGCGGCCGCGAGGGCCGCGTAGGAGAGAAACGCGACGCCCGTCCCCCCGAGCAGCCGCCACGCCGCGTGGAAGACGGGGAAGGCCTGGATGCCCTTTTCCGGATCCCCCGCGTCCGGCGGCGGCGCGGAGGCCGCGACGAGCGCCAGCGTCGCGTAGAGCGCCGCGCCCGCTAGGATCGCGGCGACCATGATCCGGCGCGCGAGGCGCGGATTGAACGCGAACTCCTCCGCGCTCTGGGGCACCGTGTCGAAGCCGACGAAGAGGCAGGGCGCCACCGAAAGAACCATGAGGAACCCGGGCAGGAGCGAGAGCCCGCCCCCGGGGTGCAGCGCCGGATCGGCCGCCGCCATGGCCCCGGGCTGCGCCGCCAGCGCGCCGGCGACGGCGATCGTGCCGCCCACCAGCGCCAGCACGAGGACCGTCTGGAACACGCCGGTGCCCCGGACGCCGCGGGCGCACATCGACGCCACGAGCGCGATGGCGCCGACCGAGAGCGCGAGCGGGGGCAGATACACCTCGTAGCCGGCGATCGTCCAGTGGGGCCCGACCATCAGCGTTTCGTGGAAGAGCGTCCGCGCGACGAAGCCGATCGCCGTCGCGTTGAGGGCCACCGGGCACAGGTAGGCCAGGCCGAGGAACCAGACGCAGACGAACGCGTGCGTCCCGCCGAACGCGCTGCGCGCGAAGGCGAACTCGCCGCCCGCGACCGGCAGCCGCTGGACCATGTAGCCGTAGTTGGCGGCGAAGACCGTCATCGCGAGCGCGGCGACGGCGATGGCGAGCAGCGTCCCGCCCGGGCCGGCCTCGGGCAGGTATTCCGCCCCGGGGGCGACGAACCCGATCCAGCCGACGATGCAGCCGATGGCGAGCGCGCCGACGTGGACCGGGGAAAGGCTTTTCGCGAGCGTGGTGGGGGCTTTCGTGTCCATTGGGACGGACATTCTACACAAACCGTGCGCGAAAGGGAAGCGCCCTCGCGCAAAGCGACATCCGCTTGACCCGGCGGGGCGCGGCGGGTAGAATGGGCCGCCACCCTTTCCGCACGCTTCCCGTTCGCCCATGGAAACGCCCACCCCGAATCCCGAGACCGGCGACGCCGCCCCCGCCGCGTCGCGCACCTCCCCGGCGCTCCGCGTCCTCTTCGTCCTCGTCGCCGTCCTCTCCGTCGCCTGGCTCTTCCTCACCTGGCAGCTCGTCTCCGCCTCCGCCCGCCAGCGCGAGGGCCTCGCGCACTTCTCCGCCGTCCAGGAAAGCTACCACGAGGCCATCGGCAAGGCCTCCCGCCTGCTCAAGCGCGGCTCCGACACGCTCACCGAGGCGGCGCGCCGCTACGCCGTGACCGGCGACCGCGCGCACCTGGTCGCCTTCTTCGCCGAGGCGGACGGCACCCGCAGCCGCAACCACGCGCTGGAGCTGATCGACGACGCCTCGCTCGACGTCTCGGACGAAACGCGCGCGATCCTCCACGCCGCGATGGAGCGCTCCAACGCCCTCTTCGCGCGCGAGTGCCGCTCCCTTCGCCTGTGCGCCGCCGCCAACGGCGTCGCGGCGGACGAGCTTCCGCCGCGCCTGCGCTCCGAGGCGCTCTCGGAAGAGGAGCTCTCCATGGCCCCGGACGCCCTGCGCCAGCGCGCCATCGGCCTGCTCTTCGACGACGCCTACTTCGCCGCGAAGGCGGAGGTGTGGGACCTCGTCAACGAGTTCCTCGACCGGTCGACGGACGAGCAGATGGCCCTGCTGCGCGACGACGCGGCCGAGGCCCAGCACGCCATCGCGAACCAGACCCGCATCCTCACGCTGCGGCTCGTCACGCTCTTCCTCCTGCTCGCGCTCGCCGTCGCCGCCGCGCTGGGCGTCATCGCGGGCAAGAGCCGCGCCAACCTCCGCCTCGCGGAGGAGCTCCGGCGCGAGCGCGACGCGACGCTCGCCGCCGAGAAGGCCAAGAGCATGTTCTTCTCGATGGTGAGCCACGACATCCGCACCCCGCTCAACTCCATCATCGGCTTCTCGGAGATGATCGTGCAGGGCGTCGACGACGAGAAGGAGCGCACCGAGGCGGCGGAGAACGTCCTCTTCAGCGCGCGCACGCTGCTGGCGCTCGTGAACGACGTGCTCGACCTCTCCAAGCTCGACGCGGACAAGATGAAGTTCGCGCCCGCGCCGTGCGACTTCCCGGAGATGCTCGCCCGCGTTGCCGCTACGTTCCGCATCCAGGCCGCCGGCAAGGACATCACGATCGGCGCCTCGTCCGCCCCGATGCCCCGGGTGATGGTCGACGAGGAGCGCCTCCGGCAGATCCTCGTCAACCTCGCCGGCAACGCGGTGAAGTTCACGAAGAAGGGCGGCGTGGAGCTCACCTCGTCGTTCGAGCCGGACGTGCCCCCCGACGCCGGCGAGCGCCCCGGCGTCCCGGAGCCGCCGCGCCCCGGATGCCGCGGCACGCTGCGCTTCTCGGTGCACGACACCGGCATCGGCATCGCCCCCGAGGACCAGAAGCGCATCATGGACCCGTTCGTCCAGGTCGGCCCGAGCGGCACCGGCGGCACGGGCCTCGGCCTCACCATCTGCAAGCGCCTCCTCGAGCGCATGGGCGGCGAGCTGCGGCTCGAGAGCGAGCCCGGCGTCGGCTCGACGTTCACCGCCGTCCTGCCCGGCGTCGAGACCGCCGCGCCGGCGGCCCCGGAGGAGGCCGCGGAGGGCGGGCGCGCGGCCGCCCCCGCCGAGAAGGGCGCGGTGCCGGTCCGGTCCGTCCTCGTCGTGGACGACGTCCACGTGAACCTCCTCGTCGAGAAGGCGCTCCTTGCGCGCGCCGGGATCACCGACGTCGAGACCGCGCCGTCCGCCCCGAAGGCCCTCGAGGCGCTGCGCCGCCGGCCGTTCGACCTCGTCCTCACCGACCTCTGGATGCCGAAGATGGACGGCTACGCGCTCTGCCGCGAGATCCGCGCCGACCCGGCCCTCGCCAAGCTTCGCGTCCACGCCGTGACCGCGGACGTCGAGGCGCGCAAGCTCGCGCTCAGCCGCGGCTTCGACGGCCTTCTCCTCAAACCCATCACCGCCGACACGCTCGCACGATTCCTCGCTTCGCTATGAACCGCTCCCTCCCCGCCGGGCCGGACGCCCGGCGCCGTCCCTCCCACCTGAAGGGATTCCTCCGCCTCCTGCCGTTCCTCCTCGCCGCGATGGGGCTCGCCTGGCTCGCGCTCGACGCCGCGATCTTCCGCGAGAGCGCGCGCAACCTGCGCGACATGGAGCGCGTCTCCTCGTTCCACCGCGACTACCGCGACTTCTCCGAGGCCGAGGCCCTGCTCAAGGAGGGCTCGGACCGCCTCACGCAGGCCGTCCGCCGCTTCGCGGCGACCGGGTTCCCTCGCTTCATCGAAGACTACGAGAACGAGGAGAAGGTCGACCGGCACCGCGAGCGCGCGCTCGCGATCATCGACGCGAAGCTCCCGCCGGACCATCCCGCCCGCGACGCGATGCACGAGGCGATGGCGCGCTCCCTCGCGCTGCAGGACGTCGAGCACCGCGCGATGCGGCTCGTCGCCGAGGCGTTCGGGATGGACGTCGAGGGGCTCCCCGAACACCTGCGGCAGGTCGTCCTGTCGCCCGAGGAGGCCGCGCTCGACGCCGCCGGCAAGCGGCAGCGCGCGTTCGACCTGCTCTACAGCGACGACTACTTCGCCGCCAAGGCCGGCATCTGGGCGCGCGTCCAGGAGTTCCTCGACCACACGATCGGCCGGACGGCGGACGACTTCGACGCGGCGTCGCAGTCGGCGATCCGCTCGACGAACCGCCAGATGATCCTCTTCACGCTCGCCCTCGCCGTGGTCTTCGGCGCGCTCATCCTCTCCGCCTCCGTCGGCTACGCGATGTTCGCCCGCATGACGCGCGAGAACCTCGGGCTCATGGACGACCTGCGCCGCGAACGCGACGCGACGCTCGCCGCCGAGAAGGCGCGGAGCATGTTCTTCTCGATGGTGAGCCACGACATCCGCACCCCGCTCAACTCCATCATCGGTTTCTCCGAGATGCTGCGCGAGGGCGTCGCCGACCCGAAGGAGCGCGCCGAGAACATCGAGAACATCCTCTTCAGCTCCCACACGCTGCTCTCGCTCGTCAACGACGTGCTCGACCTCTCCAAGCTCGACGCCGAGAAGATGAAGTTCTCCTCCGCGCCGTGCGACTTCCCCGCGCTGCTCTCCCGCGTCGCCGGCACCTTCCGCTTCCAGGTCCGGCAGAAGGGCATCGAGCTAAGCGTCGCGGCCG
>CADBEF010000076.1 GCA_902793555.1 uncultured bacterium | reverse complement strand
CGGCCTCCAGAAGGCGATCCCTGGAACCGACGGTCTCGGCGGCGGCGGCTCCGGCGGCACCAACGGCGCGGACAAGAACGGCGGCGCCGGCGGCAGTGGCGTCGTCGTGATCCGCTGGTCCGATCCCGTCGGCATCCTGGTCCTGATCAAGTAGTCCCCCTCGGCGGCCGTGGCGGGGTGCCGCCGTCGCCGCACCCCGCCACGGTCGCGTGCGAGTCGGCCTTGCGGCGGCGCGGCCGCAGCCGCGCCGCCCGAAGGCCGACGAAGCGATTTGTGTATTCCGAGCGCTTCGCAAGGGTAGGGGCGCTTCCATATTCTGCACATTCTGCACATTCTCCTTGACAGTCGGGGCGGCGTTCGGGTACTCTTCGCACCGTAGTCCGCAAACCGGATCGGAGACCGCCCATGAAAACGAAAGACTTCCTCCTGCTTTCCTCAGTTCTCCTTTCCTTCGCCGCCGCCCGCGCGGAGGAGCCGTTCGTCGCCGCGGCGCGCGAGCGAGGCGTCGAGATCGTGTCGCACGCCATCCCGAAGGAGTTCGCGATCGGCGACTTCGCCGTGTCGATGCGCGTGCGGAACGGGGGCGAGCTCGCGCTGCGCGGCTCGCTCGACGTCCTCACGGTCGACGCGGAGGGGAGGAATCCCCGCGCCTTCGGCAGGGACGCGATCGACCTGCCGCCGAAGTCGGTCTCCGCGGACGCCGAGCAGGAGCTCCGCGTCGCCGGGCGCCTCACGGCCGCGGAGATCGGGCGCACGGTTCGCGTCCTGCTGCGCCTCGCGGGCGCGCCGGAGATCGTCTGCTCCGAGGGGCCGGCCGTCGAGCCGCCCAAGGCCGCGGAGAAGCGCGCGGCGGCGGCCGCGAAGGCGACGCCCTCCGCCGGCGGGCGCCACGAGATCCGCTGGGCGGAGCGCCTCCCGGAGGGCGAGGGCGAGCGCTACCGCGCGTTCCTCGAGGCGGGCGGCGTGCTGATCGTCCGCCTCGTCGAGTGCAGGGAGGACTACGCGGGCGCGGCGGCGTTCTGCGGCGCGGACGCGCTGCCCGCCTTCAAGCCGCAGAAGGGCGCGGCGAACCCCTACGACCGGAACGTGCAGCCCGGCGGCACGCCGCTCTTCGACTGCCCGAACCGCATCTCGCCGACGCTCGGCGCGGGCGACGGCCGCCTCTCGCTGCCCGGCGAGGCGGGCAGGCGCTGGGAGACGGTCCAGAACGGCTACACGATGCTGCACCGCGTCGGCCGGGGGCTCCTGGTCGTCTCGACGCACGAGGTCGCGGACACGCCCGCCATGCGCGCCGACGTCGCGTTCCAGCTTTCGCTCGAGGACGCCGGAATCCGCCTCCAGCAGTTCTCGCAGGAGTGGGAGCCGCTCGACGACTGGCGCGGCCGCGGCGAGGAGCCGGACCTCGGCGGCGGCAAGATCGTCCTAAAGGCGAAGAACGTCCTGCCGGACGGCGAGGGGCTTCCGCTTGCGCTGCGCCTCACGCTCCGAGAGACGCGCAAGGGCGGGCGGTCCCGCACGTTCGTCGCGCGGGCGAAGGTGCCGAGGAAGAACGGCGAGAACGTCGCGATCGAGCTGCAGGTTCCGCCGCTCGACCTCCACGGCGAGGTCGCCTGCAGGACCGAGCTCCTCGAATGGGGCGGCCGGCGCGCCTGGACGCTCTCCGAGCGCAAGGTCGCGCTGCCGGAGCTCTTCACGGTCGCGGCGACGGCGGCCTGCCGCGGCGCGGTCTCGGCGAAGCGGCGCCAGGCGGGCGTCGTCGCCGGCGTGCGGTTCAACCGGCGCTTCCTCGACGCCGGCGGCGGCACGTGGACGATCGCCGCGAAGAACGCGAAGGGCGCCGTCGTCGCGCGGTCGGAGGGCGTCTTTCCCCCCGGCGCCGCCGCGGCCGAGGCGCTCCTCCCGGTGCCGGCCGACGCCCCCGCGGGCGACTACGGGCTGGAGGCCGAGGCGACGCTGCCCGACGGCTCGAGGCACGTCGCGACCGGCGCGTTCCGCATCGTCGCGCCGGAGAAGGGGCAGCTGATGGTCGACCAGGACGGGTTCCTCCTCAACGAGGGCGAACCGTACTTCCCGCTCGGCATCTACCACTGCCACACGTTCGACTGGGACGCGCCGATCGACGACACCGGGCTGCGCGCCTGCGACATGGGCTTCGACTGGATGCAGATCTGGGACTGGGACTACCGCAACCACCTCTCGCTCGACCGCGCGGTCCTCGGCGAGTTCGTCGACCGGAAGCTCGCCGGCGCCGAACGCGAGGCGGCGATCGACGCCCTCGTCGAGTCGAACCGGCTCAACCGCGCGGCGATGGCGGGCGTCGTGCTCTGCTTCGAGGGCTTCGGCGTCTGGAACGACATCATCGGCGAGCAGCGCCCCGGGAACCCCGGATTCTCCTTCGAGAAAAACGAACGCATCCCGCGCGAGGTCGCGAGCATTTCCGCCGACCCGGACCACCTGGTCCGGATGTGGTATTTCTCCGACGAGGCGGGCGGCAACTTCCACCGGTCCCTGCGGCGCGCCGCCGATTTCTTCGCCCAGTACGACAGGATGGGCTACCCCGCGTTCAACCTCGGCAACCTTCCGGCCGTGACCGCGGGCGAGTACGGCGGCAACGACGTCTACCTGCGCTACTACGGAAGCCTCGGCAGCGCGGCGACGTTCGCGGACCGCGTCGAGGAGATGCGCCGCCAGTACGCGCCGCTGCACCGCCGGCCGTTCGTGGTGCCGCAGGCGTTCGGGCAGAGCGAGAAGCAGCCGACCGAGACGCCCGAGTGGGTGCGCGCGGAGGCGTATCTCTCGTGCATCCACGGCGCGAGCGGCATCGGCTTCTACTGTTGGAAGCAGACCGGCGACTGGAGCGGCGCGCAGAAGCAGGGCATGGGCTGGAACCCCGCCACGGCGCACGAGGTGAAGAAGCTCATCGAGGAGATCCGCGTCTTCCAGGGCGCGCTGATGTCCGGCGCGGAGACGCGCGCGCTCTCGACCGACGGCAACGTCCGAGCGCTCTACTGCGGCGACGACGCCTCGGGCCGCTACCTCCTCGTCGCCAACACGCTCGAAGGGGCCGTCGACACCGAGCTCGCGGTCCCCGGCCTCGGCAAGCGCGAGCTCGAACCGCTCTTCGGCGCCCCGAAGCCCTCGCGCTCCGGCGAAACCCTCCGCCTCCGGCTCCCGCAGTGGGGCACCGCCGCCTGGCGGGTGAAGTAGCGTCGCGGCGATTTCATCCCATGAAACGAATCCTCCTCTCGAAGGGCTGGACGGTCCGCCGCCCGGGCGGCGCGCCCGAGGCGGTCGACCTGCCGCACGACGGCTCCGTCTCCCTCCCGCGCGACCCCGCCGCCCCCGGCGCCGCCGACACCGGCTGGTTCGTCTCGACCGACCTGTGCTACTCGCGCGTCCTGCGCGTCCCCGCGGAGTCGAGGCACGCCATCCTCGACCTCGACGGCGCCTACCTGTGCGCCGCCGTGACGCTCAACGGCAGCCGCCTCGCGATGCATCCGCACGGCTACGCGCCGTGGCTCGTCGACCTCTCGGCCGGCGTCCATCCCGGCGGCGCCGACGAGCTCCGCGTCGACACCTCCGGCCTCCAGCCCTCCACGCGCTGGTATTCCGGTTCCGGCCTCTATCGCGACGTCTTCCTCTGGCTCGGCGGCCCGGTCCGCATCGAGCCGCGCGCGACGTTCGTCACGACGCCCGAGGTCTCCGCGGAGCGCGCGCTCGTTTGCGTCGAGACGCGTGTCTCGTTCGATTCTCCCGCCAGCGCCGCACTGCGAGCGACTCTACTCGACCCCGCCGGCGCCGAGGTTTTGCGGCGCGACGTCCCCGTCGCGGCCGCCGCGGGCGAAACGGCCGCGGCGGCCGCCCTTTCCTTCGAGGTCCCGCGCCCGGACCTCTGGGACATCGGCCACGGCGCGCTCTATGCGCTGCGTCTCGAGGTCGTCGGCGAGGGCGGCGCCGTGCTCGACGAGGAGACGACGCGCTTCGGCGTCCGTTCGCTCTCGTTCGATCCCGAGCGCGGCTTCCGCATCAACGGCCGCCCCGAGAAGCTCCGCGGCGGCTGCATCCACCACGACCACGGCGTGCTCGGCGCGGCGGCGTTCCCCGCGGCCGAGCGGCGCCGCGCGCGCCTGCTGCGGGAGGCGGGCTTCGACGCGATCCGCGTCGCGCACAACCCGCCCTCGCTCGCGCTGCTGGAGGCGTGCGACGAGCTCGGGATGCTCCTGCTCGACGAGGCGTTCGACATGTGGACGAACCCCAAGCGCCCGTGCGACTACCACCTCTGGTTCGCCGACTGGTGGGCCCGCGACGTGGACGCGATGGTCCTGCGCGACCGCAACCACCCGTGCGTCGTCTCGTATTCGATCGGCAACGAGATCTCCGAGCGCGCCGGCCACTCCGACGGCGCCGCGTGGGCCGAGCGCCTCGCCGCCGAATGCCGCCGCCTCGACCCGACCCGCGCCGTGACCTCCGCCTTCTGCGAGCTCTGGGACCTTCCGCAGCCGGACCCCGCCACGCCGGACGACGTCAAGGACGCCGCCTTCCCGCACTGGCGGCTCGATGCCCCCGCCCGCGCCAGGGATCTCTTCGCGCCGCTCACCGCGCGCGCCGCCGAGGCGCTCGACGTCGTCGGCTACAACTACATGTTCGCCCGCTACGCCGCCGACCGCGAGCGCTTCCCGCGCCGCGTCGTCTGGGGCACGGAGACCTTCGCGCGCGACTTCTTCGACTCGTGGAAGGCGACGCGCGAGAACCCGAACGTCTGCGGCGACTTCGTCTGGACCGCGTTCGACTACCTCGGCGAAGCCGGCATCGGCCGCGGCGCGTGGCACCCGGCGGACGAGCGCCTCGAGATTCCGCAGTCCTACCCCTGGCGCGCCGCGTGGGACGCCGACCTGGACCTCTGCGGCAACCGCCGCCCGCAGTCGTATCTGCGCGAGGCCGTCTGGCGCGGCGGCGCCGAACCGCGCATCTGGACGCGCCACCCCCGATTCAACGGCCTCGAATGGGCCGGCACGCCGTGGAGCTTCCCCGACCTGCGCGCCACCTGGACCTTCCCGGACGTCGCGCCCGGCACGCCCGTGCGCTGCTGCGTCTACACCGACGCCGACGAGATCGTCTTCGAGCTGGGCGGCCGCCGCATCGGCGCCGCGCGCCCCGAGAAGGGCTGCGCGACGCTCGACGTCCCGTGGGAGCCCGGGCGGCTCGTCGCCCGCGCGATGAAGGGCGGTGCGCCCGTCGGCGAATCCGCGCTCGAGACGACCGGCGCCCCGGCCTCGCTCGCGCTCCTGCCAGAGCGCGACGCGATCGCCGCCGACCGCCGCGACCTCGCCTACGTCCGGATCGAGGTGCGCGACGCCGCCGGCCGCCGCGTCGACGAAAGCGCCGCGCCGATCGCCTGCCGCGTCGAGGGCGGCGAGCTGCTCGGCGTCTTCTCCGCCGATCCGAAAAGCGAGGACGCCTACACGTCGCCCTCCTGCCACGCCTACGAAGGCCGCGCCCTCGCGATCCTCCGCGCTGCTACGCCCGGCGACCTCGTCCTCGCGGTCTCCTCGCCCGGCCTCCCGGACGCGACGCAGGTCCTCTCCGTGCGCGCCGCGTCCCGCGGGGCGACGGGGAGGGCGTTGTAGCTCCGCTTCGCTCCGGATCGACGGCGTGGCGCGATCGGGTGTTTTCAAAGCAGATCGATTCTGCTATCATGTCCCCCATGAAACGTCTTCTTGCGATCCTCGCGCTTGCGCGCCAGCCGGCCTTGCGGCGATGCGCCCGCGTCGCCGCAAAGCCGATACAACCACCTCGGAATCGTTCCGCCATGCAGAAAAGCACCGCCCTGGTTCTCGCCCTCCTCGTCGCGTCCGCCGCCGCGGAGAACCTCGTGTCCTACACCGGGACGTTCACCGAGACGGACCACCCGTCGATCGCCGGCGCGCACGTCGTGACGCTGACCTCGCACGGGACGCTCACGGTTCCTTCCGACGTGCGACTCCTACGTCTGCTTGTCGTGGGCGGCGGTGGTGGCGGCGGCCTTGGCGGCGGAGCCGGCGGGCAGGTTGTCGACTGGACACCGGAAACGCCCACATTTCTCAAGACGGATGATGCATACCAGGTTGTCGTTGGCCCGTGCGGCTACCGGAGCAACCAGGGGTCGCAGCAGGCCCGCGGCCACAATGGGTTCCCGTCATCCGTCTCATGCTCGGCCTTCGAGGTCGTCGCGCTCGGCGGCGGCGGGGCGAGAGGCTGGGGGTACAGCAACGACGGTCGCTGGGACGTCGAATCACCTCGGACCTGGGGCAACGGCGGCGGCGGCGCGTGCGACCAGCAGGCCGCCACCCTGATCGGCTACGAGGCCGGTGCGGAAGGATGCTTCCCCGGCGGAAAGGCGACGAACTCCGGCTCCAGCGGAACCGGATGCGGCGGCGGCGGCGGCGGCGGCGGCGCGGGCGGTCCCGGCGGCGACTCGCAGATTCTCCACACGTCGAAAAACAACGACGCCTACCAGGACGAGAACGGCAACTACGAGCACGCCGGCGACGGCGGCCCGGGCGTCGTCTCCGACATCACGGGCGCGGCGGTCTCCTACGGCGACGGCGGCGGCGGCGGCGTGCGGCGCTCAAACTTCAAGCACGGCGGTGCAGGCGGCCTCGGCGGCGGCGGACGCGGCGCGGGGCTGTTCGAGGGCTCGGTCGTCAACGCGACGGACGCCGCCCCGAACCGCGGCGGCGGCGGCGGCGGCGGCGGCTGGAATGCCGGCGGCACGACGCTCGAAAGCGCCAACGGCGCCAATGGCGTCGTGATCCTCCTCGTCGCGCCGCCGGCCGCTGGCGAGGAGCCGGCGGACCGTGAAAGCGCCTGGGCCGTCGGCGGCACGGTCTCCACGTGGCGCGACCCGGAGCTCAAGCGCAACTGGGTCGTCCACGAGTTCCGCGGGAGCGGCGAGCTGCGGGTGAAACGCGGCTTCGACGCCGAACTGCTGCTCGTGGGCGGCGGCGGCTCGGGCGGCACGGCGACCGGCGGCGGCGGTGGCGCGGGCGGGCTCATCCACACCAACGGCATCCATCTCTCCGGCGGCATCTACGACGTCGCCATCGGCGCCGGCGGCATCGCCGACGGCGGGGATGGCGGTGCCTCGTCGCTCGTCTCGCGGAACGGGCGCGTCTCGCTCGTGGCCCCCGGCGGCGGCGCCGGTGGCTGCTACGGGGGCGGTTCGACGCGCTACGCGGGCCATCCCGGCGGAAGCGGAGGCGGCGGCGCCGTGCAGAAGGCCGGCGGCGCCGCGGAGCCGGACGATGGCGTCGTGATCGGACACGCCGGCGGGAACGCGGCCCCGAGCGGCTACAACCCGGGCGGCGGCGGCGGCGCGGGCTCTCCCGGCACGGACGGCAAGGCCGGCTCGACCTCGGACTGCCTCGGCAACGGCGGCGACGGACTCGCGTTCGACATCACGGGCGAGTCGCGCTTCTACGCCGCCGGCGGCGGCGCAGGGTGGTCGGGCAGCTCGAACGTGCGCGGCAACCACGGCATCGGCGGCTCCGGCATCGGCGGCGACGGCGAGACCGCTCTGCAGAGCCCAAAATACCGCCGCCCATGGGGCCATGCCGGGCGCGACGGCACGGGCTCTGGCGGCGGAGGAGGCGGACAGACCGACGGCATCGGCGGAAAGGGCGGTTGCGGCGTCCTGATTGTGCGCTACCTCGCCGACCCGCCCGGCACGATGATCCTGATCAAGTAGTCCCCCTTCCGCTTGCGTGGCGGGGTGGCGCGTTCGCGACACCCCGCCACGCAAGCAGGAGTCGGCCTGGAGCCCGCGCGTTCCGCGCGGGCGAACGCGCCCGTTTTCCCTATGCCCGATCCGGGGTTCTCCGCTCGAATACGTTGCCGATACCAAGGGAGAAGCCCGACCATGACAGTTCCGACCAAATGCATCTTCTCGCGTGTGCTCGCGCTTCCCTTCTTCCGCCGCTCGCGCTATAATCCGCCGCGATGAAACGCTCCGCCTTTCTTCTCCTCGCCCTTGCTGCGGCTTCCGCGGCGGCCGCGCCCGCGGACGGCGCCTGGCACGGCCTCGACGACAAGGCGGCCCTCGCCGCCTGGCGGGACAACGTCCGGACGAACTTCGCCCTGCCGACGCGCGGCAAGTACGACCGCGAGCGGATGATGCCCTTCCTGCGCGCCCTGTGGTCGGACGCGTTCGACGAGCCCGCCGACGCGACCGCCGCCGACGCGGCCGGGACGCGGGCCCTGCTGGAGGATTTCTCGCGCCTGGCCTGCCGCGGACAACTCGACGAATGGCCGGACGAAAACTGGCGGCGCGTCGAAGCGTTCGTCGCCGGCGCCGGGGTCCGGCATCCGTTCCTGCTCTGGATGGCCGCGACCGGTCCGGTCCACTGGGGGCGTCCCGACGACGGCGTTTCCGCCTTCCGCGCGCTCGAAGAGGCCGCGGCTGCGCCGGACGCGACGCCCCTCGCGCGCCTGCTCGCCGCGCACGCCGCCCTGCTCCGCGAGACGGGCTCCGCCACGCTCCGGAAGCGCCGTCCGTCCGGAATGGACCTCGACCCGTCCGTCCCGAAGGAACGACCGGCGCCGCCGGAGCGCCTGTACGCCCTCCGACGCGCGGGGGCGGAATGGGCCGCGACGTTCGCAGGGCGGCCGGAGGCGACGCGTTCCGTCCGGGGGTTCCTGATCCTTCTCCTGCCGTCGGAGGACCCCGGGATGGCCGGCGCGCTCGAAGTGGCGGGCGCCGATCCCTGGCTGGTTCTGCTCTTCCGCGGCCATTCCGAGATCGCCAAGGCGTGGGAAGCGCGTGGTTCCGGCTGGGCGCACACCGTGTCGGCCGAGGGATGGAAAGAGTTCTCGGACCACCTCGCCCTCGCCCGCGTCGCCCTCGAACGCGCCTGGGAGCTCCGGCCCGACCTCCCGATCGCCGCCGCGTTCCTCGTCACCGTCTCCGGCGGCGACGCGGGAGACGCCGAAATGGACAAATGGTTCGGCCGCGCCTGCGAAGCCGAAATCGACTTCTGGTACGCCTACAACCAGTACTTCTGGTTCAACTACCCGCGCTGGCACGGAAGCACCGACCGGATGCGCCGCTTCGCGAAGGCCCTCTGCGCCATCGACCGCGACGACCTGCCCCTGCGCGGCTGGGGCGGCTTTTTCCTCGTCCGGCTGCGGACCGAACTCGGCGTTCCCTCGCCCGTCTACTGGGCCGACGACGCCCGCTTCCGCATGGCCGAACGGGCGCTTTCCGCCGCGGCCGCGGACGAATCCAACCATCTCCGGACGGAACGCGAAACCGCCGCCCTCTCGCTGGCCGCGATCCGCTGGGCGCGAGGGGACCGTGCCGGCGCGCTCGAAACGGCGAAGGAGCTCCGGACGCCGTTCCGCCCGTACCAGTTCCTCTCCTCCAACTTCGAACAGTGGTCCGAGATCGAAACGGCGATCGATGGCTTCGGCGGGCCGCGGGACGCCCTGCTCCGGCGGCTCTTCGGACTCCGTTTCTCGGGCGATCCGGCCGCCTGCCTCGCCGAAGCGGACGCGGCGTGGGAGACCGAGGGCGACGCCTTGACGGACGCGGAAGCGCGTCTGCTCTCGTCCATCCGGTTCGGCGCCTGGCGCGAGAGCGCCTTCACGAACGGCGCGGCGCGGGGCTTCCCGATCGTCCAGAAACGCCATGTTCCGGATTGGGGGGAAATCGCCTGGCCCGGCCCCGACAAGGCCGGCCTGGGCATCGACATCGTCGGAAACCTGAGTTCGGTCCTGCCGGGCGGAACGGGCACCGCCGTGGCGAAGTTCCGCCACAAGCTGCCGTGGAACGTCGAATTCTCCGGCGAAATGCTTCCCGTCGGACCGACGAACGCCCCGCACCGGATCTCCTTCTGCCTGTCGGATTCCCCGACCGGCTTGGCGGACCGCCCCGTCCTCGTCCTCGAACGGTTCCCGGACTCCGTCGGCGTCCGGTTCGAGAATTCCGCGACCGACCGGGACCGGTGGGGCGAGGCGTACCGCGGCAGTTGTCCGCCCGGCGTTCCCGTCCGGTTCCGGATCCTGTTCCACGACGGCCGGCTCCTGCTGTGGATCGGCCACCGCGACGCGCCGTCCTTTTTCTCCAACGACCGGAAGGGCTGGTACGTCCACGCCGCGCGGCAAGGCGACGCGACGCTGTTCGTCGTCTTGGAGAACACGCGCTTCGGAGGCGTCGCCGTCGTCAAGCCCGACGACGAAGGCGTCGCCTTTCTCGACTGGTGGGAGCGGAAAGGCGCTCCCTGCCCGTGGAAGCGCTAGATTCGGCCGCGCCCGGCCCAACTTTCCCGTTCCGCGTGGCGCTCGTCCTCGGTCCGCCGCACCCCGCCACGCCCGCGAAAGTCGGCAAAAGCGCTGGCGCGGAACGGCGCGTTGTGCTAGAATCCGCCCCGTTCGACATGAAACCCGAAACGAGCGACGGGAAGGGCGCGCGGAAGTCCGCGGACGCGCTGCCGTTCGAGGTGGACCTGCGCAAGCCGGGCCGCCTCGTGGACCAGTTCTCCGACGGCCTCCGCCAGGCGATCCGCTCGGTCTGCCGCCGCGGCGAAACCTTCCAGCCCGCGTTCCCCTCCATGCATGCCCGTCCCGCCTTCTTCGCCGCCCTTGCGCTCTCGTTGGGGTTGTCGCCTTCCGTCCGTGCCGCGTGGACCTTCGATTCGTCGGCGAAGACGCTCTCCGACGGAACCTTCGTTCTCAAGAACGTCACCGTCAGCGGTTCGACCCTGACCATCGGCGACAACAAGTCCAACGCCGACATCGCCGGCGATGTCGATCTTTCGTCCGGCATTGCCGGCGGGTATGTCGTCAAGCTCGGCGGATATTGCTTCCAGAACAATTCCTCCCTCACCGGGTTCAAGTCCGGCGCGGAGCTGATTGAGACCGGCAACAACGCATTCCAGAACTGCTCCGCGCTGACCAACGCGGACCTGAGCGCCTCGACGGGACTCACGGCCCTGTCGCAGAGCATGTTCAACAGCTGCAAGAAACTGCGGCGAGTCGCGATTCCCTCCACCATCGCCACCATCGGATCGTCGGCGTTCCAGAATTGCAGCGAGCTCGAAATGGACGTGAACGACCTCCTGCCGCCGGGGCTGTCCGGGCCCCTCTACCGGACCTTCTACAACAGCCCCAAGCTCTACGGCGACGTGGTGCTGCCCGCCGGCGTCACCGCCATCTCCGGGGATTTTGCCAAAAGCGCCATCACGTCGTTCCGGACGGCCGAGGGGTCCGCGCTGGCGGCCATCGGCCATTCGGCGGGATACTCGGAGGATGCCACGTTCGTGGGATGCGCGGCGCTCACCAATGTCGTGTTCCGGGACACCATCGCGACGTTCTACGGGCAGAACAACCACTTCCAGAATTGCTCGGCGCTCGTCAACGTGACGCTTCCGGGCATCACGGCGCCTTCCGGCCACGTCGTTTCCGGCGGCGGCGGCGCCAAGGACTGGTCCAGCACCTTCCGCGACTG
>CADBEF010000075.1 GCA_902793555.1 uncultured bacterium | reverse complement strand
CGTCGGTGCGCGCCGCGTTGCCGTTCGTGCCGGCTCCGGCTGCCACGGGGGCCGTCCGCATCCTCGGCGTGGACACGTCGCTGCGAAGCACGGGACTCGCCGTGGTCGACGCCGAGGGCTCCCGAACGGGCTTCGTCGACTGCCGCCCGATCCGCAACGCCGCGAGGCTCTCGATGGCCGAATGCCTCGTGAACATCGCCGAGACGCTCGAGCGCTACCTCGACGAATTCAAGCCGGACGAGGTCGCGATGGAGGGCATCTTCTTCTGCAAGAACGCGCGCACCTCGCTCGTGCTGGGCCACGCGCGCGGCGTCGTCGTCGCGACCTGCGCGCGCCGCGGCCTTCCGATGGCCGAATACCCGCCGGCGCGCGTCAAACAGGCCGTGACCGGCACCGGGCGGGCGACGAAAGACCAGATGCAACGCATGATGCAGCGCGTCTTCGGCCTGCCGGATCTTCCGCAAGAGGACTCGGCGGACGCCCTCGCGATCGCGCTGGCGCACGCGCACTCGCGCCGCCTGGCGGCGCTGCGCCGCTAGGAAACGGGCCGGAACAGGCCGCTCGTCCACTCGCCGACGGCGAGCGGACGCACCTCGCGGAAGCCCTGGGCTTCGTACGCGGCGCGCACGTCCGCGTACTGCGACCCGAGAATGCCGGAAAGCACCAGCGCCGCGCGCGGCCCGCGCACGACCGCCGCCGCGATGCGCGGCGCGGCGCGCACGAGGACCGGCGCGAGGATGTTCGCCACGACGGCGTCCGCGCGCGGGATCGGGTCCTCCGTCACGTCGCACGGAGCGAAGGAAACGTCCGGGACGCCGTTCTCGCGCGCGTTCTCCTCGGAGACGCGCACCGCCGCGGCGTCGTAGTCGACGCCCGCCACGGGCGCGTAGCCGAGCTTGCGCGCGGCGATCGAAAGGATGCCCGAGCCGCACCCGAGGTCCGCGAGCGAACGCGGCCGCGCGGCGGGGTCCTCCTCCGCGAGCTCCTCGAGGAAACGCAGGCACGCCTGCGTCGTGCCGTGCAGGCCGGTCCCGAAGCTCATGCCCGGCTCGATCGTCACCACGACGCCGTCCGGACGGTCCGGTTCGCAGGGTTCCCACGGCGGGCGGACCGTCACGCGCGGCGAGACGTGGATCACGTGGAAGAAGCGCTTCCACGACTCGGCCCAGTCTTCGCGCGGGAGAGTCTCGAACGCGACCGCGCGCTCCCCGAGCCCTTCGCCAGCGGCCGCCGCGCGCATCGCCGCCGCCGTCCGCTCCAACGCCGCGCGGTCCACCGCGTAGCAGTCGAGGAACGCGCGGCCCGTCTCCAGGTCCTGCCAGGACCCCACGGGCGGGTCGAGCCCCCAGAGCGCGTCGAGCAGCGCGTCGAGCGCTTCTTCGGGCACTTCCATCCGCGCCCGCAGGACGGGCGCCTCGGCGTAGAGGTCGGAATCGATCGAGCTCATTTCTTCTGCAGCATCCGGCGCAGGAACTGGAACGGACCGGCGCGGCGCCCGACCGGGACGAGCGGCGCCTCGCGGAGAATCGCCAGAAGCGGACCGAGCAGCGGTCCGGTTGCGTCGAACGGCTCGTCCGCGAGGTCGGCCCACTGCCCCGCGCGCGTCTGCTCGAAGGCGGGCGGGAGCGGATCGGAGCCGTGCAGGACGCGCCGGCCGAGCGTCCGCGCGGCGGCCATCGCGGCCGGTTCGGGCCAGAAGACGGGCCGCAGGGACGTGTCGCCGAGCAAGAGCTCCTCGGCGGGGAAGCGGCGCAGCAGCGCGTCGACGACTTTCGCGCGGGAGAACATCCACTTGCCGACGCCCCACGCGAGCACCGGGAGCGCGTCCGCGCGGCGCGCGCGCTCGACGGCCTCCGCCGCGGGAATGCCGTCCGGAAACGTCTCGCGGGACCCGAGCGCGAGGACCTCCACGCGCTCGGCGCAGGCGACCTGGCGGCCGGCCACGACGACGAGCGGCGCGCCCCCGCGCTCGTGCCGGAGCAGGAGCGCGGCGTCCTCGCGGCGCGCGAGCGCCACGCCGGGCGGCAACGCCTCGCCGGAGGCGAGCCGGGCGAACTCGTCCTGTCCCTCGCGCTCGACGAGGAACATCGCGGCAAGACCCGCGCCGCGGGCCAGCGCGCGGCGGCGGAAGGAATCGAAGACGCGCCCGTAGTCGTGCGCGGGATACAGGTGGACGTGGGTGTCGAGGAAGATCAGGGGCATGGCTGAAAACGCGAACGGTTGAACGGCGAAAAGTCCGGCCCTACTGGCGCCAGGCGGAGCGGTCGGCGGGAGCCGCGCGGCCGCGGAAGAGCCGGCGCAGGGCCGCGGCCGCGTAGACGCGGAACGTGAGCCGGCACGCCTTCGCGTGCAACGCCCACGCCTCGGGATCGGGCGAGGCGCGGTTGCCGCGCGCGGCCTGGCGGCGCAGCGGGAAGCCGAGCAGCACGGCCAGCGAGAAGCGCAGGATGCCGCGCTTGAGCGGCGGCTTGCCGGCCCCGGCCGCGGAGGCGGCGCGCGCCGGCGAGAAGTGGAGGAAGTCGTTCACGCGGCGCGCCTGCTTTCGTCCGAACGCCTCGAACGTGTCGCAGTACAGGTGCACGATCCCCGTGTCGACCTTCGCCACGACGACCGCGCCGTCCGGCGAGGACGCCGCCAGGTCCTGCAGGATGTCGACGTCGAACCAGTAGGGATCGAACCGCGTGCGCGGAAGCAGCGACCGGCGGATCAGGAAGCCGTTCGCGCCGATCGTCGGGAAGGCGCGCCCCCGGACGAGCCGCACCGCGAGCCAGCCGTCGCGGTCCTCCGCGTCGACCGGCAGCTCCGTCCAGCGCCCGGTGACGGCGCACCGGCGGTCGTAGTTGCCGACGAAGAGGCACAGCGGGTCGTTCATCCCGAGCCGCGCGAAGTAGCGCACGAGCGGCGGGTCCCCCGGACGCGCCTCGTAGGCGAGCGGTTCGGACGCCGCGACCGCGGAGTCGGCGAACGGCGCGACCATGCGCCGCAGCCAGCCCGGGTCGGGCAGCACGTTGTCGCTGTCCACGAGCGCGAGGAGCTCCCCCGTCGCGGCCTTGGCCGCCGCGGTCTTGCCCGCCTCGCCCGTCCGGAGCGGGTTGTCGACGATTTTCGAAACGCCGCGCTCCCGCGCGAGGCCGACCGTTCCGTCGGTCGAACCGGCGTCCGCCAGGACGATTTCCAGGCGGTCCGGCGGGTAGTCCTGGGCACGCACCGAATCGAGGCACGCGCCGAGCGTCCGCGCGCTGTTGAGCGTGGGAACGAGAACGGACACGGACGGCGCGAAATCTTCCATGGCGCGCAAGGATACCATACTTGCGCCCGCAATTCAAAGGGTGTAGAATGCGCCGGCATGACCGAAGCCCTCCTCCTTTTCGCACCCGCCCTGTGCGCGACAGCGCTCGCCGACCGCGCCCGCGCCCGCCGGCTCACCGTCCGCGGCGCCGTGTACCTGGCCGCCTGGAACGCCGTTGCCGTCAACGCCGCCGTCTGGGCCGCGAAGTGCTCCGCGTTCGGAACGGGGGCGATGCCGCTCTTCCCCGCGACGGGCGTGACCGCCGCCGCCGCGCTCAAGTACCTGGCCGTCGCAGTCCCGGCCGCCGCGCTCGCGGGCTTCGCGGAAGCGCTGCTCGCGAACCGGTTCCGGATCGAGGCGTCGCCCGCCGGGGAGGCGGACGCCTAGCCGATGGGCCGCCGCCTCCCGGTCCGAGTCCTCGCCGCCCGTCTCGCGGAAGGCCTCGCGGGCGCCGTCGTCGTCCTCTCGGTCCTGGCGTGGTTCGCGTCCGTCTGGTACCGCCACCGCTTCGGCGACACGGGGTTCGATTCGATCCTCTTCACGATCCTCTTCGACGTCGAAAAGGCGGAATCCGGCCAATTCCGGAGCTTCCTCCTGGAAGCGCTCCTTCCGGGCGCCGTCGCGCTCCTCGCGCTCGCGGCGTTCCTGGAGCCGCGTCGGCGCTCCCGCATCGACCTCGTCGCGCGCCGGAGCGGGCGGCGCATCCGGCTCTGGCCGCTGCCGGCCCCCGTCTCCGCCGCCGCGTGCCTCGCGGTCGCGGCCGCGTGCCTCGCCGGGGCGTCCCGCAACACCGGCTTCCGCAAGTGGCTCTCGGCGCGGACGGAGAAGACCGCGCTCTACGCGGAGCGCTACGTCGACCCGAAGGGCGTCGCGATCGCCTTCCCGGAAAAGAAACGCAACCTCGTCTGCATCTACGTCGAATCGGCGGAGACGACCTTCTTCTCCCGCGCGCAGGGCGGCGCGCTGCCCGTCTGCGCGGTCCCGGAGCTCTACCGGCTGGCCGCGGACAACGTCAACTTCTCCCACCACGGCGGCGTGGGCGGCTGGCCGCGCACGACGGGCACGTCGTGGACGGTCGGCGCCATGGTCGCCCTGACCATGGGCGTCCCGTTCGAAGTGCCCGTCCACGGAAACGCCTACGGGAAGCGCGCCGCGTTCCTTCCCGGCGCCTGGGCGCTCGGCGACGTGCTGCACGCCGCCGGCTACCGGCAGGCGCTGATCGTCGGGTCGGACGCGTCGTTCGGGGGCCGCGACAAGCTCTACGGCCAGCACGGGACGGACGAAATCCTCGACGTCTCCACCGCCCCGCGCGACGGCGTCGTCCCCGAGGGCTACCACAAGTGGTGGGGCTTCGAGGACGCGGTCCTGTTCGAATACGCCAAGCTCGAACTGGCCCGCCTGGCCGCGGACGGCCGTCCCTTCGCGCTCACGCTGCTCACGGCCGACACGCACGCGACCGGCGGCTTCGTCTGCGACCGCTGCCGCAACGACTTCGTCCGCAAGTACGAAAACGTCTTCGCCTGCACGAGCCGCCAGGTCGCCGCGTTCGTCGGCTGGCTCCGGTCGCAGCCGTACTGGAACGACACGACGCTCCTCGTGTGCGGCGACCACCTCGGCCACGACCATCGCTATTTCCGCGACGCGCTCGCGGGGTTCCCCTGCGACCGCCGCGTCTACAACTGCTTCCTCAACGCCGTTCCGCCCGCGCCGCCCGAACGGACGAAGAACCGCGTCTTCTCCCCGATGGACATGTATCCGACCGTTCTCGCCGCCATGGGCTGCACGATCCCCGGCGAACGGCTCGGTCTCGGAACGAACCTCTTCTCCGGCGAGCCGACTCTTGCCGAAGAACTCGGGACGGCCGGCCTCAACGCCGAAATCGAAAAACGGTCCGACGAGTATCTCTTCAAGCTCGTCCTGGGCCGTTAGGGCGCCTCGAACGGCCGCACCGACAGCTCCACCCGGCCGGGCGCGGTTTGCGCGAGCGCCCAGCGCGTCCGCGCCAGGCGCGCGAGGAAGCGTTCGTCGTGGCTCACGAGCAGCAACGCGCAGGGAGCCTCCGCGAGCGCGTCTTCCACGCACAGGATGCCCGGCAGGTCCATGTGGTTCGTCGGCTCGTCCATGACGATCAGGTGCGGACCGCGCGCGATGCCGAGCGCGAGCAGCAGCTTGCGCACCTCGCCCGGCGAGGGCATCGCCGATTCGAGCAGCCGGCCGGGGCGCGACCCGAGGCGCGAAAAGCGCGTCATCACGTCGCCGAGCCGGTCGTCCGGCAGCTTCTTCGCCTCCGCCAGGACGCGCGCGGACTCGTCCGCGGAAACTTCCTGCGGCACGAAGACCAAATGCTCCTGCGGCACGTTGAACAGCGGCCGCAGGAAACGCAGCAGCGTCGACTTGCCGAGTCCGTTCGCGCCCGTGAGCGCGATCCGGTCCGTCGGCGCGATTTCGAGGTCGGGGTGGACGAGGACGCGGTCCAGGCCGACCGGCAGCTCGCCGGCGGGAACGCGCAGGACGAAGTTGCGGCGCGAAACGTCCGCCTCTTCGAGCCGGAAGCCCGTGGCGAACTCCTTGCGGACGTGGAACGCGGCGCGCGAGGCCTGCGCCTTGTTCGCGCGCTTGGCGAGCGCGGCGGACTGCTTGCCGGCCCACGCGTCCTTGCCGGTGAGCTTGGCGAGGTTGCGCTCGGCCTTGCCGTCGTGGTCCCACTTGTTCGCCTTCGCGTTCTTCGTCTTCGCCTTCGTCCGCGCCGCCATGCGCTCGCCTTCCTCGCGGCGCTCCTGCGCGGCGGCGCGGAAACGCTCGGCGGCGTGCTTGGCCGCGTCGTCGCGGGCGCGGGCGTCCGACTGCTCGCGGCGGTCCTGCTCGAGGCCCGCCGTGACGCCGCCCGGGCGCAACATCGCCGACGGCGGCCGCACGAAGAGGCACTGCGCGCAAAGCCCGTCGAGCAGCTCGCGGTCGTGGCTCACGATCAGGCCGACGCCGCGGAAGCGACGCAACCCCGCCACGAGCGCCGCGCGCGCGGCGCCGTCCAGGTGGTTCGTCGGCTCGTCGAGCGCGAGCAGCCCCGGCGCGCGCCAGAGCGCGACGGCGATCTGCAGGCGCTTGCGCTCGCCGTGCGAAAGCGACTCCCAGCGCGTCTCCCAGTCCTCCTCCACCCCCAGGTCGATCCGGGCCTGCCACGCTTCCGCGTCGGAGGACCCGAAGAATTCCGCCAGCTCCGGCGGCGGGTCGTCCGTCCGCTGCGCGACGCAGAGGCTTTCCGCGGGACGCGACACCGAGCCGCCGGACGGCTCCAGCGCGCCGCACGCGATCTTGAGCAGCGTCGTCTTGCCGGCGCCGTTCGCGCCGACGACGCCCGTCCAGCCGCGCCCGATCCGGACGGTCAGTCCGCGCACCAGCGGTTCGGCCATGCCGGGCCAGGCGAAGGAAACGTTGTCGAAGGAGAGCGCGTCGTCCATGGTCGGGAAAAACAAGCCCCGTCGGGAGATTCCCGGCGGGGCTTCCAAGATGGCTCCGGTGGCTGGATTCGAACCAGCGACCAAGGGATTAACAGTCCCCTGCGCTACCGCTACGCTACACCGGAATGCGGGTTGTCGAAGACGGGTGGGGAGTCTAGCGAAACGGGCCCCGCGTGTCAAACGAAAAATCGCGGCGGGCGGCGGCGGCGTCAGCGGCCGTCCCAGCGGGCGAAGTTTTCGAGCAGGCGCAGGCCGACGGGGCCCGACTTCTCCGGGTGGAACTGCGTGGCGGCGAGGTTGCCGCGGCCGACCATCGAGGCGAAGGCGACGCCGCAGTATTCGGTGGTGCAGACGACGTCCGCCGGGTCGGCGGGCGCCGGGTAGTAGCTGTGGACGAAGTAGAAGTCCGAGCCGTCGGCGATGCCGTCGAGCAGCGGGTGCGGGCGGACGATCTTCGCCTGGTTCCAGCCCATCTGGGGGATTTTCTCGGCGTGCGTCCGCGCGACGAAGCGCTTCGCCTCGCCGCGCAGCAGGCCGAGGCACGGCGTCCCGCCGTCTTCCTCCGAGCGCTCGAAGAGGATCTGCGTCCCCAGGCAGATGCCGAGGAACGGCACGCCCGCCTCGACGCGCTCGCGCAGCACCGGCGCGAGGCCCGATGCGGCGAGGTTCGCCATCGCGGAGCCGGCCGCTCCGACGCCGGGGAAGAGAATGCGGTCGGCCGCGCGGATCGCGGCCGGGTCGGCCGTCACCTGCGCCGGTGCGCCGATCGCCTCGAACGCGAGGCGGACGCTCGTGAGGTTGCCCGCGCGGTAGTCGACGATCGCGGTCATGCCAGCGCGATCTCCGTCTCGGCGCGCGTGGCCAGGTCCTTCATCCGCGCGGCGCCGCGCGCGACGTCGTCCGGCCCGACGTAGACCGCGTGCGTTCCGCGCTCGCCGGCGTGCGCGAAGAACTGCTTCGGCTTGAGCGGGCGCAGGCGCAGGTCCACGGCGCGGCCGTCCGCGCGCAGCTTCGCGGCGAGGCGCGTGGCGGCGTCCCGCTGCTCCGGCTGCATGTAGCCGACGCACACGAGGTCCGGGCGCGCGGCGGAATCGGCGAGGCCGAGCGACTTGAGGAGCTCCCCCACGACGACGTCGCCGAAGCCGAGGCCGACGGCGGGCGTCGGCTTTCCGCCGACCGTGGTGAGCAGGTTGTCGTAGCGGCCGCCGCCGAAGATGGCGCGGAACTCGCCCTTCGTGTCGAACGCCTCGAAGACGACGCCCGTGTAGTAGGACAGGCCGCGCACGACCGAGATGTCGAAGACGACCCGGTCCTGCAGGCCGTAGAGCGCCAGCAGCGCGAAGAGTTCGCGCAGGTGCGCGACCGCGGGCGAATCCGGCCCCGCGATCGCGGCCGCTTCGTCGAGCGAGGAGACGTCCATGAGGTCGAACGCCTTGCGGCAAGCGTCGTCGTCGAGCCCCTCGCCCTTCATGATCGCCTCGATCTCCTCGCGCGGGATCTTGCCCTTCTTGTCGAGCGCGAGGAAAGCGCCGGCGTGGAACTTCTCCGGGACGCCGAGCTTCGCGAGCAGCTCCGACAGGAGCGCGCGCGAGGAGAGGCGGACGCGGTACGCCTCGTCCGGCACGCCCATGCGGCGCAGCGCGGCGGTCGCGGCGGCGAGGACCTCGGCCTCGGCGGAGACGCCCTCCTCGCCCACGATGTCGAGGTTGAGCTGGTAGTGCTCGCGCTTGCGGCCCTTCGTCATGCGCTCGTAGCGGAAGCACTGCGCGATGCAGAACCACTTGACCGGGAACTGCAGCGAGCCCTGGCGCGCGGCGACCATGCGCGCGAGCGTGGGCGTCATCTCCGCGCGGAGCGCCAGGTCGCGCCCCGACTTGTCCTGGAACGCGTAGACCTGGTTCTCGACCTCCTCGCCGGCCTTGCGCTTGAGCAGGGCGAGCGACTCCACGACGCACGCGTCGTAGTGCTCGAAGCCGTGCGCGACGGCGGCGGCGCGCCAGGCGTCGAAGACGCGGTTGCGCAGGACCATGTCCTCGGGGTAGAAGTCGCGCATGCCGCGCGGCGGGGCGAGGGATATTTCTTCCATGTCTCGTGTTTCCGGATGGGCCGTGCATTCTAGCGGAAAACCCCGCGGGTTTCAATGCTTCCTTTCCGCGCCGGTCCGTGCTATCATCCGCGCGCATGTCCGACGTCCTCTCCATCCTTTCCTCCGGCTCCGGGCCGGTCTTCGCGCTCGACACGGAATTCGTCTGGAACCGAACCTACTACGCGAAGCTCGGCCTCGTCCAGGTTTCGGCGGCCCGCGCCGCCCTCCTCTCGCGCCTGCCGTCCGGCCCGCCCGCCGCGACGCCCTTCCGCGCGCCGGCGGACGGCGAAGCGCCGGCGCTCCTGCTCGACCCGTTCCGGTGCCCGTCGACGCCCGTCCGAGACCTTCTCGAGGACGCCACCTCGGTCAAGGTCCTCCACGACGCGCAGCAGGACCTGCAGCACCTCGCGCGCTGGACCGGCGCGCGGCCGGCGTCGGTCTTCGACACGCGCCTCGCGGCCGGATTCTGCGGACTGCCGTCCACGCTCTCGCTCGCGAAGCTCGTCGAGGCCGCCTGCGGCGTCTCGCTTCCGAAGACGGAGACGCTCACCGACTGGACGCGCCGCCCGCTCACGCCGAAGCAGCTCGAATACGCCGCGCAGGACGTCGCGTACCTGCCCCGAGCCGCGCAGTGGCTCGTCGCCCGCGCCCGGGAGCTCGGCACGGACGCGTGGATGGCCGAGGAGATGGCAACGCTGGACGACCCGGCGCGCTACGCCGATCCGCCGCCGGAGGAGGCGTGGCGGCGCCTGAAGCTCCCGGGTTTCGTCCGCGCCGACCCGCGCGCGATGCACAGGGCGCGCGAACTGGCCGCCTGGCGCGAGCGCCTCGCGCGCGACCGCGACCTGCCGCGCAAGTGGGTCGCGGACGACGAGATCCTCGTCCGGGCCGTCCTGTCGCCGGACGCGAAACTCGACGCGGTTCCGCGCAAGCAGCTCTCCCCGGCGTTCGCGCGCGGCTTCGCGGCGACGCTCGCCGCGTGCGCGAAGACGCCGGACGCGGACCTGCCGCCGGCCGTTCCGCCGCCGGAGCGCGACCCGACGCTTCACGACCGCGCGACGGCGCTCCTGAAGGAGCTCGCCCCGCGGGCCGAGGCGGCGCACGTCGACCCGGCGCTGCTCGCCACGCGCGCCGACGCGACGGCGTGGCTCGCGCGCCCGGACGACCCGGCGCACCCGCTCAACCGCGGCTGGCGCCGCGAGGTCGCGCGCCTGTCCTAGCCGCCGGACGCGTCCGCGCGGCTAGTAGGCGTTGCGGACGGCGAAAACGGTCCGCAGCAGGATCTTGAGGTCGAGCGCGAGCGACCAGTTCTCCAGGTACCACAGGTCCGCGTGGAGCCGCTCCTCGATCGAGGTGTTGCCGCGCAGGCCGTGCACCTGCGCCCAGCCCGTGATGCCGGGGCGGCACACGTGGCGGCGCATGTAGTGCTCGATTTCGACGGCGAACTTGTCCACGAACTCGGGCCGCTCGGGACGCGGGCCGACGAGCGACATGTCGCCCTTGAGGACGTTCCAGAACTGCGGCAGCTCGTCCAGGTTGTGCGAGCGCATCCACGCGCCGAGGCGCGTGCGGCGCGGGTCGTCCTCCTCGGCCCAGACGGCGCCCGTCGCGGCCTCGGCGTCCGCCTTCATCGAGCGCAGCTTGTAGATCGTGAAGGTCTTCCCGCCGTAGCCGCAGCGCGTCTGCCGGTAGAAGGCCGGACCGCGCGAGCCGAGCTTGACGAGAACCGCGAGGACGAAGACAACGGGCGCGGAGAGGACGAGCCCGGCGAGCGCGCCGAGGACGTCCTCCGCGCGCTTGGCGAGGCGGTTGCGGAGCTTGTCGAGGGGGGCGTGGCGCAGGCCCAGGAGCGGGATGTCGTCGATCGTCTCCACCTCGAGCGCGGACGTGAGCATGCGGAAGAGGTCGGGCACGACGTTGAAGCGGATCAACCGCCGCTCGCACTCCGAACCGATGCGGTAGAGCAGGTCCGCGTCCCCGCGGGCGTCCACGAGGATGACCTGGACGACGTCCGGCGACGCGGCGAGGATGTCGTGGAAGTCCTTCGCGTCGCCGAGGACGTTCTCCGGCGGAATGCCCGGATCGGGCGTCTCGCCCGGGACGGCGCGCAGGAAGCCCGACACGCGGACGCGGAGGCGCGGGTCGCGCGAAAAGGCGCGGGCGAGCCGCGCCGCCGTGCGGTCCGTGCCGATCATCAGCACGCGGTTCGTCGGAAGCGCGCGGCGCGCGGCGGCGATTTCGATCCGGAAGAGCAACAGGCGCTCGGCGAGGAGCAGCGCGGAAAACGCGAAGAGGAAGACGACCGCGACGCCCGACGAGACGTTGTAGTAGTTCTTGACGACCGCGAGCCCGACGAGCAACGCGACCGTGACGAGCAGCGCGCCGCGGACGAGACGGGGCACGTGCGCGTGGAACGTGCCGCGCTGGGGCCGCTTGTAGAGCTTGAGGGCGCGGAGCACGACGTAGGAAAGCGCGACCGCAGCAAGCGCGAGCTGCCAGTAGGCGCCGTAAAGATCGTCCGGCCGCCCGAACGGAACGTCGAACCAGCCGGAATCGAAACGCAGGAAGACGGCGAGATAGACGGCGGCGGCCGCCGCGGCGCAGTCCGCCACGACGGCCACGGCCGCGAAGATCGCGTCTGCCGGCGATCTCGACATCCCGCTAGGCCCCG
>CADBEF010000074.1 GCA_902793555.1 uncultured bacterium | reverse complement strand
CCCGGCGCCGCCGCGCTCGCGGCCTTCTCGCGCGCCGAGGCGAACCTTCGCAAGCGCATCGCCGCGCTCGCCGCGCCCGCCAAGAGCCGCCCCGGCGAGTTCCCGCCCGCCGGCGAAAGCTGGACGCGCGGCTGGCGCGCCGCCGCGGAGGCCGTCGTCGAAAACGGCGGCAAGCTGCGCGAGTGGACGCGCTGGCGCGAGGCCTACGTCGCGTGCGAGAAGGGCGGCCTCGCGCCGATCGCGGCCGCCGTCGCCGCCGGGACGCTCCCCGCCGCGGACGGCGTGGCCGCGCTCCGCAAGCGCTACTGCGAGCGGTTCGTCCGCACCGTGCTCGACTCGGACGAGACGCTGCGCTCGTTCTTCGGCAACGGCCAGGACGCCCTCGTCGCGACGTTCGGCCGGCTCGACGGCGAGATCGCCGACCTTTCGCGCCGCATGATCCTCGCGCGCCTCTCGCTGCGCGCCATCAAGGCGAAGAAGGACCCCGCGCTGCTCTCGGAGCTGGCGCTGCTCAACCACGAGGTGGCCAAGAAGACGCGCCAGCTGCCGCCGCGCACCCTCCTGCAGCGCCTCCCGGGCCTGCTGCCCGTGCTCAAGCCGTGCCTGCTCATGAGCCCGCTCTCGGTCGCGCAGTACCTGCCGCCGGAGAGCGACGGCTTCGACGTCGTCGTCTTCGACGAGGCCTCGCAGCTCACCGTGTGGGACGCCGTCGGCGTCCTTGCGCGCGGCAAGCAGGCGGTCGTCGTCGGCGACCCGAAGCAGCTCCCGCCCACGAACTTCTTCCAGAAGGCCGACCCCGGCGCCTCCGAGGACGCCGAGCCGGACGAGGACGCCGTCGAGGACCTCGACAGCATCCTCGACGAATGCAAGGCCGCGGGCGTGCCGGAGCAGGCGCTGCTGTGGCACTACCGCTCGCGCCACGAATCGCTCATCGCGTTCTCCAACGAGCGCTACTACGGCGGCAAGCTCTTCACGTTCCCGTCGGCCGCCGTCGCGCGCAAGGGCCTCGGCGTGAGCCGCGTCAAGGTCGAGGGCGGCGTCTACGACCGCAGCAAGACGCGCACGAACCGCAAGGAGGCGGAGGCCGTCGTCGCGGCCGTCGTCGAGCGCCTGCTCGACCCCGCGTTCGCGGACAAGACGTGCGGCGTCGTCACCTTCAGCATGGCGCAGCAGGGCCTCATCGAGGACCTGCTCGACGAGGAGCAGGTCAGGCACCCCGAGATCCAGCGCTTCTTCGATTCGTCGCTGCCCGAGCCGTTCTTCGTGAAGAACCTCGAGAACGTGCAGGGCGACGAACGCGACGCCATCTTCTTCTCGATCGGCTACGCGCCGGACGAGAAGGGCTTCTTCGCGATGAACTTCGGCCCGCTCAACCGCCCCGGCGGCGAGCGCCGCCTCAACGTCGCCGTCACGCGCGCCAAGGAGGAGGTCGTCGTCTTCACCTCGATCGACTCCACGCAGATCGACCTCTCGCGCACCGCCGCCCTCGGCGCCGCGCACCTGCGCGAATTCCTCGCCTACGCGGAGCAGGCCACCCGCGAAGCGGCCGCCGCCGCGGCCGGCAGTCCTGATGGCCGGGCTCCGTCCCGGCCAACCGACCTCGGCGACTTCGAGCGCGAGGTCGCGGACTTCCTCCGCCTCAACGGCTACACCGTGGACGAGCGCGTCGGCCGCAGCGGCTACCGCGTGGACCTCGCGGTCCGCAACCAGCCGGACGACGGCGGCTACGCGATCGGCGTGGAATGCGACGGCGCGATGTACCGCGACGCCGCCTCCGCGCGCGACGCCGGCGAACCCGGCGCGACCGCGGAGAACGGCCCGTGGCGCGTCACGCTCGAAAACGCGACGAGCGGCCCCTTCCTGCAATACGCGGAGCGCCGGAACCTGCGCGAAAAGGTCTACCGCGCCCTCGTCTCCCGCGCCTCCGCGCCGCCGCTCGACAACGGCCCGGTGCTGGAGGAGATCCTCGCCCTGCGCCGCGAACAAGCCGCCCTGCTCGGCTTCCCGACCTACGCGCGCCTCGCGCTCGACTCGCGCATGGCCAAGGCGCCGGAAGCCGTCTACGGCATGATCGACCGCATCGGCGGCCCCGCCCTCGCCAAGGGCCGCGCCGAGCTCGCGTCGCTGCGCGCCTTCGCCGCGGAGAACGGCTTCGCCGGCGACCTGGCGCCTTGGGACCTGGCCTACTGGTCGCGCCGCCAGCTCGAGGCGCTCCACGGCTACTCGCCCGAGACGCTCCGCCCCTACTTCCCGTTCCCGCGCGTCCTCGAAGGGCTTTTCGGCCTCGCCCGCGAGCTCTTCGGCGTGACGGTCGAGCCCGCGGACGGCGAGGCGCCCGTCTGGCACCCCGACGTGCGCTTCTTCCGCGTCCGCGGCGAGGACGGCGCGCCCGTCGCGCACTTCTACCTCGACCCCTATTCGCGCCCCGCCGCCAAGCGCGGCGGCGCGTGGATGGACGAACTCCGCTCCCGCGAGCGCCGCCCGGACGGCTCGCTCGTGCTCCCGCTCGCGCTGCTCTGCTGCAACCAGGCGCCGCCCGCCGGCGGGAAGCCCTCGCTCATGACGCTCTACGACGTCGAGACCGTGTTCCACGAGTTCGGCCACGCGCTACAGGGCATGCTCACGCGCGTGGACGACCCGGAGTGCTCGGGCATCAACAACGTCGAATGGGACGCCGTCGAGCTCGCCTCGCAGTTCATGGAGAACTGGTGCCGCGAGCCCGGCCCCCTGCGCGCGCTCTCGCGCCACGTCGACACGGGCGAACCGATGCCGGACGACCTCATCGCCCGCGTCCGCGGCGCCGCCACCTTCGGCACCGGCCGGGCGACCATGCGGCAGCTCTCTTTCGCGCTCATGGACATGGACCTGCACGAGAAGGTCCCCTGCCCTGCCCTGCCGGACGCCGCCGCCGCGCAGCGCGCCGCGTTCGACCGCTTCGCCGTGCTGCCGCCCATCCCGGAGGACCGCTTCCTCGACGCCTTCACGCACGTCTTCTCGGGCGGCTACGCCGCCGGCTACTACAGCTACATGTGGGCGGACATCCTCGCGCACGACGCCTTCGGCGCGTTCGAGGACGCGGGTCTGTCCGACCCCGCCGCGCGCGCCGCGACGGGCCGCCGCTATGCGGCCACGGTCCTCGCGCTCGGCGGCTCCCGCGCCCCGGCGGACGTCTTCCGCGACTTCCGCGGCCGCGACCCCGACCCCGCCGCCCTCCTGCGCCACACCGGCCTCGCCTGACCCCGCCCGGTTCTCCGGCATCGCCGTTCCGACACTCGTCGGCATCTTGCCTCCATGGCTCCCAACCGGCATCGCCGTTGCAAAAATCCGACGGCAGCCACCATCTTCTTCACCCTGTCACAGCACAATCGCACCGTGCGTGATTTTCCTTGCTTTCCCGTTTCCCCTGCCGTAGAATGCCCTTCCGTTTCCACTAATCGGCTGCGTTCCCCCCCCCTGCCATCCATCCGATTTCCCGTCCCCGGCCGTCCGAGCCAACACACCTGCATTCCCTCTTTTCACCCCGCATCCATCCCCATGCGCCCCTACATCGGATTCGCCCTCTCCTTCTGGGCCCTGGCGGCCTACGCCTCCGCCGTCGTCCCCTGCGCCGTCGTCCTCCTTGCCGCCAAGGGCGCAGAAGCTGGCTGGAAGGCCGCCCGCCAAGCCTCCTATCGCCACGCGGCGCAAATTGACCGCGAATTCGCTAAATACTGCACGGCGCGATTGCGTGAACTGCGTGGTGCCGCGCCGTCCGTCTGGCGGCGCGCCTTGCGCGAGCTCGCCCGTGAACGCGCCGCCCGCGAAGCGGAACGCGAAGCCCTTTCCGATACCCCCTGTTCGGTCGCCCGCCGCGACCGCGCCCGCCAGCGCCGCGACAACGCCTGGCGCGCGTGGTTCACGTCGCTGGAGCGCGCGGTGGCGGGGTGTCGCACCCCGCCACGGAACCTCCTTGCGGCCAATCCCATGCGACGCGGAGCGCCGATCCGGCGGCTCTGTTCGTTCTCGGTCCACGAACCACCCACCGCCGAAGCGGTCTACGCACAGTACGAGAAGGCGCATGGACGCGGGCGCGTGGAGGAAAAGATCCGTCTCGGTTCGATGCTGCTGGATGCGGAGGCGGCGGTGGACAGTTCGCCCGTGCGCGACGAAAACGGCGAAATCGTCGGCCGCAAGGCGGGTCTCCGCGGCTGGATCGCCGACAACTGCCCCGCGCTGATGAAGCACTACGCCGCTCTGATGGGCTACCGGCGGCTGGCGGCGGAGTTCCGCGACGCGCACGACCTGGCCGACCCGTGCCCAGCCGTGCTGCTGCTCGACGAAGAACCGACTGCGGAGAAGAAGCTGCCGCCGAAGCAGCGCGTGGCGCTACCGGCCGCGCGGGAACGGGCGCGGGAGCGGCTTAAGGAGCCGCAAGCTGTGACGGTCAAGGCGTTTGCGATGAAACTGCAACGATCATGGGCCGAACCGCGGGACCGTATGCGACGGTTGGCGTGACCGCGGAAACCGCCGACGATTGCGGCAAAACGATCGCAACAATCTGCCACGGTGCGATTGAATGGCCGCCAACGGAAACGCAGTCGAAGAAACAAACGAGACCAACGACCCTCGACTTTCACCCACCATTATGAAACAAACAACGACGAAACAGATGGCCATGAAACGGATGTCCCACTCGGCCGGTCCGTGGTTGTTGACACTCTATCCTTTTCTTCTCCTGTGGTTCATTCTCGGCGTGCCGGCCACAACCGGCGCGTTCGCGCCACCGGCGTTCCAGTTCTTCACACTGGCCGTTTCCGTCTTGACGATCGGCTTGACGGTTTACTGGCTCTTTCTGGCGTTCCGTCCCGCCCGTCCCGACGGTTGGTGGCGTCCGCGCCGCCGCGACTGGATCGTCGCATGCATCGTCTGGATTGCCGGTATCGCCGGTCTCGTCCGACTGGTCAATCGCGTCTTGGAACAAACCCGTGCCGTCAATATCGCGAATCGGGGCGCAAACACCGTCTGGGCACTGCAAAAACGCGTCAAAACGCACGCCATGCTCGCGTCGTTGGGTTGCGAAACGAATCTCCCGCCCCCGCGTCTCGGGCCGATTCCGCGCGAGTGGCAGTCGGCCAACGACTGGTTTGCAAGTCTTCTGGCGGATGGATCGCTCCGCGAGGGGAGTTCCTACGACATCTTCGTCGGCGAGGTTGGCGGACCGGAGCTTGCCGCCGGGGATGCCGAGCTCGCGACCAACCGGTGTCTCTGGAACTGCCTCGCCGGCATCGACGGCTGCCCGTCGGACGACACGCCGTTCCTGTGGTCGGCCAACCTCGGCGGCGTCGTGCCGGAGGACTTCGCCGGCGCCGATCCGGCCCGTCCTCGCGCCTGGAAGGACCGCGTCGACCGGAAACGGCTCCCCTGCTTCGGCCAGAACGTCGTCGTGATCCGGAAAAGCGGCCAGATGGACATCCGGCCGGCGAACGAACTCACGGACTCCTGGTTCCTTGGAACATCGTCCAACGATCCAGCGCGCCTCCAGGTCCTGCCGGCGCGACCCTAGCCGGTGCACGGTGTTCCCCGCCGGCAGCGGGAACGCCGCCGCAGGAGAAATCCGGACGCGGAACAAAAATCAACTACGGTGCGATTGATGGACGCCGATCGACGGATGCGACGCGGGGATCGCTTGCCGCGCGGGTGCCGATCGTGTAGAATCGGATGCGTTCGAACGACATCCCGTCTTTCTTCCCCGCCCCCCCCCCCCGTCTCCACCCCGTTTCCACCTCGCATCCCACTCCCTCCCCATCTCGTCTCCCCTCCGGCTCCACCGCGGCCGACGGTCCGAGCGAAGACGTTTTCCGACCCCGATGAATCCTTCCACACCCGGCGAAGAAGCCCGCCGACTGCGCGACTCGCTCAAGGCCGTTCCGGTCCGCAACCGGCACGTCTTCGTCGCGGACGGCCCGAACCCCGGCGAGCTCTCGCTCGAGGTCGAGCTCGTCTACAGGAGCGCCGTCCTGCGGTTCTTCCGCGACCTGTTCGGGCTGTCGTCCCGCAAGAAGTACGTCCTCGACCGCGTCGGCGCGGCGTTCTACGAGTCGATCGACGGCAAGCGGAACCTCGAGGCCCTCGCGGACGACTTCGCCGCGCGGGAGAAGCTCACGTTCTTCGAGGCTCGCGCGCTCGTCGGCCAGTACCTGCAGACCCTCACGAAGAGGGGCCTCGTCGTCGCCACGATGCCGAAATGAAACGGACGACCCCGCTACGGCCGGCCGGCGTCCCGCGCTGGGAACGCGAACTCGCCCGCTCGATCCGCTCCCTCGACGCCCTGGCCGCGCGCTTCCCGGGGTTCGCCCCCACGGACGCAATGCGCGAGGCGGCGCGGCGCTTCCCGATGGCGATCACGCCGCATGTCGCCTCGCTGATCGAACGCCCGGACTTTTCCGACCCGGTCTTCGCGCAGTTCGTCCCCGGCGCGGGCGAGCTCGCGGACGCGCCGTGGGCCTCCGCCGACCCGCTCGCGGAAGTCCCGCATTCGCCGTTCCCGCACCTCGTCCGCCGCTACCCCGACCGCGCCCTCCTGCTCGCCACCTCCGCCTGCGCCGCCTACTGCCGGCACTGCTTCCGCAAGCGCGTGTCCGCCGGGCGCGACGCCGCGATTCCGGACGCCGAACTGCGCGCCGTCGCGCGCTGGCTGCGCGCCCACCCGGAAATCGACGACGTCCTCGTCTCGGGCGGCGACCCGCTGATGCTGCCGGACGCCCGCCTCGCCCGTCTCCTCGCCGCGCTGCGCGCGGTCCCCTCGGTCCGCGTGATCCGCATCGCGACGCGCCTGCCGTGCACGCTCCCCTCGCGCGTCACGCCCGCGCTCGTTCGGCTGCTGCGCCCCCCGCGCGGCGGCCCGGCGACGTTCGTCAGCACGCAGTTCAACCACCCGCGCGAGCTGGCGCCGGCCGCGCTTCGCGCCTGCGCGCGGCTCGTCGACGCCGGAATCCCGGTGCAGAACCAGACCGTGCTGCTGCGCGGCGTGAACGACGACCCCGCCACGATCGAGGCGCTCTGCCGTACGCTCTACCACAACCGCATCCGCCCCTACTACCTCTTCCAGGCGGACCTCGTGCGCGGCATCGAGCACTTCCGGACGCCGCTCGCGACGGGACTCGCGATCATGCGGCACCTCCGGGCGCGCCTGAGCGGTCCGGCCATCCCGAACTTCTGCGTCGACCCGCCGGGCGGCGGCGCCAAAATCGAGCTCACGCCCGGCGCCGTGGAGGGACGCCGCCGCGGCGGCACGCTCCTGCGGGGTTGCGGCGGCCCTTTCTTCTACCCAGACCCCGTCCCGCGGGCGTGAGCGCCCTTGCGCGCGGGAACGGGCCGTGCTAGAATCCGCCCGCATGGACGACACGAAGAAATCCGCAACGCTCCGGGACTACGTCCGCATCGCGCGGCCGGACCACTGGATCAAGAACCTCTTCATCCTGCCGGGCTTCCTCGCCGCGGTCGTGCTGCTCCGCCGGGAGACCGGGGCGGCCGTCTGGGGCAAGCTCGCGCTCGCGCTCGTCTGCACGAGCCTCGTGGCGAGCGCCAACTACGTGATCAACGAGTGGCTCGACGCGAAATTCGACAAGTACCACCCGACCAAGAAGAACCGCCCGGTCGTCGTGGCGGACCTCAAGAAAGGGCTCGTGTACTTCGAGTACGCGCTCCTGGCGGTCGCGGGACTCGCCCTTTCGCTCCTCGTGGGAAAGATGTTTTTCGCGATGGCGGCGTGGCTGTTCGTCATGGGCGTCGTCTACAACGTCGAGCCGCTCCGCACGAAGGACGTGCCGTTCCTCGACGTGCTCTCCGAGTCCGTGAACAACATGATCCGCCTGCTGATGGGCTGGTTCGTGCTGACGGAGACGACCCTGCCGCCGTGCAGCGTGATCCTGGGCTACTGGATGGGCGGCGCGTTCCTGATGGCGACGAAACGTTTCGCCGAATACCGCATGATCGGCGACCCGGAGCGCGCGGGGCTCTACCGCAAGAGCTTCCGGCGCTACACGGAGTCGTCGCTGCTCGTCTCCTCGTTCGTCTACGCGATCGTCGCGACGTTCCTCGTCGGCATCTTCCTCGTGAAGCACCGCATCGAGCTGCTGATCTCCATGCCGTTCCTCGTCGCCCTCTTCGGCAAGTACACGGCCATCGCCTACAAGCCCGACAGCGCGGCGCAGAAACCCGAGAAGCTCTACCGCGAGAAGGGTCTCATGGCCCTCACGCTGCTGTTCGTCGCCGCGCTGCTCGTCGGCTGCTTCGTGAAGATGCCGTGGCTGGACGTCTTCACGACGCAGAAGCTGATCGAGCTGCGATGAAGTTCCGCCCCGCCGCGCGCATCCTCCTGCCGGCCGCCCTGTTCCTCGCGGCGGCCGCGCTCGTCGCGGCGGTCACCTGGCCGTGGGCGCTGCACTGGCGCGGCGCGTTCCTCGACCACTGGGACCCGCCGTTCCACGCCTGGAAGCTGGAGTTCATGGCGCGGCGGATCCTCGCCGGGGACGTTCTCCTTTCGTCGGGAAACACGAACATGCTCTACCCGCATTCGGGGACGCTCTACTACGAGGCGCTGCAATATCCGCCGGCGCTCTTCGCGGCGGCGCTCTTCGGCTGCACGGCGATGCCGCCGGAGCTGGTCTACCACGTCACGCTGCTCGTCTTCTGGGCGCTCTCCGCGCCGTGCATGTTCTTCCTGCTTCGGACGGTCGGCTGCGCGCGCCCGGCGGCGTGGTTCGGCTCGCTGGCGTTCTGCATCGTCCCGTGGCGCGTCAGCTACGCGCCGGAGTTCCAGATGGAGCTGACGTTCGCGATCCCGCTCGTGTTCGCGTTCCTCGTGCGCTTCCTGCGCGACCGGCGCGCGGCGGACGCGGCGCTGTGCGCGCTCTCGTGGTGGCTGCTCGCCGTGTCGGAGCTCTACGAGGCGGTGTTCGTCGCGCTCGCAGCGCCGCTCGTGGCGCTCGCCTTCCTCGGACGCGAGCCGGGGATGTTGCGCGAGAAACGCTTCTGGCGCGGCGCGCTCGCGGCCGGCGCCGCGGGGGTCGCGTCGCTTTTCGTGCTCGTGGGACCCTACCTCACGCAACGCGGCGAGGGCGCGGTGCTGCGCCCGCTCAAGGAGACGGCCTTCCACGCGGCACAGCCGTTTTCCTACGTTCTGCCTTGGAGCCCGAACGCGCTCTGGTCCACGAACGCAAAGCTCGACGAGCTGAGCCTCTACCCCACCCTCGCGATCCTGCTTCTGTGCCTCGGCGGCGCGATGTGGCGCACGACCTCGCTCCGGCGCGCGTCGGCGGACGCGCCGGGCGGCCTGCTCCGGCGCCGGCTGCCGCTGCTGGCGCACCTCGGCGCGATCTGGGCGGCCGTCCTGTTCCTGCTCGTCTGCCTCGCGCTCCAGGGCGGCGCGCTCGATCCGGCCTGGCCGCAGGCCGGCCGCATCTGGCGCATCGCCGCGCGCCTGCTCGCGCTCGCCTCGCTCGCCGCGGCGCTCGTCCCGGCGCGCGGCGAATCGCCGCGCGCGGCCTTCCTGCGCGGGATGGCCGGCGTGGCGGGGCTCTTCTTCCTGCTTTCGCTCGGCCCGGAACTCTCGCTCGGCGGCGGGCTGCGGATCCTGACCAAGACGCCCAACCCCGTCTACCTGCTCTGCCACGACCGGCTCTTGCCCTTCCTCTCCGCCTTCCGCGTGGTGTCGCGGTTCGGGGCGATCGTCGTCTTCGCCGCGATCTGCGCGGCGGCGGTCGCGCTCGACCGGGCGCTCGCCGCGCTGCCGGAACGGCTCCGGCGTCCCCGCGCAGCGGCCGCGCTCGCCGCACTGCTGGTCGTGGCCGTCGCGGTCGAAGCGGTCCCGCCGCGCAAGCGCATCGCGCGCTATGCGCCGATCGTCGACCAGCGCGCCTCGCCCGCGATCGCGCGCCTCGTCGCGGAACGCCCGGTCCGGACGATCGCCGCGATGCCCATGGGCCCGCGCCGACTCGAGGGCGACCGGATGTTCACGATGCTCAAGGGCGACTTCCCCTACGTCTACGCCTGGGGCGGCTTCTTCCCGGACTGGGCCGTGGCGCTGCAGGACCTAGCCACGCGCTTCGACGCGCAGGGCTTCCGCCACGAGCTCGCGAAGCTCTTCCCGGAGGCGCTGCTCGTCGTCGACACGGCCTGCACGGTCCGCATCGACCCGATCGACCGGGAGCTGCCGCCCGGGACGATCCTGCGCGAGACCGAACCCGGCCGCCTCGCCTTCGTCGACTGGGAAAAGGCCTACGCGGACATCGCGACGCTCCGCGACCGCGACGGACGCTTCCTCGTCTTCGACCTGAAACCCGAGCCGCCCGCGCCCGAGGTCGAGAAGCTCTTCCGCTCGGACGTCGCACGCCTCAACCCGGTCGTCCGCGCCGAAATCGGCGCCGCGCCCGGCGCGCGCGTCGCCGCCGCGCTCGACGGCGTCCCGGCCGCGTCCGGCCTGGGCCCCGGCGAGGCCGTCTTCGAGCTTTCCCCGGCCCTGCTCCGCCGGCTCGAGAAGGCCGCGCCCAACTCGCTCGTCTTCCGCGCGGAGGACGGCTCTCCGATCTCCGTCCGTTCCTTCCGGCTGGAAGGCCGCGACGGCGTCTACCACGACCCCTGCGCGCCCTATTCGCCGGCGCCGATCCCCCACCCCGCCACGCAACCATGAAGAAACTCGTCCTCGCTCTCGCCAACGGCTTCGGCTTCGGCCACGCCCCCGTCGCCTCCGGCACCTTCGGCGCCCTCGTCGGCCTCCCGTTCGCCGTCGCCCTCACCGCCATCCCGAACGTCTTCTTCCAGGCCGCCGTCGCGCTCGCGCTCGTGCTCCTCGCGATCCCCGTCTGCGAAACCGGCGAGAAGCACTACGGCAAAAAAGACCCCGGCCAAGTCGTCGCGGACGAATGGATGCTGCTGCCGATCTGCTTCGTCGGCCAGGCCCCCGTGTGGGACTGGCTCGTCGCCGGGGACTGGGCGCGCGCCGCGGCGTTCGTCGCGCTGGCGTTCGTCGTGAGCCGCGTCTTCGACATCCTCAAGCTCTTCCCCGCCTACCGGCTGCAGGCGCTGCACGGCGGCTTCGGCATCGTCTTCGACGACTTCTTCGCCGACCTCTACGCCTGGGTCGCGATCCGGCTGCTCTGGCCGCCGCTCCTCGCGGCCTCCTTCGCCGCCTAGCGCCCGCCCGCGGTGGACAAAACGGCGGGCCGGTGCTATCCTTCCCGCCCATCGCAACGCAACCCCCATCGGAAACATCGCCATGGAAAAATCGCTCGACCAGATTTCGTCGCTCTGCAAGCGGCGCGGCTTCATCTTCCCCTCCTCCGAGATCTACGGCGGCCTGAACGGCTTCTGGGACTACGGCCCGATGGGCTCGGAGCTCAAGCGCAACATCCGCGACGCGTGGTGGCACTACACCGTCCAGTGGCGCGAGGAACGATCATCATGAACCCGCGCATCTGGGAGGCCTCCGGCCACGTCGGCGGCTTCGCCGACCCGATGGTCGACTGCAAGGACTGCAAGAAGCGCCACCGCGCCGACCAGCTCTGCGAGGAGCAGGGCCTCAAGCTCGTCAAGGAGGGCAAGGCCTGGAAGCTCCCCGAGGGCTGCAAGTGCACCGCCTGCGGCTCGAAAAACCTAACCGAGCCGCGCGAGTTCAACCTCATGTTCAAGACCTACGTGGGCCCGGTCGAGGACGACTCGTCCGTCGCCTACCTCCGGCCCGAGACCGCGCAGGCGATCTTCGCCCAGTTCCTCAACATCGTCCCCACGTCGCGCAAGGCCGTCCCGTTCGGCGTCGCGCAGTCCCAACCCGCGCAACTACACGTTCCGCTCGCGCGAGTTCGAGCAGATGGAGCTGGAGTTCTTCATCCGCCCGGACGAGGCGGTGGAGCTCATCTGCGGCCATGTCGCCACGCTCGCGGACAACCCCGACCTCAAGGGCGAGCCGCAGGAGGACTGGGGCTGGGAGGTCTGGCACCGCTACTGGGTCGAGCAGCGCCTCGAGTGGTACCGCCTCGCCGGCCTGCCGCAGGAGGACCTGCACCTGTACTGGCAGACCAAGGAAGAGCTCGCGCACTACGCCCGCGCCTGCGTCGACATCGAATACGCGTTCCCGTTCGGCGTCCAGGAGCTCGAGGGCATCGCCGCGCGCAGCGACTTCGACCTCTCGCAGCACCAGAAGTTCAGCGGCAAGAGCATGGAGGTCATGGACGACCGCCTGCGCCTCGCCGTCGCGGAGAAGAGCGACGAGGAGAAGGCCGCGTTCAAGGCGAAGACCCTCGCGGCCTGGACCGCGCGCGGCAAGGACGCCGCGGCCGCCGAGGCGTTCGTGGACGCGCTCTTCCAGGGCCGCTACGTCCCGCACGTGATCGAGCCCTCGGCCGGCACCGACCGCCTCGCGCTCGCCCTGCTCTGCAACGCCTACGAGGAGCAGAAGCTCGTCGACGCCAAGGGCAAGGAGGACGTCCGCACGGTCCTGCACTTCGCGCCGTCGCTGGCGCCCGTCAAGGTCGCGGTCCTTCCGCTCGTGAAGAACAAGCCCGAGCTGCGCGCCAAGGCGCGCGAGGTCTACAAGCGGCTCGAGCGCAAGTGGAAGTGCTTCTGGGACGAGACGGGCGCCATCGGCCGCCGCTACCGCCGCCAGGACGAAATCGGCACGCCCTTCTGCGTGACGGTCGACTTCGACACGCTCGGCGAGAACGATCCCGCCCTGAAGGACACCGTGACGGTCCGCGACCGCGACTCGATGGAGCAGAAGCGCATCCCGCTTTCGGAGCTGGAGGCCTTCATCGACGCCGCGATGACGCTCTAGCGCGTCCGCGCGGGAGCCGAACGAAGCGGGGCGGGCCCGGATCCGGGCCCGCCCCGTCCGTTTTCCCGGGAGCGGCGTCTCGCGCCGTCCCGGCGGCCGCGCGCCGCGCGGCCGCTACCGCAGCGAGGCGATGAAGTCCTTCATCTCGCCCGGGGTCTTCCCCTCGATGCACTGGCGGTGCCAGATCTCGAGGTTGATCAGCATCCACAGGCGGAAGTTGTGGTCGGCCTTGCCGCCGACGTGCTCGGCGACGAGGCGGTCGATGGCCTCCTGGTCGAAGAGGCCGAGCTCGACGAAGCGCGACTGCTTGAACAGGCGCAGCTGGAAGTCCTTGAGGTCGCCGCGCAGCCAGCGCGCGATCGGGAAGCCGAAACCCTGCTTCTTGCGGTCGATGAGCTCGCGGGGCATGTAGCGCGCGGCGACCTGGCGCAGGAGCCACTTGAGGCCGCGGTCGCGTCCCTTGAGCTTGAGATTGCACGGCAGCGACGCCGCGAACTCGGTCACCTTGTAGTCGATGAGCGGCGGGCGGATCTCGATCGAGTGCGCCATGCTCATGCGGTCGGAGATCGCGAGGAGCTGGTCGGGCATTCGCGTCATGAGGTCCGTGTAGAGCATCTTGTCGAGGTGCTCGGTCGCGGAGCCGTCCTCGAAGAACGCGAGGATCTTGCCGACGGAGTCGGCGTTGCCGATCCGCGCCTTGGCCTTGTCGGTGAAGAGCCTCTCCTTCTCCTCCTGCGTGAAGCGCAGGACGGACATCGAGCGCGCGTAGGCCTCGCCGTCGCTGCGGGCGTGGCCGCCGACGTCGTTGAGCCAGCGGAGCTTGCCGGCGAGGCTCTTGTAGCCGAAGGACTCGGGGACGAGGCCGATTATGGGGCCGAGGACGCCGCGGCGGAGAAAGCCCGGGATCAGGCCGTAGAGGCGGGCGAGCTTCTGGCCGGCGAAGCGGTCGTAGCCGGCGAAGTTCTCGTCGCCGCCGTCGCCGGA
>CADBEF010000073.1 GCA_902793555.1 uncultured bacterium | reverse complement strand
GGCTGGGCCGTCAAGCAGCTCGTCGTCCGGTTCGGCGGCGGCGGCGTCTACCAGAAGCTCAAGCCGTTCTTCGTCGGCATCATCTCGGGCGAAATCCTCGTCATCGGCGTTTCGCTCCTCGTGGACTTCCTCCATTACGCGATCTTCGACACCGTCTCGCCCGTCCGCGTCTGGTTCCTCCCCGGCTAGGTTCGCCGGCTCGGGGTTCGCCGGTTCCGCCTCTCACCTTCCACCTCTCACCTCCCACCTCCCATGAGCACTCCCCCCGTCATCCGCGAAATCGACGTGCGCCGGCAGCACCGCATGTCGCTGCGCGAAACCTGGACGCTCTGCATCCGCGGCGTCAAGCACCGGCTGTTCCGCTCCGCGCTCACGCTCGCCGTGGTCGTGCTGGCCGTCGCGTTCTTCATGTTCCTCCTGTGCGACAGCATGTACCAGCGCGCCGTCGGCAAGGGCGTGGACGCCGAGATCGCGTCCTCCCGCGCCGCGCAGATCCAGCTCACGCGCCTGCTCACGCCCGCCACCGCCACTTCCGCGATGCGCCACCTGGCCGCCGCGGAGAAGGCCGGCGACGAAGCGGCCCTCGCCGAGGCCGTCTCGGTGACCGGCCTGCCGCGGGAGGAGATCGGCGCGCTCGCCGCGCTCGCCGCGAAGGAGCGCCTCTACACGGACTGGTTCGCGAAGATGCCCGTCGGCCGCCGCCTCATCCTCGTGAAGCGCGACCTCGGGCGCGACGCGCTGCGCCACGTCCTGGACGACTCCGACGCGTTCTTCCGCCAGCTCTCGATCATGGTCGACCTGCGAGTGCCCGGGCCGAAGAAGGCGGACGGCCTGCGCGAGTTCCTCGCCGCCTTCCCGGACTACGTCGCGCGCATGGACGCCTTCCTCGACCGCTGGAACGCCAAGGTCGCCGAGGCCGGCCGCCTCACCGCCGCGCGCCTCGCGGCCGCGGGCAACCCGCCCGAGACGCGCTGGATCCCCGGCGCGCCCGCGGAGGAGACGGAGGCCTGGCGCGCCTCGGTCGCCGCGCTCGGCTTCTCGTTCTCCCCGGAGGACCTCGCCACGATGCGCTCGCAGCTGCGCGACGCGAACGACGAGGCGGACCTCTCCGACCGCCTCTCCGACGTCGCGTTCCGCGACGCCTGGAAGGTCAAGTTCCGCGAATCCACCGACACGACCGCCGAAGAGAAGATGGGCCGCCTCGGCGACCGGCGCGCCCGCGAGCTTCTCGCGGACGCCTTCCCGGCGGCGCGCCTCGACGAGCTCGCCGCGAACCACGCCGCCAAGAACCGCCTCTCGAAGCTCGAGCGCGCGCTCGCCGCCTCGCTCGGCGACGACTCCGCGCTGCTGGGCCTCTCCGGCCGGCAGCTCTTCCTGCTCGCCATCTCCTTCCTCGTCTGCATGGTCGGCATCGCCAACGCGATGCTCATGAGCATCACCGAGCGCTACCGCGAGATCGCCACCATGAAGTGCCTCGGCGCGACCGACTCCTACATCCTCTCGCAGTTCATGATGGAGGCCGCGCTGCAGGGCTTCTTCGGCGGCCTGGTCGGCGTCGTGCTCGGCTTCGCCATCTCCACCGTGCGCTCCGCGCTCGCCTTCGGCGGCCACCTGTGGGCCTACTTCCCCGCGGGCGACGTCGCGCTCTGCGCGCTCTTTTCGCTCGCCGCCGGCGTCCTGCTCGCGGCGCTCGCGTCCATCCAGCCGTCGTGGTCCGCCTCGCGCATGGCCCCGATGGAAGCCATGAGGGTCGAGTAGATGAAATTCGACGAAGCCAAGTACGCCGAGGGCAAGGAAGTCCTCGTCTCCGTCCACGACGTGCACCGCACCTTCTGGCGCGGCGAGGAGCCCGTCCACGCGCTGGACGGCATCACGCTGAACATCTACCGGGGCGAGTACATCTGCGTGATGGGCCCGTCCGGCTCCGGCAAGTCCACGTTCTTCAACGCCGTCGGCGGGCTCGACACGCCCACGTCCGGGCGCGTCTTCATCGACGGCGTGGACATGGCGCAGCTCAACGCGAACGAGCTCGCGTTCCTGCGCTGCCGCAAGATCGGCTACGTGTTCCAGCAGTTCAACCTCAACACGACGATGACCGCGCTGGAGAACGTGACGCTCCCGATGGTGTTCGCCGGCGTCTCGTCGGACGAGGCGCGCGCCCGCGGCATGGCGCTGCTGGAGCGCGTGAACCTGGCGGACCGCTGGAACCACCGCCCCAAGGAGATGTCCGGCGGCCAGATGCAGCGCGTCGCCATCGCGCGGTCGCTCGCGAACCACCCCTCGATCCTGCTCTGCGACGAGCCGACCGGCAACCTCGACCTCAAGAGCGGCAAGGAGATCCACTGGCTGCTGCACGACCTCAACGTCAAGGACGGCGTGACCGTCATCTGCGCCACGCACGACCCCAACATGCTCGCCGTCTCCAGCCGCATGGTCTGGATCAGCGACGGCAAGATCGACAACATCGCCGAGACCGCCAACGTCAAGATCGAGCAGAACTCCCTCGGCACGGACGAAGAAGCCTAGCCCACCCTCCCATGAAACGAACGCCCGCATTCCTTTTCGCAACTCTCCTCGCCGCGCAAGGACTGGCGCAAGACCCCGCCACGGGGAGTGGCGCGGCCGTCGCGCCCGCGGTTGAACCTCACGCGGAGTCCGCGGTCGCCGACGGTGCCGGCGGCACCGTCTACGACCGCGTCTATTCCAAGCTCTCGGCGTTCGACCAACGCCGCGTCGGGTCGGCGGAACTGGACGCGTCGTTCGCGGCGATCGAGGCGGAGCTGCGCGCGGCGGGGCTGGAGCCGCACTACGAGACGTTCGACTCGATCGTGCAGACGACCGAGCGGCTCGAGGTGTCCTACGGCGGCGCGCCGGTGAAGGCGCTCATGATCGACAACGGCGCGGCGGCGTTCGTGACCGACGGCCCGGTCGAGGGTCCGGCGATCTTCGTCGGCGACGGTTCGGTCGCGGCGATCGACGGCAAGGACCTGCGCGGCGCGGTCGCGGTCGTGGACGCCGCGCTGCCCCGCGCGACGGTCGAGGAGGCCTTCACGCACGGCGCGGCCGCGGCGGTGCTCGTCGGCGGGCCGGACCTGGACCGCTGGCGCATGGCGGGCACGGCCTTCACGTCCGTGTCGCCCGTCCCGCGCGTCTTCGTGCGGCGCGCGGACGCCGCGGCGGCGGGGCTGCTCGAGGCCGACGGCTCGCGCACGCTCCGCATCGACGGCCGGGCGGTCCTGGAGGACGCGGCCGGCAGGAACCTCTGGGTCGAGCTGCCGGCGAAGGCCGGCTGGCAGGGCAAGCTCGGCGCGGAGGAGGTCGTGCTCCTCACGGCGACGGTGGACACGTGGGGCCTCACGCCCGACTATTCGCCCTCGCTGCGCGACGCGGCGAACGCGGCGCTGCTGGCCGACACGGTCTGCGCGCTCGCGGCGCGCGGCCCGCTCAACCGGCACGTCGTCGCGGTCTTCCTCGGCTCGCGCGCCGGCGGCCAGGAGGGCGCCCGCTTCCTCTACCACGCGATCGACCTGGCGGACGCCAAGCGCAACGCCATCGGCTTCGCCAAGCGCGGCGAGGGCTACCTGGAGGAGCTCGCCGAGGCGACGAACCTGATCGCCTACGCCGAAGCGCAGAACGTCGTGGGGGGCTCCGGTCCCGCGGCGCGCGAGCTCAACATCCGCCTGCGGACCGAGCTGGCGGGCATGGCGAACCGCCTCCGCCCGCGCATGGAGGAGCTCCGGACGGCGCTGGCGGAGCTGCCGGAGGGCGACGCCTCCGCGGACGCGCTCCGGCTCGAGCTCGAGGCCCTCGAGCGTCTGCGCGCCTCGTGCAACAAGCTCCGCGAGCAGGTGTCGTCCGGCCGGTTCGACCCGTCGGCCGACCCGGGCGTGCAGGGCGTCTACGACGCCCGCATGGGCGACATCCTCGACGCGTTGCGCCTGCGCGAGGCGGAGCTGCGGCGCTTCATCGCGCACAACGCGACCTGGGCGGCGCTCTCGAAGGTCTTCGAGGGCCGCGCGGTCGTCGGGCACTTCGACTTCGACTTCTCGTCCGCGAAGGCGCCGTGGATGTTCACGATGATGAACGCCAAGGACCTCTACCACAGCAACCGCTACACGCTCTCGGCCACGTCCTACGGCCCGATCCTGAGCGCCATCCGCGAGGTCTACTACGGGACCAACGGCCTCTCGGGCGCGAAGTCCGACGCCGACCCCTCCGGCCGGTTCGCGCCGGACGCGGAGGACCGCTGGGAGGCGCCGCTCTACCGCAAGACGCTCGACCCGACGTTCAAGCCCTACTCGCTCGCCACGCCCGGCCAGCGCCTCGTCCCCTCGGCGCTCTCGCCCGCGCTCGGCATCGCCGGCTTCCAGATGTGCACGGTGGGCGATTCGATGCCGCACGACGGCCTGCCGCTGCGCGAGCCGGCCGACCTCTCGGGCCTGCGCCCGCAGATGGCGGCGTTCTGCGGCGCGCTCGGCGACGCGCCGGAGCTCTCGATCCGCCCGATCGACGACCCGAAGGCGATGGAGGTCCGCCTGACCTACTCGGGCACGTCCGGCGCGCACTACCAGAACTACGCGCCCGGCTCGACCGAGAGCGAGGGCCTGCCGCCGCGCGCGATCGCGTGGCTCACCGCCTTCAAGGGCCCGGCCTCCGGCGTCGGCCAGGGCGTGCAGCCGCGCGCCCGCGTCCTCGCCAACGGCCGCGTCTACCTGCCGTTCGTCTGCCGCGAGTCGATGAACACGATGTTCGACGTCGCCGTCGGCTACGGGACCAACGGCGCCCCGGACCGCGTCTCGACGCTGACCGACTCGCGCGGCATCGTCGCCACGCCGGTGCACCTGTTCTACGCGCACGGCGGCCTGACCTTCAACGACGGCTACGCGCCCGACCCGCTCGGCGGCGCGCTCTACCACCCGGAGCGCCTCGTCGCCGGCAAGGACGCGCCGCACAAGACCTTCGCCGTCGTCGAGTTCGACGAAGAGGGCCCCGTCGAGTTCTTCGCGGACCGCCCCGACCCGATCAAGGTCATCGGCAGCGGCGGCGACATGCTCCTGGGGTCGGCCGAGCCGGAGCCCGGCGAGGACCGCGTCAAGGCCGCGATGGGGCACGGCGTCCCGCTCGTCGGCGCCGAGCGCCTCCGCACCGACGGCATCGCGCTCGGCGCGCGCGACGTCTACCTGCTCGACGAGGTGCGCCTCGCGATCCTGCGCGAGCGCAACATCGTTCGCGACGACCTGGAGCGCCTCCACGCGGACGCCAAGGACCACCTCGACGCCGCCGGAGAGGCCGCCGCCGCGCGCAAGTGGTCGCTCGCCCGCGCCCACGAGATCTTCGCCGAGTGCATCGAGAACCGCCTCTACCGCCCGCTGCGCGGCATCACCGAGGACCTCGTCGAGGCGGTCGTCGTGCTGCTGCTCCTGAACATCCCCTTCGCCTTCGCGATGGAGCGCCTCGTCTTCGGGTTCCCGTCGATCTACAAGCAGCTCGGCGGCTTCGCCGGCTTCTTCGTCGCCACGTTCGGCATCCTCTACGTGACGCACCCGGCCTTCTCGCTCGCGTCCGCGCCGATCATCATCTTCCTGGCGTTCGTCATCATCATGCTCGGCATCGTCACGATCGGCGTCATGATGGGCAAGATCAAGCAGGAAATCCGCGCGATGCAGGGCCTCTCCTCGACCGTCCACGGCGTGGAGAGCGACTCGAACACCACCCTTTCGGCGATCCTCATCGGCATTGCCGGCATGCGCAACCGCCCCCTGAAGACGTTCCTCACGTGCATCACGGTCGTGCTGCTCACCTTCACGATCCTGGTCTTCGCCTCCTTCTCCAGCAGCCAGGGCACGGTGGAGACCTACCTCGGGCGCGGCAGCGGCGAGAACCGCATCGAGCTGCACCGCATCTCGCACCTGGAGATCGACGACCACCTGCTCGACTCCTTCCGGACGCTCTACGGCGACCGCTTCGAGCTGGCGCGCCGCGGCGGCCTCTTCCGCGTCCCGACGCGCGCCGGCGACACCGGCGGTACGCCGACGAACCCCGAGCGCGTGCTCTTCGTCCCGCGCACCGGCGAATCCTTCCGCGTCGACGCGGTGATGGGCGCCGACCCGGCCGAGTTCGCCCTCTCCGAGGGCTTCGCCCGCGTCTGCCCGGACTTCGCCAAGGACGCCGCGCCGGGCGGCGCCGCCTTCGCCCCGATGTACCTGCCGCCGGCCGTCACGAACGCGCTGCCCGCGCTCGCCCCCGGGGACGAGATCCGCCTCAACGGCGTCCCGTTCTCCTTCGCCGGCGTCTTCGACGCGGCCGCGCTGCAGGGCCTCGCCACGATCGACAACCACCGCGTCCTGCCGCCGGACTTCCAGGCCACGCTCGCCAACAACGGCGCCAACGCCACCTCCGGCGCGAGCGCGGAGCGGCTCGAGGAGATGACCTCCGGCTCGTTCGAGTACTTCTCGCCGGACGTCGTCGCCCTCGCGCGCATGGACGACCTGCGCGCCGCCTTCGGCGACCTGTGCATGGTGAACTTCCTCGCGTTCTACCCGAAGGACGCGGACGTGGACGTGGACGCCGCGGGCGCGGAGCTCGCCCCGGTCTTCCAGGGCTCGGTCCACGTCAAGTCGCCCGCCGGCGCGCGGCAGCTCTTCTTCACCAACGCGGTCGAGGGCTCCGGCATGGCGGACGTCCTGGTGCCGCTGCTGCTCGGCGGCCTCATCATCTTCTCTTCGCTCATGGGCTCGATCGTCGTGCGCGAGAAGGAGATCTTCACCTACTCGGCGCTGGGCCTCGCGCCCGTCGACGTCGGCGCGCTGTTCTTCGCCGAGTCCGCCGTCTACTCCGTCGTGGGCGGCATGGGCGGCTACCTCTTCTCGCAGCTGGTGGCCAAGCTCATGAAGTGGATGGGCTCGATGGGCTGGATCACCCCGCTGGAGATGAACTTCTCCTCGCTCACCTCCGTCTGCACGATCCTCATCGTCATGGCGGTCGTCATGCTCTCCACGGTCTTCCCCGCGCGCCGCGCGAGCAAGAGCGCCAACCCGGGCGTGGCGCGCAAGTGGAAGATGCCCGCCCCGAAGGGCGACTCGCTCTCCTTCGTGTTCCCGTTCACCGTCTCCACGCCGGACTTCGCCGGCATCCTCTCGTTCATCCGCGAGCACTTCGGAAACCACGCGGACGCTACGCTGGGCTCCTTCGCCGCGCGCGACGTGAGGCTCTTCCGCGAAAAGGCGCCCGGCGGCGGCAAGGACCGCCTCGGCATCGAGGCGAACGTGTCGCTGGCGCCGTTCGACCTGGGCATCTTCCAGAAGTTCCGGATGTACTCGCAGGAGTTCGAGATCAAGGGCATCGACGAGGTCGTCGTGGACCTCAAGCGCATCGGCGGCACGCCGGACTCCTGGGTGCGCTCCAACCGCGCCTTCGCCTCCGAGCTGCGCGAGCAGTTCCTCCTCTGGCGCTCGCTGCCCATCTCCACCGTCGAGCACTACCGGAACGAAACGAAGACCGAGCTCGGGCTTTCGTGACCGCTCCGCGACCTTCCTCCGTCCCCGTGAAACGTTTCTTCAAAGCCATCGTCCCTTCTTCGCCGTGGTGTGCCAACGCCGCCGCGTGGTGCGGGGTCGCGCTCGCCGGCTTCTACGCGCTCGCGCTCGCGGCCCGCGCGGGCGGCATGGTCTGCGAACGGGTGGTGCGCGCGCGGATGCTACGGGAGCTCGCGACGGGCGCCGCGGTCGACCTTCCGTTTTCCGAATCGACCGTCGGCGTGCACGCGGTTTCGGTTTCTGTCTTCGGGCAGTTCACGTCGCTGCTCGCCGCCGCCGCGCTGCTTGCGGTCGCGCACGCGCTTTCGTTCTCGTCGGACCTGCGCGGTCCGGCCGCGCCGCCGCCCGTCCGGGCGCGTCGCGGCTCGGTCGTCTTCGCGGCGGTTTTGGCCGTGGCGGCGGTTCCGTCGGCCCTGTTCGGCCTGGGCGCGCTCGCCCTCACGCTCGTCGGCTGGGAAGGATTCGGCGTCTTCCGCGCCCTCTGGACCGCGGCCGGGGCCGGCATGGGCGTCGCCTACGTGCTGGGGCTTTCCGTCCTTCCGTTCTGCCTGCTCCGGCTGTCGGACCGCGCCGTGCCGGCGGCGGACGTCCCGACTGACGCCACCGCGCTGCGCCGCCTCGAAGCGTGGACGTCCGCCGCGCTGGCCGCGGGCGGCGCGCTGGCGGCGCTTGACGCGCTGTCCACGCTCTTCGGCGGCTGGTTCGGCGCCGGGCTGTCCGTGGGGACGTCTCTCGCGCTCGGCCTGCTCGCGGCCCAGCTCCTGCCGGCCGTCGTCGCGCTCTTCGTCCTCGCGGCCGTCCGGTCGGTCCTGCGCCGTCTCGCCGCCGAAGGCGGACTTCCTGACGAACCCGGCCGTTGGTCCGCGCCGGTCGTCGTCGCGTGCGTGCTCGCCGCGTTCGCGGTCGTCGGCCCTGTCGTGGGCGTGATCCTCTGGAACGACTCGGGTGCGGCGGAAGACGGTTTCGACGTGCGGGGAATCCGGCTCGTCGCGGCGGTCCTCGTCCAGTTCGCGCAACTTCTCTTCGCCGCCGGGCTGCTGCGGCTCCTGCCCGTCCCGGCCGCGCGTCCGCCCGCACCGGCCCGCGGACCGGAAGGCGTCCGGCCCCGCCGCGTCCTGCGCGTCATCCTCGTCCTCGCCGCCCTGCTCGCCGTCCGCTGCGTCTGGAACGGCGTCGACCGGTTCCTCCGCAACTGGACCCCCCGGTTCGCTCCCCCGCGGGTCGAAGCGTCGGTCGACTGGGACGCCGTCACCGTCGTCCGCGGACCCCGCGACGCCAGCGAATGGATCGAACGGCCCCGTTGGACCGACGACGACCGCGAGCTTCTCTCCGCCTGGTGCCATTCGCTCCAGGAAGAAAACGGCACGATCGACCCGTTCTTCCTCGACCCGGCGGACGACCTCGTCGAACTCCGCTGCGAAGGCTTCACCGTCCTCTTCGCCGGCGACCGCCTCTCCTCCGTCATCGGCGACCGCCCGATCGCCCGCCGTCTCAACGGCTTCGACCTCGTGATCCTCGACAAACTCCGCCACGTCCCCGCCACGCCGGGCCCCGCCGCGGAAGAACCCCACGCGGAGTCCGCGGAGGGCTCGGAGCTACCAACCTCTCTCCTCTAACCTAAAACCAACAAGAAAGGAACCACCCATGATTCCCCTCCTCGCACAAGCCGAAAACGCGGCGCAGTCCGCGTCGTTCCCCGCCTGGGCGATCGTCCTGATCGTCGTCGCCGTCCTCGCCTTCTGGGCGATCGGCGTCTTCAACGGGCTCACCCGCAAGCGCAACGCCTACAAGAACGCATTCGCGCAGATCGACGTCCAGCTCAAGCGCCGCTACGACCTGATTCCGAACCTCGTGGAGACGGTCAAGGGCTACGCCAAGCACGAGCGCGAGACGCTCGAGGCCGTCATCAAGGCCCGCAACGTCGCGGCCACGGCCGCCGAAGCCGCCGCGAAGGCCGCCGGCGACCCCGACGCGATGGCCCGCCTCGCCCAGTCCGAAGCCGCGCTCGGCGGCGCGCTCTCGCGCCTGCTCGTCACGGTCGAGCGCTACCCCGAGCTCAAGGCCAACCAGAACTTCCTCGCCCTGCAGGAAGAGCTCACCACGACCGAGAACAAGGTCTCGTTCGCGCGCCAGGCCTACAACGACGCCGTCACGGACTACAACAACACGCGCGCCGTCTTCCCGGCCGTCCTCCTCGCGGGCACGTTCGGCTTCACCGAGGCCAAGCTGCTCGAGGTCGAGACGCCCGAGATGCGCGAGGCGCCGAAGGTGTCGTTCTAGGTGCCCTCCTTCCTCCAGTACCAGGAACAGGCGCGCAAGCGGACGAGGCGCCTCGTCCTGCTCTACGTGCTCTGCCTGTGCTGCATCGTCGGGGTCTTCTACGCCCTGCCGGTCTGGGGCATGTACGCGCTGGAGTCGGACGGCCGGATCCTCACGGAAGAGCAGACGCGTGCGATCCTCTGGCAGCCGCAACTGTTCCTTTGGGTCGTCGGGATCGTCGGCGCGATCGTCGGCGGGGCGTCGCTCGTCAAGACGATGCAGCTCTCCGCGGGCGGCGCGGCGGTCGCCGAATCGCTCGGCGGCCGGCGCGTCCCGGCGAACACGAAGGACCCGGCCGAGCGGCGCCTCCTGAACGTCGTCGAGGAGATGGCCATCGCCTCGCGCATCGCCATCCCCGCGGTCTACGTGCTGGACGGCGAACCGGGCATCAACGCGTTCGCGGCGGGCTATTCGCCGTCCGACGCGTCGGTCACCGTGACCGCCGGCGCGCTGGAGCACTTCAACCGGGAAGAGCTGCAGTCCGTCGTCGGACACGAATTCTCGCACATCCTCAACGGCGACATGCGGCTCAACATCCGCCTGATCGCCACCATTTTCGGCATCATCTGCATCGCGGTTCTCGGCCGCGTCGCCGCGCAGGTCGGCCTCCGGATCGCGGCGTCCAGCCGCCCGCGCCGGTCGAAGGACGACAATTCGGGCGTCGCGATCGGCCTCGGCATCGCCGCGGTCGGACTGCTCGTGTGGTTGATCGGTTCCGTCGGCGTGTTCTTCGGGCGGCTTCTCCAGGCCGTCATTTCGCGGCAGCGCGAATACCTCGCGGACGCTTCGTCCGTGCAGTTCACGCGCAACCCGCACGGCATGGCGGCCGCCCTCAAGGTCATCGGCGCCACGGCGCAGGGGTCGTCCGTCGCCAACCCGAAGGCGTCGGAAATCTCCCACATGTTCTTCGCCTCCGGCTTCGCCGGCCTCTTCGCCACGCACCCGCCGCTGGAGGACCGCATCCGCCGCTACGACGCGTCCTTCGCCGGCGACTACGGCGAAACGCGCCGGATCCTGCAGCGTCGCGCCGCGCTCCGCGCCGCCGGTGCCTCCGAGCAGGAGGAAGAGGAAGACCCCTTCCTTCGCCACCTGTTCCGCGGAGCGATGTTCGGCGGCCTGGGCGCCGCCGGGACGGCCGCCCCTCCGCCGCCCCCCGGAAGCGCTCCGGGGACGGCCGAACCGCCGCCCGCCGCGCCGTCCGGCGAGGATCTCTGGCCGATCCTGCGCGACCCCGCGCTGCGCGAGCCGGAGACCGCGCCGGCCGTCCTGCTCGGCATGCTGGTCGACGCGGAGGACGCGGACGTCCGCGCCGCGCAGACGAAGGCGATCGACGACGCCCAGCCCGGCGGCGAGCTCGCCAACGCGGCGCTCGAGTGGTCGGACAAACTGCGTCCGCTCGACATGCGCGCGCGCCGCGCCGCGTGCGAAATCGCCGTGTCCGCGCTGCGCGACCGTCCGGAGGCGGACAACCGCCGGCTCGTCGCGATGCTGGACGCGCTCGTCCGCGCGGACGGCGCCGTGACGCCGTTCGAGCTGGCGCTCGTGCACGTTTTCCGCAACCGCCTGCTCCCGCCGCCGCCGCGCCCGGCCGTCCCTTCGCGGGCGGACGCCACCGCCGCGGCTGCGGTCGCGCTCGCCATGATCGCGCGCTTCGGGTCGGACGATCCGGCCGCGCAGGCCGCGGCCTACGCGGCCG
>CADBEF010000072.1 GCA_902793555.1 uncultured bacterium | reverse complement strand
GTTCATCTGCCCCGACATGATCGGCGGCGGCGAATGGACCGCGTTCCTCCCCGGCGCGCCGTTCGAGCCCGAGCTCTTCCTCCGCTCCGCGCAGGTCCACGCGCTCTGCCCGATGATGCAGATCTCCGCCTCGCCCTGGCGCGTGCTCCCGCCCGAGCACCAGGACGTCTTCCGGGGCATCGTCGCCCTGCGCCAGCGCTTCGCGCCGCGGTTCGTCGAGCTCGCGAAGGAGTCCGCCCGCACGGGCGAGCCGATGATGCGCAACCTCGAATACGCCTTCCCCGATCAAGGACGAGTTCCTGATGGGCGAGGACCTCCTCGTCGCGCCCGTCCTGGAGAAGGGCGCGACCTCGCGCCGCGTCGTCCTCCCGCCCGGCTCGTGGCGCGCGGACGACGGGCGGACCTACGACGGCCCCGCGACGATCGAGGTCGAAACGCCCCTCGCGCGACTGCCTCATTTCGAACGGATCTAGCCCGGAAAGGCGTCGCTCGCCGTCCGGCTCCCGCCGGAACGTCGTCGGGGAGGGAGATCCGCAAGCGCATGCCGAAGGCGAACCTCGGCATCAACCTCGCGGAGCTCCAGGGCAAGAGGATGTGGCTCAGCGAGGTGCGCCCGCGCTCCGACGAGGACCCGCAACGCGCCCGCCAACCCGTAACGCGCCCCCCGGCGGGCGCTACCAGCGGAAGTAGCGGTAGGGGTCGTCGTCGGCGATGGGGGCGTCGCGGTAGCCGACGCCCGAGGCCGCCCACGCGCAGCCGAGGTTGGAGAGGATGCGCGAGAGCGCGATCCACGCGTGGCGCTTCGTGCCGCGCAGCGCGGGGCGCGCCTCTTCGTCGAAGGCGGAGGGCGGCGTCTGCCAGAAGACGTAGCATCCCTTGCCGCGCCGCACGACGCGGAAGGCCTCGTTGCCGTCGGGCGCCGGCTCGGTGAAGGCCGCGAGGGACATCGTCCCGTGCCAGTAGAGGTCGGCGGCGGAGAGGCCCTCGAGCTCGGGCGGCGGCTCCGCGACCGGCGTGGAGAAGCAGCCGTTCGTCTCGGCGCACGCGAGCGGGACCGGCGACCACGCCGCCACCTCGTCGGCGCGGAAGCCGAGGCACAGGACGCGCGCGCCGGCCTCGACGGCCTCGTCGAGCCCCTCGGGCTTCTCGGCGCCCGTCGTGGCGAGGTAGACGCGGCGGCCCGGATCCGGGTCCGGGTCGGCCTTCGGGTCCTGCTGGAAGTCGAGCGTGAGGACGCGCGCGAGATGCCACGCGGCGGGCGTGAGCGCGATGGCCTTGTCCTTGCCGCCAAGGCTCTTCGTCAGCGAGGAGACGAGGCTGCGGACGATCTCGTCGGCCTGCGGGTCGGGCTCGGTGCGCGCGGTGACGTCGAGCTGGCACCAGAGGATGCTCCCGCGGTCGCGGCGCGGCTCGTTGCCCTTCTCGGCGCGCTGCTCGAGGAGCGGCGCGTATTCGAGCGCGAACCCGCCGTCGCAGTAGGCGCGCCAGTCGCCGAAGGACGGCTTCTCGGGAAGCACGCTCGCGACGGTCCCGCGCTCGCGGCAGCGCCACTCGCGGCGCTGGACGAAGCCGGACCACTCGCGCGTGTTGTAGGTCCACTCGATGTCGGGCCGGTCCTCGACGTAGGGCGGCAGGAGCGTCGCCTCGCCGGCCCAGTCGCGCAGCATCTCCGGGTCGCCGAGGCCCGGCAGGAAGGCGCTTTCGTAGCGCGGGAAGACCTGCCGCAGGCCGTGCTCCTGCACGCGGAAGCCGATGGCGGAGAGCGTCTCGGCGGTCTGCTCGAAGACGAGGACGCGCCCGGCGACGAACGTGTCGAAGGCCTGGAGCAGGCGGCGGCGGTAGAGCGCCGGGGTGAGCGACTCGCGGCCGACGACGAGCCGCGCGCGCGGCGGAAGCGGACGCGAGAGGTCGGTCTCCTCGTAGGCGATTCCGAGGCGGTCGAAGGTCGCCTTGGTGAGTCCCTTCGGATCGTAGAGCAGGATCCGCTCGGGCGGAGCGCCGCGCTTCGCGGGCGGGCGGACGGCACGCACGGCGAAGGCGTCGCTCTGCGGCGCCGCTCCGCCGCCGTAGTCGAAGGTCGCGCGGAGCGTGCCGCCGTCGGCGCCCTCGGGCAGGACGAAGGAAACGGGGACGTCGCGTCGTCCGCCGGCGGGCACCTCGACCTCGCCTTCGGCGACGGGGATCGCGTCCGCTCCCCTCCCCTTCCCTTCCGGCGCGAACTCGGCGCGATAGCGCACGGTCGCGGGGACGCGGCGGTCATTGAGCAGGACGAGCGTCTTGCGGACGGTCTCGCCGGGGCGGAAGAGGTGGCGCTTGTCGGTGAAGACGCCGTCGCCGCCGACGAAGGCGCACTCGGGCGCGTTCCAGCGCGCGAACGCCTCGCCGCGCGGCGAGAGGGTCGCGGTGCCGGGGAGGAAGTCGTCGCCCTGGTCCCAGGGCAGCATCGCCGATGCGCCCCACGCGCGGTGGCTGCGCCAGTTGTCCGCGACGTAGCGCGCGACGACGCCGTGGTAGTTCTCCGTAAGAGGGCGCAGGAAGGCCGCCAGCTGCCACCAGCGGAACGGCCCCTTCGCCCACAGCGCCTCCTCGCCGGCGAGCGCGGCGCGGGCCTCGGGCGTCGGCTCGTAGGCCGCCTCGCCGCGGAACTCGGCGGCGTATTCGGAGGCCCAGAGCGACTGCAGGACGTGCTTGCTGTGGATGAAGAGCGGGCCGCGGTAGCTCGACCAGTTCGCGATGTGCGGCGCGCCCCACTCGACGAAGAAGACGGGCTTGACACCGCGCTTGCTCCAGTCCGCGAGCCAGTCGCTGCGCTCCTGCACGGGCGCGAAGTCGAGGTAGATGTTGCACGTGTGGAAGCGCCCGAGGTCGCCGGAGGAATGGTGGTAAACGGGGCGCGTCGGGTCCTCGGATTCGGCGACGGCGCGGCACCGCTCGCCGAGGCGGCGCCGCCAGACCATCCACTGCATCGACGGCCCCAGGTCCGGGTCGCGCTCGATCTCGGAGACGATGTCGTAGCCGACGCCGATGCGCAGCGGATCCATGTCGCCCGCGTAGCCGAGGCGGTTGTGGTTCATCGCGTAGAAAATGACGGACGGATGCCGCCGCGCCATCCGCACGGCCTGCCGCGTGAGCTCGCGAAAGACGCGTTGCGTCTCGGGGTCGTCGCGCAGCTTCGCCTCGTCGAAGTCGTTGAGAGAGGGGAGCGTGAAGGAGCAGAGCAGGCCCGCGTCGTCGCAGGCGGAGAGGAAGCCCTCCATCGCCGCGAGGCAGCCCGGGCGGAAGTTGTAGTTGTCGGCGATGACGAAGTTCCAGCCGCGCGCAAGGAGGTTCGTGGCGGTCGCGAAGCCCGACGAGTAGGAGCCGTCGGTCGCGTTCATCGCCTTGCAGACCTGGGCGCGCAGGTGGATCGGGACGCCGTTGAGGAGGATGTCGCGACCCGCGAGCGTCACATCGCGGAACCCGAAGCGGAACGGAAGCGCCTCGTCGAGCAGCGCGCCGCCCTTCGCCGCGCGTAGCGAAAGCTTGCAGTGGTAGAGGTTCTGGGGCGTGTGCGTGTCCCAAAGCGCGGCGTCCTTCCACGGGGCCGTAAAGCGCACCGTGCCGTCCGCCCCGGGCGCGAGCGGACCGCTCTCGAAGCGCTTCTCCGCGCCGCACCCCGCCACGAGGGCGGAGAGGACGTAGCGGGCGCCCGCTACGTCCTCCGGCAGGCCCGCGAGGTCGGCGACGAACGTGATCTCGCCGCGCTCGACCGACGTCTCGACCGTCGAATCGGCGATGCGGGGGCCGGCGGGCATCGTCTCCAACCGGACCGCGCCCGTGACGCCGCGGTTGCGGAGGTTGATCTTGCGCAGTTCGGCGCGGTCGGGCGCATTGAAGACGAGCGCGCCCTCCTGCGGCGGATAGGCCTTCGCCTCGATCGCAAGCGTCTGCGTTTCGCCGGGCCGGGCGAGCGCGGTGAGGTCCACCTCGCCGCACGGGAAGACGCACGTGCCGGCCGGCTCGCCGTCGAGGAAGACGTCCGCGCGCGTGTTCACCATGTCGAACGACACCGCCACGCGCCGCCCCGCGGCCTCGGCCGGGATCTCGACCGGCACCTCGTAGCGCCGCTCGACGACGTCCTCCTTGAGCCGCTCGCCGACGGAAAGCGGCAGGCACGTCCGCGTCGCGGTCGCCAGCGGCACCGCGGCGGACGCCCCGCCCGCAGCGAGAAGAACGACAAGCGAAACGGCGGATGCGATGGTGTTGTTCATGCTGTGTCTCGAAAGGGCGGAAGTGCTTTTAGTCCGGGGTGGCGGACGGCGAAAGACGGCCGGCGAGGCCGTCGAGGAGAGCGCGCTTGCGCGGGTTGTCGTCGGACGGCTCGTAGCGGTCGCGCATCGTGGCGGGGTCGTATTCGACCCAGTTCTTCTCGACGCTCCAGCCGTCCCATTCGCGGAAGGCGTGGTAGCACCAGTCCCAACCGTACTCCTCGAAGACCTCGATGCAGTCGCGGATGTAGGCGTCGGCGCCCGGGGCCCACGTGATGGCGCTGAACTCGCCGACAAGGATCCGGGCGTCGTGCTCCCGGGAGAACGCCAGCACCGGCTCCAGCGCCTTGCGGATACAGTCCTTGTCCCATCCCTTTTCGGGATCCGGCCAGCGCGCGAGGCCCTCGCGCCTGTCGCCGCGGACGCCCTGCATCGTGAAGGCCGTCGGCGCGTAGCAGTGCGTCGTGTAGACGACGTTGTCCAGCCGCAGCGGCGAGAGCGTGCGGAACCCGCCGGGGTGCCCGTAGCCGTTCGCGGCCACGATGATCGTGGCGTCGGGGTCGACGGAGCGGATCGCCAGGGCGGCGGCGCGCTGGACGGCCAGATAGGAATAGGGCGCGGGGGCCTTCTGCATCGGTTCGTTCACGAGGTCGTAGCCGTAGATGCGGCGGTCGCCCTTGAAGCGCCCGGCGATGCGCCGCCAGACGCGGACGAAGTGCTCGGCGTAGCGCCGCTCGTAGAAGATGCGGTTCTCCTCGGCGGCGGTGCGCGCGCCGGGCGTGGCGTGGAGGTCGACGACGATCCGCACGCCGTGCTTGCCGGCCCACGGAAGGACTCGCTCCTCGAGGATGTCGAGCGCCCGGTCGAGGTAGGCGTCGTAGTCGTCGTTGCTCTCCCAGCCGCCGGCCTTCTTCCAGTCCCCGGAGATCTGGTAGCGCGCGAGGTTGGCGCCCCACTTCTCCAGCGTCGCGAAGTCGTCCTCGGCGAGCTTCTCGAGGTCCATCCCGAGCATGACGCCGCGGGCGCGGCCGGCATCGCGGACCGCGGGCGGATACGAGACGCGGAAGTCCCGGTCGACGGGCGGCTGGACCTCTCCGATATCCTCGGCGCGCAGGGACGCGAGGTCGAACTCGACGCTTCCCGCGCATTGCTCGATGCCGAGGTAGAGCGTGGCGGCCGCGACCCCGGACGCGGGAATCTCGCACGTGAAGGCGATCTCCTCCTCGCCCCAGTCGCCGATGCGGTTCGGGGCGCCGGGCCAGTGCCGGCCGCCGTCCGCGTCGTCGATCCGCAACATGAACTTGAGGCCGCGGTAGGAGACCCGGGGCTTGGCGATGCCGGCACCGCGGGCGCGAATGCGGAAGCGCAGGCAGTGAAGCTCGCGCCCCCGGAAGAGCGCAGGATCGAGCACGGCCGTGGCGCGCGCCTCCTCGCCCTCCTCGCCGGGCGCGAGCGAAGCGAAGATCCGGTCCCCCTCGCGGCGGACGCTCTTCGGCAGATTCCATTGGATATCCCCGAGGCCGACCGGCTCCGGGCTTGGAAGCGCCGCGGGGCCGAGAAGCTCCTCGACGTTGGACGGGGGCGCTTCGGTCTCGGCGGCCGGTGTGGCGGCGATGGCGGCACCGGCCGCGAACGCCGCGCAGAAGAGGACGCTTGCCGTTTTCATGTCGTGCGGTGAACCTCCCGCGGCGAACGCCGCAATCGACTTAGCGCAGGACCATGATCGTCTCGCGCGCGCGAACGATGACGCGACCGGTCGCGCCCGCCGACGTGTCGGCGACATTCGCGCCCATCGCCGCGAGCGCGGCGGCGGAATGCGTGCCCGTCCCGAGCGGACGCAGCTTGGTCCCGCCCTCGCCGTCGTCGACCGGGTAGAAGAAGTCGTCGACCGTGAGCGTGTGCCCCTCGAGGTCGAGGAACGCGGTGAGGTCGGAAAGCTCGACCGAGTACGCCTTGAAGTCGGCGTTCACGGCGGCGCGGCCGTAGTCGGAGATCACGTAGCGGGCGTGCCTGTAGTCGCGGATGCGGTCGCCGCCGCAGCCGAGCGAGACCATTTCGGTCGTGTTGGTGTTGGCGGGGGAGTTGCCCTTGATCCGGTCCTGGATGAACTTCGCGTTGCGAGGATCCATCGCGATGCGGATCGTGCCGCGCTTGTCGCCGTCGGCCGCCGTCTCGAGGTAGACCGTGCCGGCGGAGGCGTCGGGCGTCGGATCGATCGCGCCCCCCTTGCGCCAACTGCCGCCGCCGGCCTCGATGCGGCCGGTGAACGCGGTGAAGTCCGCGCCGGACGCGGTGAGCCGGACCGCGATGCGTCCGCCGGGGCCGCTGAAGTCGTTGTAGTTGCCGCCGTTGGCCCGCATCGTTCCGGCGCCGGCGAGGCGCCCGGCCGTGACGTCGAGCGAGCCGCCCGCGCCGCCGGTCCGACCGCCGAGGTTGGTGCGGTCTTCCGTCTGCCCGCTCACGGTCGCCTCGCCGTCCAGCGTGAGCGTGCCGCCGACGACCACGCGGACGGCCCCTCCCGAGCGCTGGGTCTTGGAGGTGACTCCGACGCCGAGGCCGGCCCCGGCCGTGCTCCCGGGCAGACGCGGGGCGAACACCGAGTCGTAGGCCTGCGACTCGAGCGCGCCGGATGCGTTTCGGCCCCGGTAGATCGAGCGGCCGCCGTGCGCGTGCTGGCCGAGGACGAGCAAGGAGGTTTCATTCGTCGAGACGACGCCGCAGTCGATCGCGCGGATCGCGGCGTTCGCGCCGACGAGCAGGTTGCCGGCGACCTCGAAGGAGGCGGTTGGGAAGAGAGGGGTAACGCCGGGGTCGTCCATCACGTCGGTGATCGGATGGAACCCGATGGCGGCGCCGTTGGTGACGACGACGCTGGCGGAGAAGACGGTGCCGCCCTCGTAGCGGATGCCGCCGCAGGTGTCGGGGGAGGCCGCGGTCCCGTAGCAGGACGCGAGGCCGCCGGGCAGCGTCAGGGTCTTCCCGACGGGGACGCCGAGGAAGCCGCGGTGGCCGAACTCGATCGCGTCGAAGGTCCAGTCGCCCTCGTCCGTGACGGACGGGTAGCGCCAGAAGGTCGGGTAGGAGCGGTCGAGGCTGGGCGCGTACGCGCCGGTCTGCTGCGCGATCACGAGCAGGCCGTTCGGGCGCGTCGCGTCGCGGAAGACGACCGTTCCGGACCCGCCGGCGAAACGGGCGGTCCAATTGAGATCCAGCGACCCCATCCAGTAGCCCTCGGCGGAGATGGCGGCGAAGGTCGAGCGGTCGACCGGGACGCGCGTGGCGATCGCGACGCGGCCGCCGGTCCCCTTGAAGTTGCCGTCGGTCGTGATCCGGTAGCCGGTGTCGTCGAAGCCGATCCCTTCCTCCCGGGCGCCCGTGCCCATGGCGGTGATCCGGCCCGTCCCCGTGAGCGTGTCGGCGCGGAGGAAGACGGAGCCGCCGGCGCCCATCGCGCCGCCGTAATCCGAGGGCCCCGTGAAGAGGCTGCCGTCCCAGGCGTCGGCGCGGATCGTGCCGTCCACGACGGCGGCGCCGGCCACGTCGAGGTAGATCGCCCCGCCGCCCTTGCCGTTCCAGCGGTTGTCGGACTGGTGGTGCGGCATGCCGATGTGGATCGGCTCGCGGGGGTCGCCGTAGCAGGGCGGAGACCCCGCGTTCATCCGGCCGCCGTGGGAGCAGCCGACGACGCGGGAGCCGTTGTTCGTCACGTAGTAGCCCATGCCGCGCGCGTCGATGAGTCCGCCGGCGCCGACGTGCAGCGAGCCGGCAGAGACGCGGATGCGGTAGGTCTCGTTGGCCTTGAGGTCGCCGAGCCAGTCCCAGTCCTCCTTGTGGAATCCGCCCATGATGCGCGACTGCGGGTGGGTGAGGGAGCCGGCGTCGACCGTCAGCGCCCCGGAGACGACGAGGTTCGTGAAGGCGCCCTTGCCGGGGAAGACCGTGCGGAGCGTGACCTTGCCGGCGTAGCCGTTGTTCTGCGTCCAGGCGGCGACCTCGTGCGTCGCGGTCTCGTCCCACTCGCAGTCGGCGTTGGAGAAGCGGCCGTCGAAGAGGACGTGCTCCGTCGCGAGCGGCGCGTGGCCGAAGGACCAGTTGGCGCCGTCGGACGCAAGCCCGGCTTCCGACGCGATCCAGGTGTTCTTCGTGGCGTCGAGCGTGAGGTTCTCGATCGAGAGCGTCGCGGAGCCGGCCGTCCCGGAGACGCCGTAGAGCCCCGGCGCGAGCGCGAGCTCGACGGTCGCCGCCGTCTCGAGGACCGGATCGATGAGCGGAAGGATCTCGACGTCGACGTAGGCCGCGCCGGCGGGGATCGTCGCGGTGCGGGGCATGGTGCGGTAGGAGCGCCCTTCGACGGCCGTTCCGCCGAGCGTGAACGACACCGGCAGCGCCAGCGCGTCGTCGGCGGCGCGGGAGATGCGGAACACGCCGGGGACGAGGCCGTCCTCGTCGCCGTCCTGGACCTTCGCGACGGAGAGGTCGCCTGTGTGGAACGTCTCCGCGCCGGAGCGGTTCAGCATGTCGCCGCCGGTCGACATTGCCTGAACCGCGTAGGCGAACGTCGCGTTCGACGCCAATCCGGACAGCGTGGCGGCGTAGGTCTTCGGGAGCGTCGCGCCGGCGCTTGTCATTTCAAATGCCGCGCTGTCGACGCGGCACGTCACCGACGCCGCGTCGTTCTCCGAGACGACGACCGAGACCGTGAACGTGCCGTTCGCATTGCGGACGATCGACGGCGCCGACACCGTCGGCGCGCCGGCGTCGACGAGTCCGACCTCGCTGCAGACCGCGGAGAGCGTTCCGCTCTCCTGCCGCCACTCCGCCGCGATCCGCGCGGCTGTGGACGCGCCGTAGCGCAGGCGCACCTCGTCCATCTCGCCGTTCAGGCGGCGGCCCTTCTTGCTGTCGGGACTGGACCCGTACTGGTCCTGCGTCGAGCAGCCGATGCCGATGTTCGCATCCTCTAGCGCGACGGCCTCCTTGAGGTCTACGACGGACGCGAGGACGCCGTTCGTGTAGATGTCCGCCACCGATGCATTGCCGTTGGACGCGTATTTCCAGACGACGTCCACCTTCTTCCACGTATCGCCCGTCGGATCGCGAAGCAGTTCGCCGATCTTGTTCGTCGTTCGCCTCCCCATGGAAGGCGAAGCCCCAGGAGGTGCCCTTGTCGCCCTTGCGGCGGCCGATGATGTTGCCCCACTTCAGATCGCTGAAATCCTCCTTCTCCGAGCGGGACCGCAGCCAGAAGGAGGCGTGGAAGTCCGTGCCGAGCCGGTCGGCGGCGGCCTTCTGCGCGCCGCTCGTCGCGGGGACGACGATGCCGGGCGCGTGGTCGTTGTCCTGCGCGATGCGGCGCGCGCCGCCGAGCTGGCCGCCCGCGACGGACAGCGAGCCCTTGTTGTCGGACGCGGCGACGCCGTCCAGGTGGTTGGTGGTCGAGTCGAGGATCTGCACCGCGCCGTCGCCCGCTTCGTTCAGGTGCCAGACGCCGGCGTAGCCGCTCCACATGCCGTCGACCTCGTCCACGGTGGCGTCCGTTCCGTAGTAGACGCGGATCGTCGTGCCTTCGGCGACGGACGGCACCTGCACCCAGAGGCGGGACTCGCCGTCCGTGTCCCAGTTCTCGAGCTCGTGCGGAAGCGGTTGGTCCTCGGTGTCCGTGACGAGGATGTCCGCGCCGTTCTGGCGGAAGTCGGCGTAGTCGAAGCCCTGGATGCCGGAGCCCAGGCGGACGAGCAGCGGGAAGTCCGAGAGCGGTTCGTCGGCAAGCCCGGCGGGGACGGTGACCGTGAACGTCTTGGCGAAGTCCGTCGGTGCAATGGCGTCCGCCCGCGTCGCGAGCGCGGCGAGGACGGAAACGAGGGAGAGAATCTGATGCTTCATGTCGCTTTTCCGCGGCAAGGGCATGCATGCCTGAAGAACGCGGAAGAACACAATTCTATCAGAGGTCGCCCGCGCGCGCAACCATCAATCCGTTGCGGAGGCAACGGACGGCGATCGACGGGGGGGGGGCGGAGTCCCCGCGCAGCGCGTCAGCGAGCGAGGGGATCGGGGGGAAGCGGGACGGGGGCGGCGTTCACGCCGTCCGCGACGAGACGCGCGCGGTGGACCTCGAGGCGGCGGAGGAAGTCGTCATAGGAGGGCTTGCGGCCGGCCCCGCACCAGAGGCATTCGGCGAGCGCGCAGGCGCGGGGCCACATCTTCCATTCGAGGATCTCGCGGGTCGGCGTCGTCTCGGTCCAGTTGCAGCCCTGGCCGCCGAGGACGCGGCCGTGCAGTTCCGGCGGGATGTCACGGAGCGGGTCGAACGCGTAGCAGAGGTCGAGCGGCTTCTGCTTGTCGAAGGTGTATCGGCAGGGGTCGTCGGGCAGGCCCTGCGGGTAGTCGAGGTAGACCCAGCGACTGTTCGCCATCACGAGGTCATGCCCGGCGGCGGCCATCGTTGCGGCCGAAACGAAGTTGGAGGGGCCGCCGCCCGCACCGCCGCCGCCGCGCCAGCGCATGCCGATCGCGTTGGTGGAGACGCCGCCGCCGAGCAGGTACTCGTCCCAGCCGAGCGCGCGCCTGCCGCGCGCCTCGAGGAAGCGGACCATGCGGCGGGAGATCCAGTTCTGGAGCGCGTCCTCGTCGGCGAGACCCTCGGCCTTGATGCGCGCCTGGCAGCGGGGACAGTCCCTCCACTTCTTGCGCGAGCATTCGTCGCCGCCGATGTGGACGACGCCGAACGGGAACAGCCGGCAGACGTCGTCGAGGACGTCCTCCATGCACGCGAGCGCCGCGTCGTTGCCGGCGCAGATCTCGTTCCAGCCGATGCGGTTGCCGTCGGCGTCGACGCAGGCGAACTCGGGGTGGGTGCCGAGGACCGCGCCGAAGTGGCCGGGCATCTCGATCTCCGGGACGACCTCGATGTGGCGCGCGGCGGCGTAGGCGAGGACGTCCCGCACCTCCTCCTCGGCGTAGAAGAAGTGATCGCCCTGCGCGAAGGGCTCCTCCGCCTCGTCCTTGCGGCCGTTGCGCCGTGCGGAGGCGGCGGCGAGTTCGGGATGCGACGGGACGTCGAGCCGCCAGCCCTGGCCGTCCGTGAGATGCCAGTGGAAGCGGTTGAGCTTGTGCGCGGCCATGAGGTCGAGGAAGCGCTTCACGTCGTCCACGCCGAAGAAGTGGCGCGAGACGTCGAGGTGCATCCCGCGCCAGGCGAACGCGGGGGCGTCCGCGATTTCGACGCACGGAAGGGAGCCGTCCGGGAGCGCGAGCTGCCGGAGCGTGACGCCGGCGTAGAAGCGGCCGGCCTCGTCCGAGCTCGCGATGCGGATGCCGTCCTCCGCCACCGAGAGCCGGTATCCTTCGGCGGGAATCGAGGCGTCCTCGACGTAGCGCACCTCGGTCGCGGCGGGCGCGGTCCCGCCCGTTACGGCCAGCTCGGCGGGCTGCGGCACGAGGGCGATCGCCGCAAGGATGGCTGTCGGTTCCATGACGGGCATCCTAGCAGACGCGCCGAGCGCGCGTCAATCCGCTACGCGGCGAGCCGATTGTCTCGCGCGGGGCGGCTGTGGTAGACTGCCCGCATGAACCGCTTCCCCGAACCCCGCGACGTCCCCGCGCTGCTGCGCCCGGACGAGACCCGCGAAACCTGGATCGCCTCGCGCCGCGCCGAGCTGCGCGACCTGCTCGAGCGGCAGTGCTACGGCCTCCGCCCCGTCGAGCGCCCGCCGCAGCTTTGCTTCGCCCAGATCCCCCACGATCCCCGCTCGCTCGAGGAGGACGACGCCCCGGTCCTCGGCGGCGCGGCCTTCCGCCGCCGCATGCGCTGCGACTACGGCGGGGAATACGGCGCCGGGTCGTTCCCGTTCACCGCCTACGTCCCGCGCTCGGCCGGGCCCGTCCCCGCGTTCGTCTTCATCGCGCTGCATCCGCTCGAGGAATACGTCGGGCCGCTGCGCACCAATGCGTCGGTCTGGGCGGTCGAGACGCTCCTGCGGCGCGGCTACGCGGCGATCGGCTTCGACATCCACGACGTGACGCCCGACATGTGGCACGGCAACACGCGCGGCGCGTTCGCCGCCTTCTGCGAGGTGGAGCGCCTCTACCGGCCGCGCGACGAATGGGGCTGCCTCTCCGTCTGGGCCTGGGGCGCGAGCCGGATCCTCGACTGGATCGCGACGGAGCCCGCGCTCTTCGACGCCTCGCGCGTCGCCGTGATCGGGCATTCGCGCGGCGGCAAGACCGCGCTCCTCGCCGGCGCGCTCGACGAACGCTTCGCGATGGTCGTCTCGAACGACTCCGGCACCGGCGGCGCCAAGCTGCACCACGTCGACCTGCCCGGCTCCGAGCAGATCATGCACTCCGTTCGCACGAACCAGTTCTGGTACTGCCGCGACTACACGGCGTGGGTCAACCGCGACCGCGAGACGCCGTGGGACCAGCACATGCTCGTCGCGCTCTGCGCGCCGCGCCCCGTCTGCATCGGCTCCGCGAGCGAGGACGCCTGGGCCGGCCCGTGGGGCGAGTTCTGCACCGCGCGCCTCGCCTCCCCGGCGTGGGAGCTCTTCGGCCGCCGCGGGCTCGTCGGGGACGCCTTCCCGGCGCCGGACGCCCCGCCGCTGCAGGAGGGCTGGATCTCCTACCACCTCCGCGCCGGCTCGCACGCGCTCACGGAGCGCGACTGGGCCGCCTACCTCGACTTCGCCGACAAGCGGATGGCCTGACCGCCGCGCCCGGCCCTCAGCCCCGCGGCGCGCGCAGGTCCTGCCGGGCGTAGAGCTCGGGACGGGACTCGTCGAGGTAGAGCTCGTAGGGGTCGCCTTCGCCGGGTCCGACGGAGAGCCACCAGGTGCGGGCGCGCGCCGCGAGGTCGACGTCCGCCCACGCGTAGCCGCCGTCCTCGAAGGTCCGCGCCAGCCAGCGGCCGTCGCGCCCGAGAATCCCGCTCGGCAGGTGCCCCTGCCGCGTGGCGACGAGCGCCGGCAGCGCCGTGTCGACCGACCGCGCGGGGAACGAAAGCTCGAAGTGGTCCTCCGCGCCGCCCGCGAGCGGGAAGAGCAGCAGCTCCGCGCCCTTGCGGCGCAGGTATTTCGCCGTCTCGGAGAACCAGTTGTCCCAGCACGTGAGGCAGCCGACGCGCCCGAAGTCGAGGTCGAGCACGCCGAAGTCGTCGCCGGGGAGGATCCCGGACTGGTATTCGCCGCTCGTGAGCGTGACCTTGCGGTAGACGCCCGCGAGGCGCCCCGCGCGGTCCGCGACGAAGGTCGTGTTGTGGAACGTCCCGGCGTCGGTGCGCTCGCGCACGTTCATCGCGACGTGGCAGCGGTGCGCCGCCGCCCAGCGCGAGGCGAGCGCGAAGGATGGCCCGCCCGGAACGCGCTCCGCGGTGCGCTCCGGACAGGGCGAGCCGGTGTCCGCGAAGAGTTCGGAGAAGAGGACGAGGTCGGGATGCGGCAGCTCCGCGGCGATGCGGTCGAGGCACGCCTCCATCCGCCCGAGGCGCTCCGCGACGACGGCGGCGGGGTCGTCCCAGCCCGCGTCCGCGGCGGCGGTGCCCTCGTCGCGCCAGCCGGTCGCCTTGCGCTCGTGCGGGTTGGCGACGACGCAGCGCACCACGCGCGCGGGCGGCGGTTCGGCCGGCTCGGCCGCGAAGCCGCGGATCGCGACGCGCATCCGGTGCCACTTGGCGACGATCTCGACGCGAACGGCGCGGCACCCCTCCGGAACGGCGAAGGTCTCGTCGAAGACGCGCGTCGCCCCCTCGTCCGCGCAGCGCACGAAGTCCCGCCGCAGGAACGGGACGCCCCGGCGCGCGCCATGCGCCGGATCGTACCACGTGACGAGCATCGCCAGATCGTTCCAGACGCCGGACTCCTCCGGCGCGAGCTCGACGCGCGCCTCGGCGCGGAAGCGGACGCCGCCGCCCGGCGGGAGCGGAAGCTCGCGCTCCCACCACGCGCAGGCGCGCCGCGAGGGCAGCGCCAGGAGCAGCGAGCCGTCCGCCTCCGCGCGGCCCTCCGCCGCGTCGGGCGCGAGCGGGGCGTTGCGGAAGGACCAGGAAGAGCCGTCGGAACCGGTTTCCATGGCGCGGGGTCAGAGGGCGTAGCCCGGACGGTAGTCGTAGCGCAGCATCGCGTTCGCCTCGTCGCAACCGACGAAGCGCTCGGCCTCGCCATCCCATTCGAGGCGCCGGCCGAGTTTCCACGCGATGTTCGCGAGGTGCGAGAAGAGCGTCGAGCGGTGCCCCTCCTCGAGCGGGCAGAGCACGGCCGGGTCGCGGTCGAGGCAGTGCGCGACGAAGTCGTCGATCACCGGGCAGGTGCAGCTCGCCGCCTCGCCGCCGTCGCGCAGCGCCGGCTCGTGGACGAACCGCACCGGCTCGAACGCGGGCCCGGACGGGTTGCCGAACTCGCGGTTCGGGACTGGGTTGATCTCGTAGCCGCTCTGCGAGGCGAGGATCTGCGCGTCGCCGGACGAGAGCTCCAGCTCGGCGCGCACGCCGCCCTCGGGGATCGGCCGCGCGAAGGAGCCCTCGAAGACGTTGAACTCGAGCATCTTCCCGCTCGCGAACTCGTAGAGGCACGTCATCGTGTCCGGGATCTCCGCGTCCGAGCCGGGCGTGAAGTACTTGCCGCCGACGGCGGTCACGGCGCACGGCCACTTCTCGTCCATCATCCAGCGCATCGCGTCGAGGTAGTGAACGCCCCAGTTGCCGACCTGGCTGGAGAAGTCCGGATGCCAGCGGAAGAAGTAGGGCGCCGTCGTGAACCGGTAGGGCCGCGCCGCGCGCGGTCCGAGCCACGCGTCCCAGTCGAGGCCCTTCGGCGGCTCGCCCGGCGGACACGCGCCGATGCCGTTCGGAAAGAGGTTGCTCGTGCGCGCCGCGCGGCCGAGGCGGACCGTGCCGTACTTGCCGGAATCGAGCTCCTTCTTGAGGCGCTGGTAGGGAACGCACCCGCGGCGGTTGAGGCCCACCGCGACGATCTGCCGCGAGGCCTTCTGCGCCTCGATCATCGCGCGCCCCTCGAACACCGCCGCCGTGAGCGGCTTCTCGCAGTAGACGTCCTTGCCGGCGCGGATCGCGGCGACCGTCATGATCGCGTGCCAGTGGTCCGGCGTCGCGATGCAGACCGCGTCGACGTTCGGATCGGCGAGCAGCGCGCGCCAATCCCCGTAGAGCCGGCACGTCCCCGCCGCGACGCGGGCCGCGATCGCGGCCTCGGACGGCAGGAGCGCGCCGTCCGGCCCGTGGAACGACGGCACGCGCCCCTTGAGCCCCCATTCGAGGAAGCGCGGATCGTAGGCCGACTCGTCGCGCCGCAGGAAGGGCTCGTAGACGTCGCATAGCGCCGCCACCTCCACGGTGGGATTGCGCAGGAACAGGTGTAGCAGCTGCGTCCCGCGGTTGCCCACGCCGATGAAGCCCATCCGGACGCGCTCCCTCGAGCCGCCCTCGCGCAGAATGTTCGGAATCAGGTCGTCCATGTCGTTCTCCTCAAGTCACCCGACGGCGCGGCGGAAAAAGGCCAGCTCCCGGCGGACGTCCGGGAGCGGGTCGGCGCGGTCGAACGGCCACTCGAAGTGCAGGATGCGCGGGACGCGGACGCCGCAGGCGTCGACGAGCGCGCGAAGCTCGTCCCAGGGGACCTCCCCCGTCCCGCCCGCGACCATTTCGATCTCGAAGGGCCGGCCGGGCGTGCGCGAGGGGGCGTGGCGGAAGTCCTTGAGGTCGAGCGCGGCGATCCACGGCGCGACGAGCGGGAACGCGTGGCGCCACGCCTGTCCGGTCTGGAAGACGGCGTACATCGGGTCGAACTCGAGCCCGACCGTGGCGGGGTCCAGGTCGCGCAGGACCTCCCAAAGGTCCCACACGACGGACCCGAACACGCGCGGCCCCCACCACGGCGAATGGTTCTGGTAGGCGGCCTTCACGCCCGTCCTCGCGCCGAGCGCGGCGAGCGAGGCGAACGCGCGGCGGAAGCGCTCCAGCGCCGTGGCCGCCGTCTCGTGCGGCTCGCCGTAGAGCTGGTAGGCGGGACGGAAGAGCTCCACGCCGCAGTCCGCCGCGACGCGCAGCAGCTCCTCGTCCGCGCGCGAGGAGCCGTCGCCGATCGCGGTGCAGATCGAGCGGCAGCGCAGCCCGCGCGACGCGGCGGCCGCGACGAAGCGCGGGAGGTCCTCCCGCGCCCGCTCCGGCTCGACGTGCCCGCCGGGGCGGACCGTCCACTGCACGCCGTCGCACCCGGCGGCGGCGAGCAGGTCGCAGAGCTCCTCCGGCCCCCGCGCGACGGGCGGCTGGAACATCTTGGAAAACACGTGGTATTCGGTCGCGTCGTTCATGTCCCGCAGTCTACCAAACCCCGCCGTCGCCCGCAAGCCCTGACGGTGCAACCGGGATTTGACACGGACCCCGCCGCAGGTCTAGACTTTCCCCATCGACACGCAAACACGACAAACGCCATGAGCACCCCCCTTCGCGTCGGCATCGCCGGCCTCGGCCGCAGCGGCTGGGGCATCCACGCTTCCTACCTCCGCACCGCCCCCGGGCTTTTCAAGATCGAGGCGGTCGCCGACCTGATTCCCGAACGCGTCGCGCAAAGCGCGGCCGAGCTCGGCTGCCGGGCCTACCCGGACGCGGAGAGCCTGATCGCCGACCCCGACCTCGACCTCGTCGTCGTCTCGACCTACAACCCGACGCACGCCAAGTACGCCGAGATGGCCCTGCGCGCCGGCAAGCACGTGCTCTGCGAGAAGCCGTTCGGCCTCACCGTCGCGGACGTCGATGCGATGGCCGCCGCCGCGAAGGCGGCCGGCCGCGTGCTCGTCCCGTTCCAGCAGCGCCACCTCGAGAAGGACTTCCTCAAGGTGAAGGAGATCTGCGAGTCGGGCGTCATCGGCGACGTCTTCCGCATCCGCCTGTGCTGGCACGGCTTCGGCCGCCGCTGGGACTGGCAGACCGCGCGCTCGATGGCCGGCGGCAACCTCAACAACAACGGCCCGCACGTCGTCGACCACGCCGTCACGCTCTTCGGCGACGTCCTCCCCGACAAGGTCTGGGCCGAGGCCGGCGGCTACCTGCGCAGCGGCGACGCCGAGGACGACCTCAAGTTCATCCTCCAGGGCGCCGGCCATCCGACCGTCGAGGTCGAGCTCGCCAACGTCTGGGCCTATGGCCAGGAGCGCTGGACCGTCTGCGGCACGCGCGGCGGCCTCCACGGCTCCGACAAGCACCTGGAATGGAAGTGGGTCGACTTCGACAAGATGCCGCCCCGCCCGCTCGACCTGCATTCGACGCCCGACCGCAGCTACAACGGCGAGCCGCTGGAGTGGCAGACCGGCTCCTGGGACGCCGCGGACGAGACCGCGAACCTCGGCGCCGGCGCCCCGCCGCCCCCCGGCCCGACGCAGGAGTTCTACGAGAACCTCCACCGCGTGGTCACCGAAGGCGCCGCCCCGACGATCGACCTTGCGCAGGCGCGCCGCCGCGTCGCGACGATGGAGATGATCCGCGCCGCCGCCGGAATCCCCGCCAAGGCGTCGGGCCGCGTTCGCGGTGTCGCCCGACCCGGCCGCGTCCGTCGCGGGCGAACCGTTCGCCACGCCTAGCGGAGGCGGAGCCAACCGTTGACGGACGACACGGGAGCCGATAGTATTTCCGGTCATGCAACGTCCCCTTACGGCACTCCTTGCCGCGGCCGCTTCCGCGCTCCTCGCGGCGGGCGCAACGCCGCCGCTCTTTCCGAACGTCGGGGACTTGGAGCCCGCGCTCCGGATGCCCGAGGGGGCTCGCTTCGAGATCGGTCCGGACGGCAGGTTCCTCGTCGACGGAAAGCCGCGCTTTCTGCTCGGCACGCTCTACTACCTCGCGTTCTCCGACAAGACCGGGCTCGAGCCCGGCCCCGGCTACGCGCCGGAGGACGCCTGGATCTACGAGTCGCCTCCGACCCGCGACTACCTGCAGCGCCTCGGCTTCGACGCCGCCGGCGGCGAGGTCTCCACGTCGTGGATGCGCAAATACCGCCCCGAGCCCGGCTTCAAGCGCGCCGGCCGCCTGGTCGACTGGGACTTCGCCACGAACTTCTGGCACAGCGGTCTGCCGTGCATCCTCGACTTCACCGCGGCCACGTGGTCGCACGGCGGCCTGCCCTTCGACAAGCGCCGCGGCCCGCCGGCGCGCGCGTTCGTGGACGATCCTCACGGCTCCTGCCACTTCATCAGCTACAGCCTCGTCACGGACGAGGGCCGCGACGTTTGGCGCACGTTCTGGCGCACCGGCGCGGAGGAGCTCCGCGCGCACGGCGCGCGCCCCTTCGCCTACGAGCTCTTCAACGAGCCGCGCTACGACGACCGCTCGTCCGGCGCGCGCGAGGCGTTCGCGGCGTTCCTCTCGGAGAAGTTCGGCGGCGATCCCGCCGCGATGGACGCGGCGTGGGGTTCGTCGTTCGGCTCGTTCGAGGCCGCCGCCGCGTTCGAACGAACGGGCGTAAGCGTCGGGCTCGGCGTCGAGTGGCTCAAGTTCCGCGAGGCGGCGTTCGAGGGCGGCGTGAAGCTCGGGATCGAGACGATCCGCGAAGTCGATCCGGACGCCCGCTTCTGCTTCCAGCCGCTCGCCCGCTCCGCCGACCTCGACCGCGTCCTTGGCGCGGAGAAGCACTGCCAGGTCGTGATGACCCAGACCGGTGGCGACGACCTCTGGGAGAACCTGCGCCTGCTCGCGCTCGCCGACGGCAAGCCGCTCGTGGACGGCGAGACCTACTTCCGCAACTCGCGCGCGAGCCACCGCGGCAAGCTCGTGCGCCACTTCGCGATGGGGCTCGACGCCACCTACTACTTCAAGTGGGAGCGCCGGCTCTCCGAAGTGAATCCCCGCAACGAGGAGGGCCTCGCGCGCCTCTTCGAACGCTACCCGTGGCTCGGCCTCAACCCCGCCGGCACGCCGCCCGGGGCGCTCGCGGGCCTGATGGACGGCAAGCGCGACATCGCCGCCGTGCAGGACCTCTTCGGCCCGCGCGGCCGCGGCATCCCGCCCGCGAGGCGCGTCGCCGTCCTCTCCTCGCTCCCCACCGCGCGCCTCGCCGAGGCGGCCGGACTGCGCTGCCACGCCTTCGAGCGCGAAGCCGCGCTCGCGCTTGCCGTCGGCGCACACGTCCCCGTCGACGCGATCTTCGAGGAGCAGCTCCCCGAAGGCCGCCTCGACCGCTACAAGGTCCTCGTCGCCGCCGGCGTCGCCGCCACCTACCCCGCCACGCGGGGCATCCTCCGGGACTGGGTCGAGCGCGGCGGCACGCTGATCCTCGTCGGCGAAGCGATGGAGTTCGACGAATACGCGCGCCCGTCGCCCTCGGACTTCCCCGGCATCGCGCTCGGCGAGGAGCTCGGCGGCGAGCCGCGGACGTTCCGCTTCGCGCCCGTGCGGCCGACACCCCGCCCGATGCGGACCTACGAGGCCGCGCCCTACCGCGAGATTTCGTTCGGCGGCGGCTGGAGGACGCTCGCCGACTTCTCCGACAACCATCCCGCCATTGCCGAGAGGCGCGTCGGACACGGCGCCGTCATTTACGTCGGCGCCCGGTTCGCGGACGCGGTCGGCGAAGGGCTCCTCCTCTCCGCGCTTGTCGACAATTCGATCTTCCCGACGTGCGGGACGGTCAACCCCGCCACGGGCGAACCCGTCCCCGACATCGAGGTCCACGCCGCGCGCGGGGCGGGCGGCGCCGTCGGCTTCGTCGTCGAGAACCGCGGCCTCGCGCCGCGCGCCGTCCGATTCTTCCCTCACAGCTTCTTCCTGGCGCCGGCCCTCGCCGACGTCTCGCGCCGCGTGATCCTCGACCCGGACAAAGACGGCGCGGTCCTGCTCCTCCTCAAACCGAACGTGCCTGTGGTCCTACGCGGCGCGCCCACGCAAGGCGCGCTGGAAGCCGCCCTCGCCACCGCCCCCCGCGGCTGGAACGAAGGCGCGTCGGCCTGGGACACGCAGGGAAAAACTCACGCAGAGAGCGCAGAGTCGAAATCTCGCGCAGAGAGCGCAGAGACCGCGGAGTCGAAATCTCACGCAGAGAGCGCAGAGAGCGCAGAGTCGAAATATCACGCAGAGAGCGCAGAGAGCGCAGAGTCGAAATCTCACGCAGAGAACGCAGAGGTGAGTGGTGGGGCGAGCTCTCCGAGCGAGCCGTCCGCGGAGACCGGCGACGAAGCCGCGCATTCATCATTCATCATTTATCATTCATCATTGCCCATCGAGCCCTATTCCGAAGTCGCCGCGCACGCCGCTTCCTGGCTCGCGGCGCACACCACCGCCTCCCGCGCACGCGCCAAGGCCTTCTCGGTCGATCCCGCACGCGTCAAGTTCCTCGACCTGCGCGACGCCGCGACCGTCCCCTACGGCGACAAGGTCGCGGACGACGGCCAGGGCGGCTGGACCGACCAGGGCGAGAACTGCATGGAGAACGCGCCGTGGGGCGTCACGGACTGCAACGGCGTCCCGTTCGACTTCATCCGCCCGGACCAGAACGGCGAGCGCGCGGCGGTCGTGCTGCGCTCCACGCGCCAGCCGTGGCTCCCGGAGGCCGTGCGCGGCATCCGCGCCGACGTCCGCGCCGAGGCGCTCTGGTTCCTGCACGCGGGGGCGTTCCTCGAGCCCGGCAGGGAGGCGTTCCGCTACGTCGTGCGCTACGCCGACGGCACCTCGCTCGCGCTCCCGATGCGCGGCTCAGGGAGGCGTTCCGCTACGTCGTGCGCTACGCCGACGGCACCTCGCTCGCGCTCCCGATGCGCGGCTACGTCGAGTTCGACGACTGGTGGATGCACGGTCCCGTACCGGGCGGGCGCGACGCGATGCCGTGCAAGCCCGGCTGGCTCAACGCGAAGAGCCGCGGCTTCCACGTCTGGCGCTGGGAGAACCCCTTCCCCGAAAAGACCATCGCCACGATCGACATCGAAAGCGCGAACACCAAGACCGCGCCCATCGTCGAAGCGATCACCGCCGAACTCGCACGCGGAGACCTGCAGTCCGTTCCCGTCTCCGGCAGGCCGAAGCTCAAACCCTGGGGCGATGCGCAGGCGGCGCCCGCGGAGTCCGCGGAGTTCATTTCCTTCGCCGATTCCCGCCCGTGGGCCGGTTGCGCGCTCCAGTATCCTCAACCCATCGAGGTTCCCGATTCCACCTCCCGCGCGGACCTCGAGTTCCTCCTCACCGCCCCCGATTTGCGCCCGCTCCCGCCGCTGCAGATCCGGATCGGAAAGAGCGGCGGCTACGTGCCGCTCGATTCGTTCGTCCGCGAAACGGACCTCCTGTTCCGCACATGGCGCGTCTCGTTCCCGCTCGACCTCGCGGCGGACGGCCTCCACGCGCCCTTCCGCGAATTCTCGCTGCAGCTGCAGGACAAGCGCCCCGAAGACACCGCATCGGCGGTTTCGGTTTCGTGCGTTCGCATTCTTGCGGACGGCGGGCCCGAAGAGAGCCCGCTCGCCCTGCGCCGCCTGCTCGCGAAGGGCTCGCACGGCGTCGAGGCGATCCGCCGCGACGGCGGCATCGAGCTCGCCGTCGACGACAGGACCGAGGACTGGGGCCTCGGGAGGCTCTCGCCCGTGCGCGCCGTTCCGCTTCCCGAGGACCCCGCCACGGCGGTCCTCGCCTTCGACGTCAACGGCGGCCGCACGCCGCTCGGGCGCCGCGACACGGGCCGCCAGCGCTTCCGCGCGCAGCTCGAATGCGAATGCGCCGACGGCACGAGGAGGCAGGGCGACTG
>CADBEF010000071.1 GCA_902793555.1 uncultured bacterium | reverse complement strand
GACGCCGCGGGCGAACGAAAAGAGCGTCCGGGCGCCGCGGCCGCGTCCGGCCTCGCGTTCGACCAGGCCCTGCAGCACGAGCGACGCGAGGGCGGCGTCCACGCGGCCCGGGTCGGTGCGGAGCGTGTCGGGACCGAGATGCCGTACCGCGCGTTCGAGGAACGAGTGGCAGAGCGGTTCGGCGAAGGACGCGAGCAGAAACAGGCAGGCGTCGCGCGCCGGGTCGGCGGGACGGAAATCGGTCATGCGGCGTCCATTCTACCGGAACGCGCCGCGGCTTTCAACCGCTTGGAGCCGCCGCGGCGCGCGGCGGGCGGGCGGCTAGAAGCCGCTGAAGAGCAGCGACGTGAAGGTCGAGAGCGTGTTCGCCTCGCGCAGGTCGTCGAGCATCTCGCGGCCGTCCACGAGCAGGCCGTTGAGGTTGTCGTAGACCTCGGTGTCGGACGAGAGGAGCTTGCCGACGGTGCCCTCGCCCTTCTCGAGGCGGTCGGCGATCGACTTGAGGTCCGCGATCGCGTCCTTGGCGTCCGCGACGGCGGCGGAGAGGTCCTTGTAGAGCTGGTCGTCGGACGAGAGCAGTTTGCCGAGGGTTCCTTCGCCGGCCTCGAGCCGGTCGGAGATTTTCTTGAGGTTGGCGAGCGTGTCGTTGAGGTTGTCGTAGGCCTCCGAGTCTTCGGCGAGGAGTTTGCCGAGCGAGCTCTGGCCCTGCTCGAGGCGGTCGGTCACGAGCTTGATGTTCTCGATCGCGGCGTTGAGGTTGGTGTAGAGCGTGTCGTCGCGCGAGAGCAGGTGGCCGAGCGTGCCTTCGCCGCTCGCGAGGTTCTCGCCGACCGTGCGCAGGTCCGCGATGAACTCGCGCAGGTCGTCCAGCGCGCCGTTTTCGGCGAACTCGCGGATCTTGCCGACCGCCGCCGTGGCGTCCTCGAAGAGGTCCGCGGGCTTGGAGCCGACCAGGTTCATCACGTCCTTCACGACGGGGGCGTCGGCGTCGCCCTCCCGGAGGACGAGCTGCCGGCCGCCGAGAATCGACGTGGAGACGACCGTGACGTCGTAGCCCTCGTGGAACACGACGGGCGCCTCGAGCTGGGCCTTGACGTGGACGCCGTCCTCGCGGTAGCGCACGTCCGTCACGGCGCCGACGGTGGTGCCGCGCGCGATGACGGGGTCGTTGCGGCGCAGGCCCATCGCGTCCGGCAGCACCGTCTCGATCTCGAAGACGTTGTCGCGGAAGAGGTTCTTGCCGGAGATCACGATCGTGAACACCGCGAGGCCGATGAAGACGGCCGCGACGAACGCGCCGACGGCCAGTTCGGTGCCGAGTTCGCGGTTTTTCTTCTGGTCGGACATGGCTAGGCTCCTGTTGTCGTTTCCCACGCGCCGCGGCGCGTGATGTATTGCGCGTCTAGGAAGGCGCGCGCCTGGGGGATTTCGGAATGGATGAAGTCGGCGGGCGGCTGGATCGAGAGGACCTTGCCGCCGCCGAGCATGGCGATGCGCGAGGAGATCGAGAGCGCGCTGTGCAGGTCGTGCGTGACGACGACCGACGTGATGCCGAGCCGGCCCGCGAGGTCCGCGATCAGCTCGTCGATGCGGCGCGAGGTGACGGGGTCGAGGCCGCTCGTCGGCTCGTCGTAGAGGACGATCTCCGGCTCGGTCACGATGGCGCGCGCGAGGCCGGCGCGTTTCTGCATGCCGCCGGAGAGGTCCGACGGGAACTTGGCGCCGTCCTTCTCGAGCCCGACCTTCTCGAGCGCGTCCATCACGCGGCGCTCGATCTCGCCCTCGGTCATGCGCGTCTTCTCGCGCAGCGGCAGCGCGATGTTGTCGTAGACGTCCATCCACGCCAGCAGCGCGCCGCTCTGGAAGAGGTAGCCGAAGCGCGAGCGGATGCGCGAGAGGTCGCGCCCCGTCGCCTCGCTCACGCAGTCGTCCCCGACCCAGACGCGGCCGGACGTCGGCGTGAGGAGCCGGATCATGTGCTTGAGCGAGACGCTCTTGCCGGTGCCGGAGGGGCCGACGATCGTGAAGATCTCCCCCTTCTCGATCTCGTAGGACACGTCGTCGAGGACCTTGCGCGTCCCGAACACCTTGGTGACGTTCTCGAACCGGATCATCGCGTGCCTCCTAGTAGAACAGGCGGGTCACGAAGTACCCGACGATGAGGATGAGAAGGAAGTTCGTGACGACGCTCTGGCGCGTCGCGCGGCCGACGCCGACCGCGCCCTGCGAGGTGCGGAAGCCCTCGTAGCACGAGACGGTCACGATGACGAACCCGAACACGAACGCCTTGAACAGGCCGACCCACAGCGCCTTCATGCTCGCGAAGTCCATCGCGTTCTGGAAGTAGGTCGCCCACGGGACCGCCAGCTGCGTGTGGCTCACCACCGCGCCGCCGAGCACGCCCAGCGCGCACGTGTAGAACGACATCATCGGCACCGTGAGCGCCATCGCGGCCATCCGCGGCATCACGAGGAAGCGCAACGGGTCGATGTCCATGATCTCGAGGGCCGCGATCTCCTCGTTGACCATCATCGTGCCGACCTGCGCGGCCATCGCCGCGCCGACGCTCGCCGCGAGCACGAGGCCCGCCATGAACGGCCCCATTTCGCGCAGCATCGACGCCATGACGGCCGAACCGGTGAGCGACTCCTGGTTGTAGACGCGCAGCTCGATGCCGATCTGCAGCGCGAGGATCATGCCGATGAAGAACGCGACGACCGACACGACCGGGATGCTCTTGATGGCGCACTGCCAGAGCTGGCGCACGATCTCGCCGCGCGAGCGCCTGCCGAGCGCGTGGCGCATCGCGGCGACGGCTCCCACGCAGATCATCGCCGCGCGGCCGATCTCGCCGACGCAGGCGAGCGTGGCCTGGCCGAGGCGCTGGACGGCGCTTTGCGGCTTTTCGCGGGGGACGGGCTCTCGGACGATCATGGCTCGTGGCGGGGTGTCGGAACGGGCGCCATTCTACCACATCCTCGCGCACGTGGCAACGATTACGCGAGCTCGACCATCCGGTGGCAGAGCAGCTCCGGGACCTCGAACCGGACGGCGCCGTCGGAGGCGGCCTCGAAGGGCAGGGGAGTCCCCTCCGGGACGAGCCGGACGGCGGAGACGGGCGCGCCGGGGCGCACGCGCACCCGGACGCCGCGGAGCGGAACGAGATCCTCCACGACCTCGACGTCCTTGTCCCAGATGCCGCCGCGCTTGACGGTCGGCGCGTAGAGCAGGTGCAGCACCGTACGCTTCTTCGCGGGCTGGTTCTGCAGCGTGACGCGCCCGGTCGAGGGCAGCCCCTCGACTTCGACGGTCGGCTCGCCCAGGAGGTCGCGCAACGCCTTCGTCGCGTAGTCGCGCACGGCGACCATGCCGCCGCGCGCGTAGAGCGTGAAGACGGGATGCGCCAGGTACGCGACGTTCCCCTTCCGCACGCCGCACGCGAAACCGCTTTTCTCCGGGCGGTTCGGCGTGTGCTGGTGCGAGCAGAAGTGCTCCCACGTCCGGTTGAAGTAGGGGTCGTAGACGTCGCCGAGCGACGTGCCGTCCGTCACCGCCACGCGTTGCGAGTTGCCGCCGCCCGGAATCCAGTCGGAGGGATGCATCACCATCGGCGTCGAGATGAAGTCCGGGCGCAGGTCTTCGCGCGGGAGGACGAAATCCGGGCCGAAGGGCGAGACGCCCTCCGTCGTCGCGCCGACGTCGAAGAGGAAGTTCTTGCGTCCGGCGTCGAGGCCCGACGCGCCGGTGAGGAAGAGCTTGCCGCCGCCGGCGAGGTAGGCGTCGAGTTTCGCCTTCAGCGCGTCGTCGACGCGGATCGCGTCCGGCAGCACGAGCGCGCGGTAGGGCGCGAAGTCGCTCTCCGCGTCGAGCATGTCGAAGAGGATGTGCGACTCGAGCAGCATCCGCCCCGCACCCGTGTCGGCGGGCGTGGGACGGTCCGCGTCGGAGGCGCGCGTGCCGCATTCCATCAGGACGCCGACGTCGGCGACGTTGCGGACGCCGTCGCACCACGGCTCCTTCGACTCCACTTCTTCGTAGGCTTGGCCGATCAGCGCGTAGGTGCCGGGGTCCATCTCGCCCGAGGGGTGGCACTGGTCGCCGACGGAGCACTTCGCGCCCCACGCGAGCATCGCGGCGCACTCGTAGCGCAGCGCGTTCGGGTGCTTGAATCCGCCGAACTCGCCCCAGCTCTGGTGGAACTTGCCCGTCATGCCGAGGTAGTCCAGGCCGAGCCCCGCGACGTACTTCGCGCTGAGCGGGAAGTGGTCGTAGCCCCAGCCGCCGGTCGGGAGCGACTCGAGCTCGAGGTGCGAGAAGAACGGCAGGAAGCCGTTCGCGCGGAACTTCGGGCCGACGTTGCCTCCGTTGTGGAAGACGCGCATCGACGGGTCGAGCTCGCGCGCGGCGGCGGTGGTGCGCTCGTAGTAGAGGCGCAGCGTCTCGACCGCGGCGCGGTCGATGTCCTCGGGCCGGTCCAGCCGCAGCCCGTTCTCGCGCATCCAGCGCTGGCACCATTCGCAGCAGCAGGGCTTCTTGCCGACGATGTCGAGGAAGATGCCGTCCGCGTCCGGGAAGAGCCGGCATGCCTCGCGGATCTGGTCGCAGAGGTAGTCCAGGTAGGGCGAGCGGAAGCACATCGCGTGGAAGCCGGGCTTCGCGGGCTCGGCGACCCAGCCCAGGTACTGGCCCTTGTCGTTCATCGCGCGCCACTCGGGGTGCTCGTGCGACGCGACGTTGTCGATGCCGGCGGAGAGGTAGACCGGCGTCGCGACGCCGATCTCCTTCGCGGCGTCCACTTGCGCGCGCAGGAGGTCGAACGCGAGGTGCGGGTGCATCCGCCCGACCTGCGTCGGATGGTAGGACCAGCCGTGGTGGCACTTCGAGAAGAGAGTGATCGAGTCGACGTGCCCCAGGCGCAGCGCGTCCTGGAACTGCTTCTTGTCGAACTTGGCCCCGATGCCGTCGATGTCGGGCGACGTGTGGAAATCGAGATGGACCTGGCGGAAGCGCATGGCGATGAAAGGTGAGAGGTGAGAGGTGAGAGGTGAGAGGTGAGAGGTGAGAGGTGAGAGGAAAGGGAATCAGCGGCGGGCGCGGAGGGCGCCGGTGCCGAAGTGGCCGTCGGCGAGGCGGCGTTCGTAGTCGTTGGCGACAAGCGCGACGCGCAGCGCGGCGAGCGAGGCCGCGATCGCGAGCGTGATGCCCAGGACTCCCGTCAGCGGACCGGGGAGGAGCCGGCCGCTCGTCACGGTCGAGAGCACGCCCACGTAGACCGCCGCGTAGACGGCCTGGTCGGTGAGGATCGCGTTCGGGCGGCGGCGCAGCGCCGCGAGGCCCTCGCCGTGTCCCTTGAGCGCCTGCAGCAGCGGAATCGGCGCGGCGATGGCGAGCGCGGTGCGCGCATAGCCGACGAGTTCCGGCGGCAGGTTCTGGACTTGGACGAAATAGAGGCGCGCGAGGGCGGGTATCTGCGGCAGGAGGAGAAGCAGGCACAGCGCGCCGCCGACCATCGCGGCGAACGCGCCGGGCGCGCGGCGGTCCACGCCGTCCTCGCCGGGCGGGAAGGCGATCGTCACGGACTGCATCCGCAGCGCCGCGAACGAGACGGGGTTGAAGAGTCCCGTCACGACGTAGTGGACCGGAAGCGCGGCGTCGGCGTCCGGGGCGTGGCCGAGGAAGTAGGCCGTCCCGAGCATCGTCGCGGAGATCATCACGCCGCCGAAGGAGAGCGGCATCGTGAAGCGGAACTGCTCGCCGACGGAGGCCGTCTCCGCGCCCGGCGCGTCGACGAGGGCCCGCATGCCGGGGAGCGCGAAGCGGCGCGTGAGCCACGTTTCCGCCAGGAGCGGCAGCGTGATCGCGACGGCGCCCCATGCGTGGCCGACGAGGCCGAGTCGGACCATCGCGGGGGCGAGCACGAGGGCGAGGCCGACGCGCGCGAGCGTGGCGAGGTTCGCGGCGCCGCTGCGTTTCTCGACGAGGAGCTGCGCCAGGTAGGGGTTGCGCAGGAAGAACGTCGCCTGCATCGGGATGCAGAACAGCAGCGTCCGGCGCGCGATCCAGGCCTTCTCGCCGACGAGTCCGAGCAGGCCGCCGAAGACGACGCCGTCGAGCGGCGGCACGCAGCAGAGCAGCTCCAGCGCGATCGCGGCGACCATGAGGCGGACGTTGAGCCGGAGGTAGTTCGCCATGCCGGTGCGGCTGCGCCCGAAGACCATGCAGGTCGTGATGAGGCCGCCGCCGATGGAGCCGAGAATCCAGATGATCGACTGCCCCTGCGCGTACGCTGCGAGCTCCTGCTCCTGCAGGTGACCGTGCGCGACGATGCTCGCGACGAGCAGGAACGAGAGGCTCTGCGAGGCGGACTGCAGCGCGAGAGGAACGAAGAACGCCGCCATGCGCCCGAACGGCGGGCGCGGCGTGGCGGGGCGGGCGGGGGCGGAAGTTTCGTCGCGCATGGGGCGGAATCATACCACCGCGCGGTGCGGCTCCGCAAGGGCGCTTGCAATCCGTCGGCGATTCGTTTAGACTCGTTTCCCGCCGGGTCGCAAAGTCCCGGCGTTTCATCCGCTATCAGAGCACCATCATGAACGAAAACGACAACACGACCCCCGGCCCCGTTCCGGCGGGCGAATCCCCCGACCCCTCCCGTTCGGCCGTCTTCAGCGCAATCCGCTCGATTTTCGGCCACAACGCCTCCGACCCGCAGACCGCCGGCGAGCCCGCTCCCGCCGTTCCGGCCGAGCCGCCGTCCCGGGTGGTGATCCGCAACTGCTCCACCCGCCGCGTTCTCGCGCAGCTGCTCCAGCAGTTCGGCGGGGACCGCACGGTGTCCGGGCGCTATTTCGCTCCCGCCGAGACCGACGTGGCGAAGATCCGCGCCTGGGCCGACGCCAACGGCCTTTTCGTGAAGGAGTCGCGCGTCCAGGACGTGCTCGTCCTCGATCTCATGATGGACCGGACCAAGCTCGACCGCCCCGCCCGTCCCTACGGACATCCGCGTTTCGGCGGCGGCCGCGGCTTCCGCGACGACGACGGCCCCGACGAGTTCTGAGCCGCCCCTTTCCCCCGAACCGGCGCTCTCCGTTTCCGCGGAGGGCGCCTTTCGTTTCCGGCCGCTCCGGTGACGGCCAAAAAACGTCTTGGAATCGGGGCGGCGAGTCTGCTAGAATCCTCATTGCCATGAAAACGAAACTCCATTGGATCGAAGGGGGCGGCTCCACGTCCGCCCGGGGCTGGCTCGCGAGCGGCGTCGCCGCGGGCCTCAAGGCGAACCGCACGGACATGGCGATCCTGTGCTCGGACCGACCCGCCGCGTGCGCCGCGCTGTTCACGTCCAACAACGTCCCCGCCGCGCCGGTCCAGTACGACCGCCCGCTCGCCGCGAAGGGCCGAGCCCGCGCCGCCGTCGTGAACGTCGGCTGCGCCAACGCCTGCACCGGCAAGGCCGGCTACGCGGACACCGTCCGCACCGGCAAGGCCGCCGCCAAGGCGCTCGGGCTTCCCGTGGACGAAATCCTCGTCTGCTCGACCGGGACGATCGGCCGCCGCCTCGCGATGGACCGCATCCTCAAGGGCGTGGAGCTCGCCGCCAAGGCGCTCAAGCCGGACGGCGGCGCGGACGCCGCCGCCGCGATCATGACGACCGACACGAAGCCCAAGCAGGCCGCCGCGTCGTTCCCCTTCGCGGGCGGGCGCGTCGTCGTCGGCGGCATGTGCAAGGGCTCCGGCATGATCTGCCCGAACCTCGCCACGACGCTCATCTTCCTCACGACGGACGCGAAAGTCTCCGCCGCGAACCTCCGCCGCGCGCTGAAGACCGCCGTCGCGAAGTCGTTCAACCGCGTGACGGTCGACGGCGACCAGAGCACCAACGACACGTGCGCGCTTTTCGCGAACGGCGCCGCGGAGCTGCCGGCGATCGCGCCCGGCAAGCCGGGCTGGGACGACTTCGTCGCCGCGCTCTCCGCCGTCGCGCTCTCGCTCGCCAAGCAGATCGTCATGGACGGCGAGGGCGCCACGAAGTTCGTGACCTGCGCGGTCGAAAAGGCCGCGACGCCCGCCGACGCCTACGCCGCCGCGCGCACGATCGCGAACTCGCCGCTCTTCAAGGCCGCGTGCTTCGGCGGCGACCCGAACTGGGGCCGCGTGATCTGCGCGGTCGGCAATTCGGGGGCGAAGTGCGAGGAGCTCAAGACCCGCATCTTCTTCGACGACGTGTGCGTCTACGACCGCGGCAAGATCGCCTCGGCCGCCGTGAACGACCGCCTCGCCGCCGTGATGAAGCAGCGCGCCTTCACGGTGCGCGTGGACCTCGGCATGGGCCGCTTCTCCGACGCCGTCTACACGAGCGACCTCTCGCACGGCTACGTCAGCATCAACGCCGACTACACGACATGACCGCACCGCTTGCCGATTACGAGAAACAGGTCTACGCCGCCGTCCTCGGCAAGACGATCGGCGTCTACATGGGCCGCCCCTTCGAGGGCTGGTGGAAGCGGTCCATCGAGCCGAAGTGGGGCTCGATTGACCGCTACGTCAACGAGGACGTCGGCAAGCCGCTCGTCGTCGCGGACGACGACATCTCCGGCACGTTCACGTTCGTGAAGGCGCTCGCCGACTTCCCCGGCGACCCGCGCGGAATCCCGCCGTCGTTCTTCGGCGAGACCTGGCGCAACTACCTGATCGAGAACCGCACGATCCTCTGGTGGGGCGGCGTCTCGCTCTCCACCGAGCACACCGCGTGGATGCGCCTCAAGCAGGGCGTCCCGTCGCCCGAGTCCGGTTCGATGAAGCGCAACGGGAAGATCGTATCCGAGCAGATCGGCGCGCAGATCTTCATCGACGCGTTCGGCATGGTCGCGCCCGGCGACCCCGACCTCGCGGAGAAGTTCGCGGACGGCGCCGCGCGCGTCTCGCACGACGGCGAGGCGGTCCTCGCCGCGAAGGTCGTCGCGCGCATGGTCGCCGCGGCGTTCGTCGAGAAGGACATGGAGAAGGTCCTCGACGTCGGCGCCGCGACGCTCCCGCGGGATTCCTTGATCGCGCAGGTCCACCGCGACGTCCGCGGCTGGGCGCGCGAGGACGGCGACTGGCGGAAAACCTACGACCGCATCTTCGAGAAGTACGGCTACGACAAGTACGGCGGCAACTGCCACGTGATCCCGAACCACGCGGTCATGGTGATGGCGTGGAGCTACGCCGGAAGCGACTTCTTCGAGGCGCAGCGCATCGTCAACACCGCGGGCTGGGACACCGACTGCAATGCCGCGAACGTCGGCACCGTCTCGGCGCTCGTCGCGGGGCTCGACCATCTCTGCGACCGCTACGACTTCCGCACGCCCTTCGCCGACCGCTTGATCATCCCGACCGCCGATGGAACGGACTCCGTGACCGACTGCCTCCGCGTCGCCCGCGCCATCGCCGCCCTCGGCCGCCGCGTCATGGGATGGCCCGCGCTCCCGCCGCCCGCCGCGCTCCACTCCTTCGAGCAACCCGGCTCGCTCCAGGGCTGGATGGTCGAGCGGCCGAAGGCGGTGCTGTTCGACCTCGACGGCACGCTGCTCGACACGCTGCCCGGCCTCGCGGCGTCGGTGAACGCCGTGTTGCGCGCGCACGCCGAGCCGGAGCGCTCGCTCGAGGAGGTGCGCGCGTTCGTCGGCAACGGCGTCCGCAAGCTCATCGCCCGTGCCGCGAAGGGCGGCGAGGATCGCCCCGACTACGCGGAGCTCCTTGCCGACTACCGCGCGCACTACCTCGCGCACGCGGCGGAGGGCTCCGCGCCGTATCCCGGCATCCCGGAGCTCCTCGCCGCGCTCCGCGCCCGCGGCGTGAAGCTCGGCGTCGTCACGAACAAGGACGAGGACGCCGCGCGTTCGCTCATGGAGAAGTTCTTCCCCGGCGCGTTCGACGTCGTCCGCGGGGGCAATGCGGGGCGTCCGCCGAAGCCGGACCCCGCCACGCCGCGGGCGGCGCTCGAGGCGCTCGGCGTCCGGCCGGAGGAGGCGCTCTACGTCGGCGACACGTCCGTGGACGCCGAAACCGCGCGCGGGGCCGGGATGGACCTGCGGCTCTGCTCGTGGGGCTTCCGCCCGCGCGGAGAACTGGAGCCGCTGGGCCCCGTCATCGATACGCCGGCGGAGATCCTTGCCGCGTTTGAATCTCACGCGGAAAACGCTGAGCTCGTTGGAGGGAAGCGCGCGCTCCGCGTGCGCTTCGCCGGTCCCTGCCGCCTCTCCACGCCGGTCTCGGTCACGGCCGGGCAGTCGGGGTCGTACTCCACCCCGAACGCGCCGTGGCTCTACCGCGGGATGACCGCGACGGTCCGCGGCCGGGCGGGCGAGGACCTGCCCGCCGGCACGACGCTGCGCGCCTTCGTGCGCCATGCAGGCGGCACCCTCTCGCAAAGCGAGCCGCTCGCCCTCGCAGCCGGCGCGCCGTTCGAGCTGCGCTGGACCCTCGACGATCCGGCCATCCCCTCCGCCGCCATCCTCGACTTCGGCCTGGAGCTCGGCGCGCCCGCGGAAGCGGGCGGCGGCGAGCTCTTTGTCGAAAGCGTCGACTGCCGCGGCTCCGTCGCCCTCGACTACGGCGACGAGTGGGCTCCGGTCCGCTGGAGCAAGCGCATCGACGGCTGGATCGACGGCATGGACCGCCAGCTCGGCGCCTTCTCCGACGACCCGGAGCCGCAGCGCCGCTTCGGAAGCGACGGCGACCCCTGCGTCTACGTCACCGGCAACCGCTCGTGGGGCGACCAGACGCTGCGCTGCCGCTTCAACGTCCACGCGGCCGACCGCGCGGGCGTCGTCCTGCGCTGGCAGGGCATGCGCCGGCACTACGCATTCCTCTTCGAGAAGGAGCGCGCGCTGCTCGTGCGGCAGGACTACGGCGAAACGATCCTCGCCGAGGCGCCCTACGCGATCGCCGAGAACGAAATGGTCGACCTCGAGGCGCGCGCCGACGGCGCGAAGCTCTCGCTCCGCGTGAACGGCGCGACGCTGCTCGAAGCCGAAGACGCGACCTTCGCGACGGGCGGTTTGGGCTTCTACGCGAAGCAGGGCATTCTCGGCGTCGCGAAGCCGTCGATCCGCGCCGTCGCCGGCTAGCGGTTCCCGGAACCGGAGGCGAAACATGATCCACGCAACCAATCCGATCCTTCCCGGGTTCCACCCGGACCCCTCCATCTGCCGCGTCGGCGAGTGGTTCTACCTCGCCAATTCCACGTTCCAGTGGTTTCCCGGCGTCGAGTTGCACCGGTCGCGCGACCTCGTGCACTGGGAGCGGCTTCCGAGCCCCCTGCGCCGCGTCTCGCAGCTCGACCTGCGCGGCGACCCCGACTCCGGCGGCGTCTGGGCGCCGTGCCTCACGCACGCGGACGGCCTTTTCTGGCTTGTCTACACCGACGCGAAGGAGACGCGCGGACCCTACAAGGACGTCCACAACTACGTCGTCACGGCGGAGGATCCCGCGGGCGACTGGAGCGAGCCGGTCTATCTCGACTCGAGCGGCTTCGACCCGTCGCTCTTCCACGACGACGACGGCCGCAAGTACGTCTGCAACATGCTCTGGGACCACCGTCCCGGCCACCGCCTCTTCGCGGGCATCGTCGTGCAGGAG
>CADBEF010000070.1 GCA_902793555.1 uncultured bacterium | reverse complement strand
GTATCGGCTGCGGGCGCCGGAGCCGGGGTCGGCTTCAGGAAGCGCGGCGCAGGCGCGGGCGCGGGCTCCGGCGCGGCCGGCGCCTCGGGAATCGGCCCGTCGAACTCGATCAGCTTGGCGGCGCCGAAGGTGAGGACGCGGTGGCGTCCGTCCACGGTAACTTCCAGACGCTGTTGGAGCTTGGAGACCTTTTCGACCGTGAGGTCGGCGAGCGGGACGAACCCGTTCTTCCCGAGCTGTTCGTTCTGGGCCGTGCTGCCGATGGTGCGGGCGATGCGGATGGTCGCGCCGGCGGGGACGTCGAGGAGGTTGGGCATGGCTGTTTCCTTTGCGGTTGGGGCGTGGCGGGCGCTACTTGAGCAGTCCGGCGGCGAATTCGAGGGTGATCATGGAATAGGACGTGACGAGAACGGGGTCGTTCTCCCAGAAGCGGCCGTTCGCGTTGGCGAACGAACCGTCCGGGCGCTGCAGCGAGAGGAGCTTTTCGATCAACTCGGCACGCCAGTCGACGGCTTCCGCGCCCTCGCGCGGGATGCTTTCGACCTTCGCGGCCGTGAGCGCGCGGGAGATGACGTCGTAGAAGAAGTAGAGCCCCTGCTCGCCGATGCCGGGGTTCTCCTCGAGCGACCAGTGGCGGCCGGCCCAGTCGAGCGTGGACTTGACGCGCGGGTCGGAGCGGTCCAGCTCGCAGTAGACGAGCGCAAGCAGGCCCGCGTAGGTCATGCTTCCGTAGGAGCGCATGACGACGGTCTCGTTGGTGGACGCCGCCTTGTCGGTGCCGGCCTTGGCGTCCGCGGGGCTGTAGGCGAAGCCGCCCTCGTTGTCGCCCGTGCCGGGGCCGTTGTGGAGCGACTCGGCGAACGCGAGCGCGGCGGCCCAGTCCAGGTCGGCCTTCTTCTCGCCCGCGGGGCGGTTGTCCTCGTAGCGCTGCGAGCGGCGCATGGCGTCCATGACGAACATCGTGTTGTTCAGGTCCGCGTAGCGCTTGTCGCCGGATTCGGACGTGTAGCCGAAGCCGCCGGCGAAGCCGTCGTCGCCCGTCAGCTGGGCGCCGGCGAGGAACGTGCGCGCGTCGAGGATGGCGCGCGTGGCGTCCGGGCGGCCGGTCTCGGCGAGCGCCGTGAGGCACACCGCGGTGTTGTAGGTCGAGAGGCCGCCGCCGGCGCGGTCGGGGACGGGCTGGTAGATGCCGCCGTCGGGCTGCGCCCTGGAGAGGAGCCAGTCGCCGGCGCGCTCGATCGCGTCGGCGTCCGACGGATGGCGGGCGCCGGCGAGCGCCCAGAGCGCCATGCCGGTGAGGCCGGGGTGCTTGGGGTTGGAGAACGAGCCGTCGTCGCGCTGGCGCGCGAGAAGCCACGTCTTGGCGCGCGCGATCGCGGCCGCGGCCCGGACGTCGAGGGGCGCGGCTTCGGGCTCGGCGGCCTGCACGACGGGCGCGGGCGGCGGGGGTTCGGCCGCCGCGGGGGCGGCGGGGGCGTTGGTCGCGAGGATCGTGGCGGCTGCGAGGACGGAGAGAGGTTCCATTTCCGGAGAGTTCCTGGGGTGGGTCCGTTCGGACGTTCGTGTGCCCTTTATGATACACCAAACCCCGCGCGATGGGAAGCGGAATCCGATCCGGCGGATTTTTCCCTTGAGACGGCGGGGCGGTTCGTGATAGCATCTTGCGCACGTTCCGCGCACGCGGCAACGCAACCAAACACCCTCCCCGCAGGAAAACCAGCTCCAGATGAAAGCCACCACGACCTTCTCGTTCGTCGCCGCGTTCGCGGCCGCGTCCGCCTTCGCGGACGCCACGTCCGACGCCACCGCCACCGCCGTCGATCTCGCGGAGGCGATTCCCGAGGCCTCTTCCGGTTGGGAGACCAAGCTCTCCGCCGGTTTCGAGACCTACTCCGGAAACACCGACAAGGACGCCGTGAACGGCCGCATCGAGACGCAGAAGTCCGACGGCGCCACCGTCGTGATCGCGTCCGCCGAAGGCGCCTGGGAACAGCAGGAGAAGACCTACGTCCGCGAAGACGGCTCGACCTACGAGGACGACGAGCGCACCGTCGGCAACGCCAAGTTCGACGTCAACGTCAAGGAGCGTCTCGGCGGCTTCTTCGTCTACGGCAACGTGAACGGCAAGCACGACGACATGTCGGACCTCAAGTACCGCTTCGTCGAGAGCCTCGGCCTCGGCACCTACCTCGTCGACGAAGACGCGCTCAAGTTCTCCGTCGAAGGCGGCATCGCCTACGTGCAGGAGAAGATCGGTTCGGAGAAGGACGACTACCCGGCCCTCCGCCTGGCCGAGCGCGTCGACTGGAAGCCCGCCTGGGCCGAGGGAATCTCGTTCTACGAAACGGCCGCCGCCCTTTGGGACCTCGACGACACCGACCACTGGCTCGTCGGCGCCGAAGCCGGAGCGGACGTCCCGCTCGCGGGTTCGTTCTCGCTCGTTCTCAAGGCCGCCGTCGACTACAACTCCGACCCCGGCGAGGGCGTCGACAAGACCGACCGCAAGGTCATCGCCCAGCTCGCCTACACGTTCTAGCTTCAAGCTCGGAAGAGCCAACGAAAACAAACAAGGAAACACCATGGAAATCATCGACATCCACGCCCGCGAAATCCTCGACTCCCGCGGCAACCCCACGGTCGAAGTCGACGTCACGCTCGACGACGGCACCATCGGCCGCGCGGCCGTCCCCTCCGGCGCCTCCACCGGCGTCAACGAAGCCCTCGAGCTCCGCGACGGCGACAAGAAGCGCTACCTCGGCAAGGGCGTCCTCAAGGCGGTCGAAAACGTCAACAAGGTCATCGCGCCGAACCTCGTCGGCATGTGCGCCTGCGAACAGCGCGCCATCGACTACAAGATGCTCGCGCTCGACGGAACGCCCACCAAGAGCAAGCTCGGCGCCAACGCCATCCTCGGCGTCTCGCTCGCCGTCGCCAAGGCCGCCGCGCAGTCGCTCGGCCTGCCGCTCTACCGCTACATCGGCGGCGCCAACACCTACACGCTCCCGGTCCCGATGATGAACATCATCAACGGCGGCGCGCACTCCGACGCCCCGATCGCGTTCCAGGAGTTCATGATCCGCCCGGTCGGCGCCCCGAACTTCCGCGAGGGCATCCGCATGGGCACCGAGGTCTTCCACAACCTCAAGAAGGTGCTCAAGGACCGCGGCCTCTCCACGGCGGTCGGCGACGAGGGCGGCTTCGCCCCCAACCTCGACTCCATCGAGGACGCGCTCGACTCCATCATCGCGGCGATCAAGAAGGCCGGCTACAAGCCCGGCAAGGACGTCACGATCGCGATGGACTGCGCCTCGTCCGAGTTCTTCAAGGACGGCGTCTACGACTACACCTGGAAGGAAGGCAAGAAGGGCGCCAAGCGCACCTCCGCCCAGCAGGTGAAGTACCTCGAAGGCCTCGTCAAGAAGTACCCGATCGACTCGATCGAGGACGGCATGGCCGAAGGCGACTGGGACGGCTGGGTCGCGCTCACCAAGGCGATCGGCTCCAAGTGCCAGCTCGTCGGCGACGACCTCTTCGTCACCAACACCAAGTTCCTCGCCAAGGGCATCCAGCTCGGCGCCGCCAACTCCATCCTCATCAAGGTCAACCAGATCGGCTCCCTCACGGAGACGCTCGAGGCGATCGAGATGGCGCACCGCGCGGGCTACACGACCGTCACCTCGCACCGCTCCGGCGAGACCGAGGACGCGACGATCGCGGACATCGCGGTCGCGACGAACGCGGGCCAGATCAAGACCGGTTCCGCCTCCCGCACCGACCGCATGGCGAAGTACAACCAGCTGCTCCGCATCGAGGAGGAGCTCGGCGACACCGCCGTCTACGGCTACAAGAAGGTCAAGTAGGCCTTCCTGCCACACGAAAGCCAGCGGGAACGGCGGGCGTCCGGAGACGGACGCCCGCCGTTTTATTTCCGCGCGGGCGGCGAGCTTGACTTCGCGGGCGGGTTTTTCTAGCATTTCCGCCATTCCGATTCCATCCGGGCCCGCGCGCCCGCCCAGGAGCCACTCCATGCAGAAGAAGAACACCCCCGCGTATTCCTGCAACCCGCTCGTCGACGCCATCGGCAAGCCCGCCGCCGCGTTCACCAAGGCCGACATCGAAAAGTACGTCGTCTCGAACGGCATCCGCCACGTCAATTTCATGTATCCCGGCGGCGACGGGCGCCTCAAGACGCTCAACTTCGTCGTGAACGACGCCGCCTACCTCGACGAGATCCTCACCTGCGGCGAGCGCGTCGACGGCTCCAGCCTCTTCTCCTACGTCGAGGCGAGCAGTTCCGACCTCTACGTCGTGCCGCGCTTCCAGACGGCCTTCCTCGACCCGTTCGCGGAGCTGCCGACGCTGTGCCTGCTCTGCTCGTTCTTCGACAAGGACGGCAACCCGCTCGCCAGCTCCCCGGAATACACGCTGCGCAAGGCGTGCGCCGTCTTCCGCGAGGAGACGGGCCTCACGTTCGAGGCGATGGGCGAGCTGGAGTACTACGTCATCGCCGAGGACACGGGCGCGTTCCCGGCGGCCGACCAGCGCGGCTACCACGAGTCCGGCCCGTTCGCGAAGTTCAACGAGTTCCGCCAGAAGTGCATGCTCTACGCGGCGCGCCTCGGCTGCCGCATCAAGTACGGCCACAGCGAGGTCGGCAACTTCACCCAGGACGGAAAGCTCTACGAGCAGAACGAGATCGAGTTCCTCCCGTGCCCCGCGGAGAGCGCGGCCGACCAGCTCACGCTCGCCAAGTGGGTCATCCGCAACCTCGGCGCGCGCAGCGGGCTCGACGTCACGTTCGCCCCGAAGATCACCGTCGGCAAGGCCGGCAGCGGCCTCCACATCCACATGCGCCTCACGAAGGGCGGCCGCAACCAGATGCTCGAGAAGGGCGCCATCTCGAAGACCGCGCGCCGCGCGATCGCGGGCCTGATGGAGCTCGCGCCGTCGATCACCGCGTTCGGCAACGTGAACCCGACGTCCTACCTCCGGCTCGTCCCGCACCAGGAGGCGCCGACGAACGTCTGCTGGGGCGACCGCAACCGCTCGGTGCTCGTCCGCGTCCCGCTGGGCTGGGCCGGCCGCACGGACATGTGCGCGCAGGCCAACCCGCTCGAAAAGGCCGCGGCGCAGGGCACGCAGGAGAAGCAGACGGTCGAGATCCGCTCGCCCGACGCCTCCGCGAACGTGTACCTGCTCCTCGCCGGCCTCGCCGTCGCGCTGCGCCACGGCCTGGAGAAGAAGGCGGAGGACGCCCTCGCGCTCGCCGCGAACGTGAACGTCAACATCCACAAGGCCGAGAACGCGAAGCTGCTCAAGTCGCTCGCGACGCTGCCCGACAGCTGCTGGGCCTCCGCGGACCGCCTGCTCGCCCAGCGCGCGGTCTACGAGGCGAAGGGCGTCTTCTCGCCGGCGACGATCGACGGCATCGCCAAAATGCTCAAGGGCTTCGACGACCGGACGCTCCGCGCCCGCGTCACCAAGAGCCAGTCCGCGATGGCCGAGCTCGTCAAGACCTACTTCCACTGCGGCTAGCGCGCGCCGCCCGACGGTCCGGAAAGCCCCGCGTCGCGGGGCTTTCTCATTTTCCGCCTTTGAGCTTTTTGAGGGCGTCCTTGAAGGAGGCCTTGCCCATCTCGCCCTCGTTGACGAACTCGACGTTCGTCTCCTCGCCGCTGCGGCGCTGGATCGAGATCCAGCGGGCGAGGGCGATTTCGGCGACGAGGAAGATCAGCGCGGCGATGGCGAAGAAGCGCCACATCTCGCGGCCGAAGGCCGAGCCGTGCAGGATCTTCACGACGTCCTCCTCCTGCGTGGCGAGCGAGAGCTGCACGTATTCGCGCAGGGCGTCCTCCTGGTCCTTGGAGATCGCGAGCATCTCGCTCTCTTCGACGCCGGCGCGGACGTCGAACGCGATCGTCCCCTCGGGCGTCGCGGCGGCGCCGAGGCCGGGCGGAAGGCCCTCCTCGGGCTTCTGCACGACGTAGAGGCCGGGCAGAAGCGGGCGCGAGATCTTGAGCCACGTGCCCTCCGGGTCGGTCAGCAGCTCGCCGTTGAAGAGCTTGCCGTTCGGGTCGGCGACCGAGACGAGCTGGCCGAAGCCGGCGGAGGAGAGGGGCGAGAGGGCCTCGGTCGGGACGGGCTCGTGGTTCTGCGAGCCGGGCTTCTTCCAGCGGAAGGAGCACATGGCGAGGCCGCCGTCCTCCTCGAACTCGAGTCGGACGGAGACGCCCTGCCCGCGTTTGAGCTGGACGGCGCCGCCGCCGTAGGCCTTGCCGTCGAGCGCAATCGTGCAGCGGTCGTCGCACGGGGCGGAGAACTCGTAGGCGCCGTCGGCGGGGGCGGTCACGGTGCCGACCCAGCGCACGGAGAAGTTGTCGGCCGGGATGCCGGACATCGGGGAGCCGCCGCCCCAGTTGAAGTCGACGGTCGCGTCGGTCCGGATCTTCGGATCGCCCTGCTGCCTCTTCTGCGGGTAGTAGTAGCCGAGCAGGCCGCGCCCGCCGCCGCCGCGCAGCGAGGAGGCCGCGAGGCGCGGGGCGAGCAGGAGCTGGGCGCCGTCGGAGGGCGCGACGTTGAGCTCCGGCTGGAGCGGGCTCGCGAGGAAGTAGGCCAGCTCGTGGACGAACGGGACGAACGACTGGCGCGAGGGCAGGTCGGAGGCGATCGCCTCGAACGGGAAGGCCGAGAGGACGACCGAGCCGCGCCCGAAGGCGCGGATCGCGAGGGCGGGCGAGCCGTCCGCGAACGACGCCGCGACGCCCGTCGAGCCCGCGAGGCCGGGGCGCAGCGTCCAGCGCTGCAGCGGGGCGACGCGCCCGAGGTCGGTGCCCGTGCGGAAGGAGCGCAGCGCGTCGTGCGCGAAGGTGGACGGATCGAGCGGGGACGCCTCCGCCGGGTCGGCGATCGTCTTCCACTCGCCGAGCTCCATCGGGAGGACCGGCTCGCCGCGCTGGCGCCAGGCGTTCCAGAGCGGGGCGCGCGTCTTGGCGCCGGGCAGGACGAGCAGGCCGCCGCCGCCGCGCACGTAGGACGCGAGCGCGCCGAGCGTGCCCTCCGAGAGCTGCGCGACGTTGCAAAGCGCGACGAGCGCGTAGGCGGAGAAGTCGGCGCGCGTGGCGGTGCGGGAGACGTCCTCCACGTCCGCGTCGAGCAGGAAGCCCGCGCGGTCCGCGGCGACGCCGGCGTTGCGGGGGCTCAGCGCGAGCGAGACGTAGGTCGAGCCTCGCGCGAGGCGCGGGCCGGAGGAATCGCCGTCCACGACGAGCACGCGCATCGAATCGAGCACGGGGACGACGAGGCGGAACGTGTCGTCCTCCGGCAGGTCGTCGCGCGCCGTGACGGTTGCCGCGAGCACGGCCGCGCCCGGCTTGTCGAACTTGTGCCGGAACTCGAACGTCTGCGTGGCGCCGGGCTCGAGCTGGCGCACGTCCTTGGTGGTGTAGACCTGCGTGCCCGCGCGGAGCGTCACGGAATCGGGCGTCACGGCCTCCGTGCCGGCGTTGAGGACGGCCACGCGCACGACGACCTCGCGGTCTGTGCCGACGACGTCGCGCGAGAGCGTGATGCCGGACACCGCCACGTCGCGGATCGACGCGGGCAGCGGCAGCGTGCGCCAGACGACCGGCGGCGGCGTCCGCATCTGCGAGAAGACCGAGCGGATCGTCCCCCAGCGGCCCTTGGACTGCAGGTCCCAGCCGACGGACTGGCCGTCGCCCACGACGACGATCTGCTTCACGGCGTTGTTGCCGGACGCGAGCGTGACGGCCGCCGCGGCGAGCGCGGCGGGCGCGCGCATCGTGCCGTGCGTCGGCTTGAGCGCCTGGAGCGTCTCGCGCAGGACGCGGCGGTCGGAGACGGGGACGGGGTTCATCACCTCGGGCACCGGGCCGCCGAGGATGATCGAGAAGGCGGTCTGGCGCCCGGCCTGCTCGAGGTACTTGCCGGCCTCGTCCACCGCGAGCTCGAAGTTGCTCTTGCCGTCCGGCCCGACCATGCACATCGAGGAGGAGCCGTCGATGACCAGCGCCACGTCCTTGCTCGCGCCGCCGCCGAAGCGCTTGAGGTTGAGCTGCCGCTCGAAGAGGACCGCGGCGGCGACGAGCGCGCCGATCGCGAGCGCGGCGGCCATCGCGAGGGCGCGCCACTTCGGGTAGCGCCACAGCGCGAAGGAGATGCCGAAGAGGACGATCGCGAGCAGCATCGCCGGCAGGACGACGATCCACGCGACCTGCGAGTCGGGCGTGGCGAACGGGCGGGCGAGCGCGAGCGCGGCGAACGCGGGCAGGAGGCAGCGGCAGGCCAGCAGCAGGATGTCCTCCAGGAGGACCTTGCGCTTGCGCTTGCGCATGGAGGCCAGCAGGAAGATCATCGCGCCCCAGGGCGTGCGCCGCTGGTTCTTGCGGCTCAGCAGCTGGATGATGATCGGGACGGCGATCGCCAGGAGCCCGAGGAGGAGGAAGGCGTTGATGAACTGCATCGCGTGGCTCGCCCGCCGCTCCTTGGCGCGGCGGACGCCCTGAATCCTACCAAACCTCCCGCCCGCGGGCAAGGACGAATTCCCGCGAGCTTGCTTTTTCGCGCGAAATGTGAGAGAGTCTAGCGCATCCGAACCCCGTTCACGAACACCCGAAAACAATGAAAAACGCTTCCTTCCTCCTCCTCGCGGCCGCCGTCGCATTCGCGGCCGCCCCGGCCCGCGCGGACGGCACGCTCGAAGGCGCCGTCAACTTCGGCGGCTCGCTCTCCTACTCGACCCACACGATCGCCGGTTCCGAACTCGACGTCGACCTGCACGGCGGCGTCTACGTCGTCGACAGCGTCTTCGCCGGCGGCGACCTGCTGCTCCAGGACGACAAGGCGGTGACCGCCTGGGAAGCGACCGCGATGGGACGTTTCCACTTCCTCGATCCGCTGCTCACGGACGAAGGGGGCGCGCTCGCGTCGTTCTCGCCCTACGTCGGCCTCCGCCTCGGCTACGCGACCTGCGACAACTCCGCCAAGGACGAATCCGGCCTCGTGCTCGCCGCCCGCCTCGGAACGGATTTCTTCATCACGGACAATTTCGCGATCGACTTCTACGTGGACGCCGCCGCCGCCACGGCCGACGTCTACGCCGACAAGGCGAAAATGGAATCGACCCAGATCCGCCTCCACCTCGGCTTCGACTTCTTCTTCTAGGGCTCAGGGCTCCCTTCGAGCCTCTCGCTCTTCCACTCTTTCGCTCTTCCACCCATGAAAACCTACAACATCGCAGTCATCCCCGGCGACGGAACCGGCCCCGAAGTGATCGGAGAGGGCCTCAAGGTCCTCAAGGCCGCCGCGAAGAAGTTCAAGTTCGGCCTCAAGACGAAGGTCTTCCCCTTCGGCGGCAAGCACTACCTCGAGACCGGCAAGCTCGTCGACGAAGCGGACGAGGCGGAGCTGCGCAAGTTCGACGCGATCTACCTCGGCGCGATCGGCCTCTCCGGCGCCGGCGCGAAGAACGTCGCCCCCGGCATCCTCGAGAAGAACATCCTCCTGAAGCTCCGCTTCGACTTCGACCAGTACATCAACCTGCGCCCGGTGAAGCTCTATCCCGGCGTGGCCTCGCCGATCGCCGGCGTTTCGCCCGAGACGATGGACTACGTCGTCGTCCGCGAGAACACGGGCGGCGTCTACACCGGCATGGGCGGCATCATGATGAAGGGCACGCCCAACGAGATCGCCTCGCAGGAGTGGGTCTACAACCGCTTCCAGGTCGACCGCTGCCTGCGCTACGCGTTCGAGCTGGCGAAGAAGCGCCACACGAAGAAGGCGCCGTTCCGCGGCCTCTCCGCCGAGGCGAAGGCCGCCGGCAAGACCGCGCGCCTCACGCTCTGCGGCAAGACGAACGTCCTCACGAACGTGTTCGGCCTCTGGGAGCGCGCCGCCAAGGAGATGGCGAAGGAGTATCCGACCGTGGAGCTCGCCTACCGCCACGTCGACGCGATCTGCCTGCTGATGGTCCAGGATCCCGGGCAGTTCGACGTGATCGTCACGGACAACATGTTCGGCGACATCATCACGGACCTCGGCGCCGCGTGCCAGGGCGGCCTCGGCGTCGCCGCGGGCGGCAACCTCAACCCCGACAAGGGCGGCGTCTCGATGTACGAGCCAATCGGCGGCACGGCGCCGGACTGGACCGGCAAGAACGGCATCAACCCGATCGCCGCAATCGGCGCGGCGGCGCTGATGATCGGCAACCTCGGCGAAACCAAGGCGGCCGCGGCCATCGAGGCGGCGATCGCCAAGACGACGCCGAAGATGAAGACCCAGCTCGCCGGGCAGATGGGCTACACCACGACCCAGGTCGGCGACCTCGTCGCCAAGGCGCTGTAAAACGTCGGCGCGGCGGATGGTCCCGTTCCCGCTGTTCCTCGCCGGCCGCTACCTGCGCCCCAAGCGCGGCTTCTCTTCGGTCATCCCGATCGTCACGGTCCTGGGCATCACGCTCGGCGTGGCGATCCTGATGATCGTGCTGGCGGTGATGACCGGCTTCGGGGACGTCTGGCGCGACCGCATCCTGTCGTTTTCTCCGCACGTCGTCGTGCAGGGCCGCTACGGCGACATCCGGGACGCGGACGCGCTCTGCGACCGCATCGCGGCGATGCCGGGCGTCGAAGGCGCGTGTCCGGCCATCATGTTCCCCGCGATGCTGCGCGAGGACGGCGCCGGAGGCGATCCCGTCACGGTCACGGTCCTGGGCGTCGACCCGGACCGTCCGTCTGTCGTCGCGAACGCCGCGGGGAAGATCGTCGCCGGCGCCTACGACGTGCGGGAGGACCGGGCGATCGTCGGCCGCTCGCTGGCGTGGCGGCTCGGCGCCGTCCCGGGCTCGCGCTTCCTGTGCTACTCGCCGCTCAACCTCAAGTCCGCCGACGAGCTCTACTTCCCGGAGGAGATCGAGGTCGCGGGCGTGTTCGACATGGGGCTCGCGAAGTTCGACGACGGGCTGCTCGTCTGTTCGCTCGGCATGGCGCGCGACCTCATGGGCATGGACGGCGGCGCGCGCATGGTGCAGGTGCAGGTCGCCGACCCGAACCGCGCGTGGGAGACGGCCGCCGCGATCGACGAGGAGTTTTCGCCGATGACGGTCTCCTCGACGTGGATGGACCAGGACCGGGAGCTCTTCAACGCGTTGCGGACCGAGAAGACGATGATGTTCGTCCTGCTGGCGTTCATCGCGATCGTCGCCGCGTTCTGCGTGACGAACACGCTCATCGTCATCACGATCCAGAAGACGAAGGAGATCGGCCTGATGAAGGCGCTCGGCTTCTCGGGCGGGCAGATCCGCGCGGCGTTCGTCCTGCACGGGCTCGTGCAGTGCGTGCTCGGCGAGCTGCTCGGGCTGGGCCTGGGCTGGCTCGTGCTGCGCAACCTGCAGGGCATCGTCCGCCGCCTCGCGGCCTGGGGCTGGGACGTCTTCCCGGAGGCCGTCTACGGCCTGCCCGAGCTGCCGTGGCGCATCGTCCCGTCGGACGTCGCGGCCGTGGCCGGAATCGTCTTCGCCTTCTGCCTCGCCGCGAGCTTCCTCCCCGCCTGGCTCGCCTCCCGCCTCGACCCCGTCAAGGCCATCAACCAGGAGTAGCCGCGGGGCTCCGCCCGTCTCCCCGAAAAGCGGGGAACGTCCTGCGGTGAGCGCCTTGCGCGGCGGCGGTCGCTGTGCTAGACTCGGGCGGCGATGAAACGCACGCTCGTGGCGCTGTTCGCGGTGGCGAAGGCGACGTTGCTGGAAGGCCTCCAGCAGCCCGCCGTGCTTCTCCTCGCGCTCGCGTGCATGGAGCTCACGGCCCTGCAACCGGTCCTGCAGCTGCACGCGTTCGGCGAGGAAGGCCGCCTCGCGCGCGACTGCGGCATGGGTTTCTTCCTCGTCTTCGGCGTCCTCGCCGCCGCGCTCGTCGCCGGCTCCGCGCTCGCCGCGGAAATCCGCGACGGAACGGCCGCGACCGCCGTCGCCAAGCCCGCCGGCCGCGCGGCGTTCTTCCTCGGCAAGTTCGCCGGCGCCGTCGGCGTCGTCGCGGCCGTCTGCTGGTGCTCGCTCTGGGAGACGCTCTTGGCGGTCCGCACGTCGGAGGCCGTCGTGGAGACGGAGCGATTCTACGGGTCCGTCCGCGATTCCCTGTGCGGGCTGCTCTCCGTCGGCGCGCCCCTCGCGGCGCTCGCGCTCGCGGCGCTGCTGGACGTCCGCGCGCGGCGGCGATTCGGACTGTGGTTCTTCGCCTTCGCGGCGGTCCTGCTGCCGCTCGCGGCCGGACTGCTCGGCTTCTTCGACCGCATCGGCGGGTGGAACGGCTTCGGCGGCTGGTCGCCGGGGCTCGACGCGCGGCTCGTTCCGCTCGCGGTCCTGCTTTTCGCGTTGCTGTGCGCCTTCTGCGCGCTCTCGACCGCGCTCACCACGCGCCTTCAGGCGGGCAGCGCGGCCGCGTTTTCGTTCCTCGTGCTGTTCCTCGGGTTCCTCGCGGACGGCGCGCGCGCCGACTGGGGTTTCGCCGGCAAGGCGCTCTACGCGCTCGTGCCGGACGTGCAGTCCTTCTGGCTCGCGGACGAACTGGCGCACGGCGGCCGCATCGCCTGGCGCGAAGTGGCCGGCGGCTGCTTCTGCGCGTTTTCCTGGATCGTGTTCGCGCTCTCGCTCGGATACGTCTCCTTCCGGAACAAGGACCTCTAGACATGAGCGAATCTTCCGTACCCGCGTTCGAAGCATCCGGCCTGCGCAAGGTCTTCCGCGACTTCTGGGGCCGCCCGCGCACGGTCGCCGTGGACGGCGTCTCGCTGCGCGCGGAACCCGGCGAAGTCGTCGGCCTGCTCGGCCCGAACGGCTCCGGCAAGTCCACGACGATCAAAATGCTGCTCGGCCTGCTGCGCCCGAGCGCGGGTTCGGCGCGCCTCTTCGGGCGCGACCCGCGCGACCCGGACGCCCGGGCGCGCGTCGGCTACCTGCCCGAGCTTTCGAACCTGCACAAGTTCCTCACGCCGCGCGAAACGCTCGCCTACTACGCGGGCCTGTTCGACCTGCCGGCCGCGACGCGCCGCAAGCGCATCGGCGCGCTGCTGGAGCGCGTCGGCCTCGCGGGTCCGGGCGCGGACCGCCCGGTCGGCGAGTTCTCCAAGGGCATGGCGCGGCGCGTCGGTCTCGCGCAGGCCCTCCTCAACGACCCGGCCCTCGTGGTGCTCGACGAACCGACGAGCGGCCTGGACCCCATCGGACGCCGCGAGGTGAAGGACCTGATCCTCGACCTCGGGCGCATGGGCAAGACGGTTCTGCTTTCCTCGCACCTGCTCGCCGAGGTGTCCGACGTGTGCACGCGCGTGGCAATCCTCGCCGGCGGGCGCGTCCGCGCCGAAGGGCGCCTCGCGGACCTGCTCGAGGAGCGCGACCGAGTGCGCTTCACCGCGGCCGGGCTGCCGGACGCGGCCGTGCCGCGCGTGAAGGACGCCATCGCGGCGGCCGGCGCCGCGTCCGTGTCGGTCGACCACCCGGCCGCCACGCTGGAGGATTTCTTCCTCGACGTCGTCGGAGGAACCTCCAAATGAGGCTCCCGCGCCCGCCGCGCCTCCGGCCGGTGCTCGCCGGCGCCGCGCTCGGCCTGCGCGCGCCGCTGCGCTCGCGGTTCGTCTTCGCGTTGCTGGCGCTGCTCGGCGCGGCCGTGCTGCTGCTGCCCGTCCAGCTCAAGGGCGACGGCACGACGGCCGGCACGTTGCGCATGCTGCTGGCGTGGACGCTCGGCGCCGCGGTCGCGCTGCTGTCGGTTTCCACGCTCTGGGCCGGCTGCGCGGCCGTTTCGGGCGACGTCGAAGCCAAGCGCCACGCCGGCGCGGCGGTGTCGTCCGCGCGGCCGTTCGAACTCTGGCTCGGGCGCTGGCTCGGGCTCGTCGCGCTCGACGCCGCGGTCCTCGCGGTCGTCCTGGTCGCGGTCTTCGTCCAGGTCCGCGCGCGCGGCCTCGGTCCGGCGGACACGGCGGTCCGGACCTACCTGCCGCTCGACCCGGCGTCGTTCGAAACCGAAGTCGACCGCGTGCTCGACGACGCGATCGCCCTGCTGCCGCCGGACAAACGGCCGGACGGCGATCCGGCCCGCCGCGCGGCGATGCGGGAATCCGTCCGCAACGATCTCGGCGGCGACGCCTTCCTGCCGCTGGAACCCGGCCGGGAACGGCATTGGGTCTTCCGGACGCCCGGCGGCCGCGACCCCGGCCCGGCCGCGTTCGAGTTTTCGTTCATGTCCTCCTACGGGGAGAACCAGGGCGTCCGGGGAAGTCTGTCCCTGCGCCGGCCGGACGGAACCACGATCGCGGAGCGGGACGTCACGACGGACGACAGCGGCTACGTGCGGATCGACTTGATCGCCGGCTCGCTCGCCGGCGCGGACGCGGTCGAGGCGGTCTTCGAAAACCGGGAAAGCGAGGACGGCGCGGCCGTGCTCGTGCGCCACGACCGGGCCGCGCGGCTGTCGGTTCCCGCGGGCGGACTCCCGGCGAATCTCGCCCGGAGCGGCCTCGCGGTTCTCGCGCTGCTTTCGCTCCTGGCCGCGCTCGGCCTGGCGTGCGGCTGCGCGTTCTCGTTCCCGGTCGCCGCGTTCGCGGCGTCCGCGATCTGCGCGATGGTCGTCGTAAGCGGCGGCGGGGCTTTCTCGGCGGACGAACCGGCCCCGCACGGCGGCGTGTCCGCCGCGATCCGTCCGGTCGCGCGCCGCGTCGCCCGCGCGCTGGACGCCGCGACAGCTCCCTACGACCGCACCGAAGCGATCGACCGCCTCGGCGACGGCGTGGCGGTGTCCGGCGGCGCCGCCGTGCGCGCGTTCGCGCTCGACGGCGTCGCGTTGCCGCTTCTGCTCGGCCTCCTCGGCGCCGCGGCCCTGCGCCGCCGGGAGCTGCCCTAGCCGATCTCGATCTTGCGGGGCTTGAGCTCGGCGCGTTTGGACATCGTCACCGTGAGGACGCCGTTTTCGACGCGGCCGGCGATCGTGGCGGGGTCCACCAGGTCGGGCAAGTCGAGCGAAGCGGCGTAGTTCGCGCGGGCGAACTCGCGCACCGCGCAGCGGAAGCCGGCGGGGTTTTCGTGCTTGGCGTGCGTCTTCATCGACAGCGTGCGGCCGTCGACGTGCAGGTCCACGTCGCCCTTGCCGGCACCGGGGATTTCGAAGGTGATCTCGTAGCCGTCGGGCGTTTCGCTGGCGCGGACGGTCGGGGTGGCAAACAGTTCGGTTTCGTCGTTCATTTCAAATCTCCTTTCATCATTCATCATTCAGAATCCATCATTCGGCATTACGCCGTGGCGATCGCGATGCGGCGCGGCGCGGACGGATCCGCCTTGGGCAGCTCGATCTTGAGGACGCCGTCCTTGAACGCGGCGTTCGCCTTGTCGGCGTCGACGCGGAACGGCAGCTCGATGCGGCGCTCGTAGGCGGGCTTCGGCGCTTCGGTTTCGCCGTCCTTCTTCGCGGGCTTGTCCGCGAGGACGAGCGTCTGCGGCTCGATCGTGAGCTCCACGTCCGCCGCGGTCTTGCCGGGCAGTTCGACCTCGACCAGAACCGCGTTTTCGTCGACGAAGACGTTCACCGGGGGGAAGCGCCCCTCGGCGCGGCAGGCCACGGACCGGAAAACGCGGTCCAGACGCCGGTCCGCTCCCATCAATTCGCCCAGCAGGCTCCAGGGCGACAGATCGAAAATCGTGTTCATGTTGTTCGTTCCTTTCTCGTGGTTGTTGCCTTCCGATCGAAGGCACCTTCCATTGAGCAAACCCCGTGCCAGCCCGTCGTCCAACTCCGACGACCGGCCGGTGGCACATTTTGTCCCACGTCCGTTCCATCGCCTGGGCATCTCCGTCACACGTCCGGCAAAACGAATCGGGGCGGCTTTCGTCGTCGACGGAAAATCCGTCTTGCAATCCAAAAGAACATTTGTTAGAATTCTGAACCGAAATTCAGTTTTCACACGATCCGGCCGTTCGCGCGGCCGTCCGAACCATGAAGAAATACGTCGTCGCCGTCGTCGCGCTCCTTGTCCTGGCCGGGGCCTTTTTCGCCGTGCGGTCCGCGCTGTCCGGCCCGCCGGCCGCGGCCGTGCAGTTCGTCTCGGAGGCCGTCGTCCGCGCGGACGTCGTCTCCACCATCGCCGCGAGCGGCACGCTCGAGCCGGTCGAGCTCGTGGACGTCGGCTCGCAGGTGAGCGGCAAGATCGTCGCGTTCGGGACCGACCGCGACGGCGCGGAGGTCGACTACTGCTCGACCGTCACGAACGGCATGGTCCTCGCGCGCATCGACGACGAGACCTACCTCGCGGACCTGGACGTCGCGAAGGCGCAGCTCGCCAACGCGGAGGCGTCCGTCGCGTCCGCCAACGCGAACATGCAGAAGGCGAAGGTCGACCTCGACCACGCCCGCAAGGACTGGGATCGCGCGAGGTCGATCGGCGTCGGGATCGCGCTCTCGCAGAGCGACTACGATTCGTACCTGGCCTCCTACGAAAGCGCCTGCGCGCAGCTCGTCGTCGCCGAGGCGTCCGTGCGCCAGGCCGCGGCGCAGGTCGTCCAGGCGAAGGCGAACGTCGCCAAGGCCGAGCGCAACCTCGGCTACTGCACGATCGTCTCGCCCGTCGACGGCATCGTCGTGGACCGCCGCGTCAACCTCGGCCAGACCGTCGTTTCGTCCATGAACGTGAGCTCGCTTTTCCTCGTCGCGAAGGACCTGCACAAGATGCGGATCTGGGCGTCGGTCAACGAGGCGGACGTCGGCTCGCTCCGCGCGGGGCTGGGCGTGTCGTTCGCGGTGGACGCGCTGCCGGGCCGCACGTTCCGCGGCACGGTGCGGCGCGTGCGCCTCAACGCGACGCTCTCGTCCAACGTCGTCACCTACACGGTCGAGATCGACGTGGACAACGCGGACCTGTCGCTCATCCCGTACCTCACGGCGAGCGTCGAGTTCGAGACGGACGCCGTGCGCGGCGCGCTCGCGGTCCCGTCGCGCG
>CADBEF010000069.1 GCA_902793555.1 uncultured bacterium | reverse complement strand
CGGCGCGGCGTCGCGCGCGCCGGCCGCGCTCCCGGCGGGCGTCTACCTCGTGGAGGCGACGCCCGAGGGCGGCCGGCCCTCGCACGCGCTGCTGCGCGTCGAGGCGCTCGCGCTCGTGGGCGACGGTTCGAACTCCGGCCGCGACGGGGACCGCCGGCGCGCGTTCGTCACGGACGCCGAGACCGGCGCGCCGGTCTCGGACGCGGAGGTCGGGCTCTTCGCGTGGACGTGCTGGGACGACGGCCCGACGAACCTCGATTGGCGCACCGTCTCCGCGCGGACGGACTCTCGCGGCCGCTTCCGCCTTCCGGACGAACGTTTCCTCTTCGAGCGCGAGACGACCGAATCGGAGCGCGCGGCGGGGATGGACCGGAAGAAGACGCGCTGGGCCGACGACTGGATCCTCTCCGTCGCGGCGCCGGACGGCGCGCGCCTGTTCTGCGAGCGCGGGGACTTCATGGGCCGTCCGTCGCTCCACGTGGTCGGCGGCGGCGACGGGGGCGCCCGGGACTTCCTGCACGAATGGTGGGACTACGGCGACCCGGACGACACGACCTGGCGCGACGGGCACGTCCCGGTCTCGGTCACCGACCGCCCCGCCTACCGGCCCGGCGACACCGTGCGCTACAAGGTGTGGCTCTCGCGCCGCCGCTTCGACCTGCCCGACGTCTCGCCGTGGGCCGGGCAGCGCGTGCGGCTCGTCGTGAAGAACCCGAAGGACGAGGAGGTCTGGGACAAGACCTACGTCGCCGACGACTTCGGCGGCTTCGACGGCGAGATGCCCGTCCCCGCGGACGCCCCGCTCGGCGTCTGGACGGTCCGCGTCTCGATCCACGGCAAGGGCGGCTACGGGCTGCGCCTCGCCGGCTCGTTCCGCGTCGAGGAATACCGCAAGCCCGAGTTCGAGGTCGCGGTCGAGACGCCCGCCGGCGTGCTCGAGCTCGGCAAGGAGGCGAAGGCGACGATCCGCGCCCGCTACCTCTTCGGCGCGCCCGTCGCGGGCGCGACGGCGAAGGTGACGGTCACGCGCACGACCGTCCCGGACGTCTGGATTCCGCCCTGCCGCTGGGACTGGCTCTACGGCGGCGGCTACGGCTGCTTCGGCTGCGACTGGACCTGGCACCCCGCGTGGAACGGCGGCCGCGGCTGGTGCCGCCCGTGGGCGTGGACCGTCGTCGGCGACGGCTGGCGCGGCTGGTCGCCGCCCGAGGAGGTGCTCCGCACCACCGTCGAGCTCGGCGCCGACGGAACGGCCGAAGTCTCGTGGGACACCGCCGCCGCGCGCGCCGTCTTCGGCGACGACGCGGACCAGCACTACCGCGTCGCCGTCGAGGTGACGGACGCCGCGCGCCGCACGATCGACGCCGCGGGCGAAGTCGTCGCAGCGGCCCGGCCGTTCCGCGTCCGCGCCTGGGCCGACCGCGCGGTCGTCCGCGCGGACGAACCGGTCGAACTGCGCGCCTTCCTCGCCGCGCCGGGCGGCTCGCCGCTGCCCGACGGCGGCGCGCTGCGCGGGACGCTGTGTCGCTACGACCCCGCCACGGGCCAGGAAACAGTGGTCCCGGACGTTCCCTTCGAGCCCGAAGCCGTGCCGGGCGACCCGGCCACGCGGCGCTGGCGCCTGAAGCCGCCGCGCGGGCAGTACCGCTTCGTCGCCGTCGCGCTGGACGGCGACGGCGAACGCCACGAATGCTCCGTGCCGTTCACCGTCCTCGGGCCGGAGGGCGACGAGGCGCGCGACATCCGCTTCGCGCCGTTGGAGCTCGTCCCCGACAGGCCCGACTACGCGCCGGGCGACGTCGCGCGCGTCCTCGTCGCCGCCGACGAGCCCGACGGATGGGTGCACCTCGTCCTGCGCGCCGGCACCGCGCGCGCCGAGGAGCGCTGGCTGCACCTCGACGGCAAGACCGCGACGGTCGAGCTGAAGCTCGACGCCGACGACTGCCCGGGCGTCTTCGTCGAGGCCTTCGCGGTGCGCGCCGGGCGCATCCACCGCGCCACGCGCGAGCTCGCCGTCCCGCCCGCCTCGAAGGAGGCGCGCGTCGAGGTCGAGGTCCCCGCCGAGGCGCGCCCCGGCGACGAGGTCGAGGCGACGGTCCGCGTCTTCGGGCCGGACGGCGCGCCCGCCGCGTCCGCCTCCGCCGCGATGGCGGTCTACGACCTCGCCGTCGAGCGCTTCGCCGGCGGGAGCAACGTCCCGTCGCTGCTGGGCCGCTTCTGGGGCTGGCGGCTCGCGCTCGGCGGCCGCCGCGAGAACACCCTCGACGACCGCTGGTGGGGCGGCGTGGCCTTCGACGGCGACTCCCACTGGTACGACCTCGGCCCGTTCGCGTGGCCGCTCTTCCGAGCCCGTTCCTTCTGGCGGTTCCAGGCGGACGGTTTCTACTACGCGAGGGAGGACCTCAAGAGGAAAACGGGCGGCTTCGCGCTCGCGGGACCGGAGCCAGCCGGCCGCATGATCGTCGGGGGCAGCATGGAGCTCTCCGCCGCGGCCGCGCCCGCGGCGGAGGAAGGCGCCTACTTCAACGCAGCGGCCCCGTCGTTCGCCGCCGTCGCGGCCGTCACCGGCTTCTACGACACCGACGGCCTTCCCGACGCGTTCGAGGGGGCGTTCGCCGCCGCGGACGGCGCGCTCCCCGAAGTCGCGCTCCGCACGAAGTTCGCCGACACCGCGTTCTGGGGGCCGCGCCTGCGCCCCGTGCCCGGCGAGCCCGGCGTCTTCCGCGCGCGCTTCGCGATGCCGGAGGACGTCACCGGCTGGCGCGCCCGCGTCTGGGCGGTGCTGCCCGGCATGTGCGTCGGCGAAGGCGACGCGCGGCTCGTCACGCGCAAGCCGTTCGTCCTGCGCCCCGTCCTGCCGCGCTTCCTCGTCGAAGGCGACGTCGCGACCCTCTCCGCGATCGTCCACAACGACACGGACGAGCCGCGCGACTTCCGCGTGACGCTCGCGCTCCCCGAAACCAACGCCGTGCTCGCCGTGGAGGCCAGGCCTTCGCGCTCGACCCTTCAACCGTTCAACCCGTTCAACCTTTCGACCGACCTCGCCGTCCCCGCGCACTCCTCCGAGCGGTTCGACTTCCCCGTCCGCGCCCTCCGCGAAGGCGAGGCGGCCGTCGAGCTTCGCGCCGTCTGCCGCGAAGGCGGCGACGGCGTCGCGCGCACGCTGCCCGTCCGCGTCCACGGGATGCAGCGCACCGAGAGCTTCGCCGCCGTCCTCGCGCCGGACAGGCGCTCCGCGACGATCGAATTCACCGTCCCGGCGGAGCGCCGCCCCGAGCTCTCCGCCGTCGAGCTGCGGCTCGAGACCTCGCCGCTCGAAGCGATGCTCTGCGCGATTCCGTTCCTCCTGGAGTATCCGCACGGCTGCACCGAGCAGACGCTCAACCGCTTCGTCCCCGCCGCAATCGCCCGCAAGGCGCTCGCCGACGCCGGCGTCGACCTCGCGGTCTTCGCCGAGCACGCCGCGAACTGGCGCGCCGACTACGAGGCGCGCGGCCGGGGCGGCTGGTGGGCGACCAACGGCGTCCCCGCCGCCGTCGTCGACGACGCCGAGCTCGCGCGCATCGTCGCGGCGGGCGTCGAGCGCCTCGGCGCGATGCAGCTCTCCGACGGCGGCTGGGGCTGGTTCTCCGGCACCGGCGAACGCTCGTGGCCGCACACCACCGCGACCGTCGTCCACGGTCTGCACGCCGCGCGCGACGCCGGGGCGGACGTCCCCGCCGACCTGCTCGCGGGCGGCGAACGCTGGCTCGCCGCCCGCGTCGCGGAGCGCGCGGACGAGATCGCGAAGCACCGCAAGGACGGCGCCCGCGCCCGCGCCGAGGACGCGCTCCTCGCGTCCGTCCTCGCCGAGGGCGGCGCGTCCGACGCGCGGATGCTCGACTTCCTCTTCGAGGACCGCGCGGACCTCCCGCTGCGCGCCAAGGCGCTGCTCGGCCTCGCCTTCCACCGCCTCGGCGACGCCGCGCGCCGCGACGCCCTCGTCCGCAACTGCCGGCAGTTCCTCAAGGAAGACCCCGCCACGGGCGTCTGGCGCTTCGAGACGCCCGAGCGCGGCTGGTGGTGGTGGTGCGACGACATCGAGACGCAGTCCGCCGGCCTGCACCTCCTCGCCGCCGCCGGCGCGGCGGAGGACGCCCCCGCCGTCTTCGGCCTCTCCCTCCACCTGCTCCAGAACCGCCGCCACGCCACCTTCTGGAAGAGCACCCGCGACACCGCCCTCGCCATCGAGGCCCTCGCCGCCGCCGCGAAGGGCAAAACAGACCCCATCTTCGAAGCCCGCATCGTCGACGTTTTCCTCGACGGCCGCCAGGTGTTCGCGAACAAGACCCTCGTCGTCGGCGTGGATACGTTCCTCCTCCCCGGCCCGGAGTGGGAACTCCGCGGCGACGCCCTGACACCCGGCAAGCATACGCTCGAAATCCGCTGGTCGCACAAGTCGGACCACCCCTGGCTCTACGCCACCGTGCTGAAGACCGACTTCACGAAGGAGCGGCCGATCCCGCCCGCGGGCCTGCAGGTGAAGGTGAAGCGCACCGTCGAGCGCCTGACGCCGGAGACCGGCGCCGCGACCGCGCCGGACGCGTCCGGCGCGCCGGTCGCGCTCGCCACGACGCGCTTCGCGCGCGAACCGCTCGCGGACGGCGCCGCGGTCCGCGCGAGCGACCTGCTCGAAGTGACGCTCGAAGTCGAAGCGGACAACGACTACGAATACCTCCTGCTGGAGGACCGCAAGGCGGCGGGCTTCGAAGCGGTCGACGCGCTGAGCGGCTACCGGTGGGACGGCGCGCTCTGCGCCTATGTCGAGCACCGCGACGACCGCACCTGCTTCTACCTGCGCTCGCTCCCGCGCGGAGTCCATTCGCTCTCCTACCGTCTCCGCGCCGAGACGCCCGGCACGTTCGCCGCCCTTCCCGCGACCCTCGCCGGCATGTACGACCCCGACCTCCGCGCCAACTCCGCGGAGCGGACCTTCTCCGTCGCCGACGCCCCCGCGCCGCACCCCGCCGCCGCGGCGTCCGCGGAGTTGGAACCTCACGCGGAGTCCGCGGAGTCTGAACCTCACGCGGAGTCCGCGGAGTTCGCGGAGGACTGATTTGAGTTTGGCTTTGTGGACAATTGTGAACAATTGAGATTTGTGGACAATCCCGAACACCCCTCGTCCCCTCGCCATGATTCAACCAATTCGACCAACGAGAATCCGCTTGCCTTCGCGTGGGAGGCGTGCTAGACTCTTTGGAAATCATCCACAAATGATAAATGATTGTGGAGGAAATCCAAAATGATCTGGACCTACACGGAATGCCGAGAATTGCTTGGCTCCGACTACGCGATCCGCAAGAAGCTGGATGCTGGGGAGCTTCACCGCGTTGGGTGGGGGCTCTATTCGGACAAGCCGTCGCCCGGGCTTCCCGAGCTGGCCGCCAAGCGCTATCCGGACGCCGTCATCGCACTGGACAGCGCGTTCTTCTACCAAGGGTTGACCGATGTCGTCCCCGACCGGCTCCATCTGGCGACGGCGCGCGACACGACGCGGATCGCCGACCGGCGGATCCGGCAGCATTTCGTCCCCTCGTCCATCCTCGGCGTCGGCGTCGCGGTCATCGACTGGAACGGCGCCCCCTGCCGCACCTACGACCTCGAACGCCTCGCCATCGACGCGGTCCGGATGCGGACGAAGCTGCCCTACGAACTCTACAAGGAGGTCGTCCTGTCGTTGCGAGCGCGAAGCGCCGAACTGTATCCCGCGAAGATCGACGACTACCTCGACGCATTTCCGCATCGCGACTCCATCCTCGCCTCCATCGAAAAGGAGGTTTTCTGATGCCGACTTTCGCCGAAGCCGAAGCCGCCTTGAAGGCCCGCGGCTACACCGACGCCAATGTCGAGGAAAAACTCGCGCAGGACATCCTTCTCGCGGCCTTCGCCCGGAGCGGTCGCCGCGCGCAGCTCGCGATCAAGGGCGGCGTCGTGATGGCCGCGCTCACCGGCGACATCCGCCGCACGACGCTGGACCTCGACGTCGACTTCGTCCACCGGTCCATCGACGACGATTCCATCCGCGCGCTCGTCCGCGACCTGAACGGCGTCGCCGGCGTCGCCATCGACCTCGTCGGCGACATCGTTGAACTGCGGCAGCAGGACTATCGCGGCAAACGGGTGTTCCTTTCCCTCCGCGACGAAACCGGCGACACCATCCAGGCGAAGCTCGACATCGGCGTCCACTCCCTCCCCGGGGTGGAGCAGGTCGAGATGGCGTTCGACGTGGGAACGGCCGCCGCCGAGCCCGCCGTCCTCTTCGCCAATTCCCCCGAGCAGGTCTTCGTCGAAAAACTGCGAAGCCTGCTCCGGCTCGGCCCGATCTCGAACCGGGGCAAAGACGTTTTCGACATGCTCTTCCTCGCGGGGCGCGTCGACCGCGCCCGGACGCTGGACCTGATCGACCGGTGCATCTGCCGCGACCCGCGGATGCTCGAAACCGACCTTGCCGGCATCGTGCGCCGCGTGCGGCGCACTTTCGCCGACCGCAATTACACCGCTCGTCTTGCGCACCGCCGTTCCAACTGGCTCCAGATTCCCACATCCGAAGCCACGTCAAAACTTCTCGCCTTTCTGGAAAGCCTGACCCCCTAGCCCCACGCCGCTCCGCGCGGGCGCGGCGTCGCCACACCGTCCGACCGAAATTTTACATTCCCTTGACATTTCGAAAATCGGTTTCTGCTAGAATCCCCCGCCGTACGACCACCTCCAACAACCCAACACGGCCATGAACAAAACCGCCCTCCTCCTCCCCCTCCTCGCCCTCGCCGCGGGTGCCGTCTGGCTCGCCGCGCGCGGGTGCGGCGCGGACGCGGGCGACGCCCTTCCTGCTTCGGCGCGGGAGGTCCAATCTTTCCGACTCACCCCCGAGATGCAGGAACAGTTGGCGGTCCAAGACAAAATGGCATTTGAACGCATCTCGTTTTCCGTTGCGCGGAAAGAGGCGGAACCCGTTGTCCTGACCGAGGAACTCAACCGGAAACTCTTCGACGCCCTCAAGAAACAGGATGCGGCGCGCCTTCCGTCGGGAAAAGGCGAGATCTTCGAACTGGTCGCGAATGGCCGCGGCATGTTTCAAATTCGCTTTCTCTATGAGGGCGAGGGGACGAACAACGTCACGATTGGGACCCGTTTTCCGAAGTGGGAACTCCCGAACGAATTCAAATGGTTGAATACGACGACGGCCTCAGACCCCGCCACGTTCTGCGAGCTCTCGCGCTTCGCGGAAACGAACATGCTTGAGGGGACGATCGCGATGCGCGTTTTCCGTCCAGCCTCAGACCCCGCCACGGGGTTCGTGCTGATGCAGAACGATGCCGAGCCCGCCGAGGGCATCGCCGCGTGCCGCGTTCCCGGACTCGGCGACATTATTGAAGAATCTTTGGGGCTCGCACTTGCGGTTGATTCCCATACGGAGAAATCGACGCCCGCCACGCCTCTGGCCCCCGCCGCGGATGAATCCCACGCGGAGGACGCGGAGGGCGCAGAGCCTTGACACTGTCCACCAACTCCCATTGCCACCAATGTCCGCCAACGCAAATGACAATCCAAATCCCGCCCGGCTTCCGGTTCTTCCGGTTCCATTGATATTGTCATTTTTGACAGTGCCGGTTGGTGGACATTGAGAGTTGGTGGACAATCCCAACCTCTAACCTCTAACCTCTCCAAACTTTACCCTTTACCCTTTCAACCCCTTCAACCAAAGGACATCCATGAAACGCCTCAACCCCGTCCGCGAACTCGAACGCCGCACCGCGGCGGGCGAAGTCGCGCCGATTCCCGCCGCGGGACGCTGGAACGGCGATCGGGCCGGACGCGCCGCCCTCGCACAGCTCCGCCTCCGCGCGAGGACGCCCGAGAGCGACCCCGTGCCGCGGATGCTCGCCGAAGTGCGCCGCGTTTTCGTCGAGTCCGCGGTCTGCGAAAATCCGGAAGCCCTCGCCCGAATGATTCCGGGCGACGCCTTCCGGACTCTCCTCGCAACGCAGAACGACGAGAATTTCGACGCCGAGATTCTCCGGCTCGGGATGTCCTGCGGACGTCTCGCTCCCGAGGAGTTCTTCGGCTGCCGCACCGTCGGAGACCTCGTCGCCAACATGGAACGCGCCGAACGCGAGGGCCGTCCGAAACCGACGCCGGACGACATCCTCCGCCACAACCGGAAGGCCCGCCGCGGCGCTCGCGTGACCGCCATCTTCGTCCTCGTCGTCACCCTTCTCGTCCTGTTCCGCCTGTCCCTTCTCTTCAACCGGATCGCCGGCCTTTTCAACCCTTGACCCCGCCACGCCTGGAATTTGAATTTGGCTTTGTGGACAATTGTGAACACTTGCGATTTGTGAACAATCCCAACCTCTACCCTCTCACCTCTCACCTCAAAACTTTACCCTTTCAACTTTACACCCATGAAACTCCGCGTCCTCCTCCCCCTCCTCGCCCTCGTCACAAGTTGCTCCCGCGGGCCGGTTGCCGTCTCCGCGACCGGCAGCTCCACGGCTTCGTCGAATGCGCGGCGCGCGGCAATCGGAATCCGGACCATCCACGAGCAGGAATGGCGTCTCCACGAGAAACGGGAGCCGACCGCCGCCTGGGCGGAACGCCTCGGTCCTTCGGCGATCTCCGACTTCGCAGACGGGATTCCCGTGGAACACTGGATCGGAGACGGCGGGCGCGGACACGAGGAGAAATGGGTGGTCAAGGACAACGCGGGGAATCCTCTCGTCGAAACGGATTCGTATTACAGCGGCATCCACTATTCGACGCCGGACGGCGCCCGCGAGGAGAAAACGCTGTTCGTCGAATACGACTGGCGCGTTCCCGCGCTCCGCATCCACTATTTCGGCGACCCGTTCGATGCGTCGGACCCCATTCCCGCCATCGCGGCCTCGAATACCGTCGAAGCCGCCGCCGCCGTTCTTTCCCTCTGGGGCCTTCCTCTCGACTCGGCCGCCACGAACGCGCCCGCCGCGGGGACGGCGGCGCAGCCCCTTCCGTTCTCCGTGGCGTTCAAGCCGGCCCATCCCTTCCTCGCGGAATACGACCGGTGGATCGTCTTCCCGTCCGGCAAGCGGATCGGGATCTGGATGGACACCGGCGGCGCCGGACCGTTCGCCGTCTACCGGCTCGCGTCGGGAGCCTATTACCTCATCGACGGACTGAAATTCGAATACGTCCGCTCCGAATACCGCGTGGACCCGGCGGCCGAAACGGTCGAAATCATGAACGGAACCCGCTGGATCGCGATTCCCGACGGCGCGAGCGCGGTCGTCGGGCATTCGTCCGACTCGATCGTCGTGAAAACGAAGCACGGAGAAACGACGGTCGGCGGCGGCGTCCCCGTCGAAGACTCGCTCGCGGGGCGGACCTATCTCGGACTCGCGAAGCCGGACGGCCGTTTCGAACCCGGAACCGGCGACCCGTATGCGGCCCAGGTCGATCCCCCGTGGACGGTCGTTGCGCTCCCCGGCTCCGTTCCGTTCCGGCTCGAATTCTTCGCCCACCGGAAAAATAGCGCCCGCGTCGTGTTTCCCGACGGCAAGACCAGGATACTGACGCCCCTGTTTCGCACCGAGGTCTTCGAACTCCACGCGCTCGACGGCGGCGCGTTCCTTCTCGTCGACCCCTCGGAAGTCGAATGGAACTTCGCGAAATACCGCGTCAATCCCGGAAAAGAAACGCTGGAGGTCCTCCACGCGGACGCCTGGTTCGAGATTCCGGAGGAGGCGACCGGCATCTCCGGTTTCGCAAAAACGCGAGGAACGCCCCGCCTCGCCGTCATGCTGGTCGAAACGGCGGACGGCGAAAAGAACGTCGAACCGTCGACGCCCGCCGGGAACCCGCCTGAACGCACGACCTTCCTCGGAACGATCCATCCGGACGGCTCCTTCACGCCGGCCGCGGCGGCAAATCCTCACACGGAGTCCGCGGAGGGCGCGGAGGATTGATTTGAATTTGGATTTGTGGACAATTGTGAACAATTTGAGATTTGTGGACATTCCCGCACACCCCGCCACGAAAGGAAACCCCGATGAAGAAACTCTCCATCCTCCTTCCCCTCATCGCGCTTTCGGCGCTCGCCGACGCGCCCGAACGCACCGACCTGCAGATCCGGAGGGACGACGGCCACGGACCGTCCGAAGGAACGCAGGAGGCCACCTGCGCCGCGCGCCGCCAACAAGCCCGCGCCGCGATGGCGCACGCCCGGTACCTGTTCCTTTCGGACGACCCCGAGGGTGCGCTCGCCGCCAGCTCGAACCTGCTCTCCTTCGCCGTCGGCGGCGAAGAGGACCCGGTCGAAAGCCGCGCCCTCAACAACATCGCCTGGGCGCTGCACCTGCTCGGACGCGACGCCGAAGCGCTCGAATCCGCGCGGCGCGCCGTCGAGGTGCAGCTGCGCGCGAGCGCGGCCTCGCTCGACACCCTCGCCTGCGTCCTGGACGCGCTCGGCGAAACGGACGAGGCGAAGGACAAGCTCGCCGTGGCGTTCGACCGGCTGGACGACGAATGGCGCCCCCGCCGCGCCGGCCGCGGCAGGAAGGCGGCCGCGCACTCCCCGGAATACCTCGAATACGAGCGGCACCTCCAGTTCCACCTTGCTCAAATGTACGACCGAGCCGGCGAAACCGCGCTCGCCAAGGCGATCCTGGACAACCTCCGTCTCGCCGGATTCGTCCCCGAGGAGGAGGAAGCGGCCTACGACGCCCTCGCCGACAGGCTCGGCGCCGCCCCGCTCGCGCCGGACGCCCGCGAACGCGCCGCCGTCCGGCGTCTCGCCGGCCTCGTCGAGGCGGTCGTGACGGAGCACGACTGCGGGGAAGGCGCGCAGGGCGTCCGCCGGGACGCCTTCGACGCGACGCTCGCCCGGTTCGACGCGATCGACGCCGCGGGCGTCCCGGCGGACGTTCGCGACGCGCTGGACGCGCTCCGGAACGGTTACCGGGACTTCTTCGCGGTCGCGAAGGAATTCCCGGCGGATCCGGAAGCCGCGCCGGTCGCGCTCAAGCGGCGGCTCGGCGCCGCCGGGATCCGCCTCCATGCCGCCGGCCGCGACCTGCTCCGCGCGGTCCGCCGCCACGGCGTCCGCTCCGACGCCCTCCGCGACGCCCTGACGTTCTTCGAAGAAGACTGAACCCGAAATGAAACGCCGTTTTACCGTTTGGACCATCGCACTTCTGGTGGCCGGTTGCGTCTGCGCGCTGCCGTGGACGCCGTTGTGGAATGTCGTGCTCGACGTCGGCTACGTGCCGCTCTGCCTGTTGGGCGTCGACCGTTGGTTCTCCGCCGGGGAAACGCTCGTCCTTTCGGACGGGACCGGCGCCGACCTGTCCGCCGCGAACGATCCGGCCCGGCAAAAGGAGGTCGAGCGTGCGGAATGGCTCTGCGGGAAATACCGTTTCTCGTCCGACTTCAATCTCTGGGTCGACGATTCCGGCAGCGGTCCGTCCGTCCGCATCCGCGCGCTCGCCGCCGATCCGGCGGCCGTCCCGCAAGGACACGCCCGCGCAACGCTACGCGGACGAGCTGTCCCGGCCGCTTAGCGGCCGTGGCAATTCTTGAACTTCTTGCCGCTGCCGCAGGGGCAGGGGTCGTTGCGGCCGACCTTGCCGAAGTCCTGAGCCGGTCGCTCGGAGGGCGCGTAGGCCGGGCGCGCGCCGGGCGCGGCGGCTTGCACGGCCTTCGCGCGGGCGGCGGACGAGGCGGACGCCTTGGCGAGCAGCCGGTCGAACGACGCGT
>CADBEF010000068.1 GCA_902793555.1 uncultured bacterium | reverse complement strand
CGCGCGGCCGCGGAACGCCTCGCGGCGGCCGCGGAACGACTCGCGCGCCGGCGCGGCGCGCCGTGGCCGGCCTCCGTCGACGTCCTGCTCGTCGGCGACCGCGAAAGCGCCGCGGCGCACCTCGCTGCCAACGGAGCGGAGGGGCCGACGGACGCGATCACCCTCTTCTACGCCGCCACCCCCGCGGATCCCGCCCGCGCGGAACTCGTCCTCTGCCCGCCCGTCGCCGTCCGCGCCGCCGCCGCGCGCGACCCCGCCACGCTGCTGCCGGAAGAGCGGACCCTGCCGTGGAGCGCCGACGCCGAGCTCGCGCTCTATCTCGCCCACGGCTTCGACCACCTCGCCGGGTCGGACGACGCGGCGTCCGCCGGCTACCGCGCCATGCGCCGCCGCGAGCTTCGCTGGCTCGCCGCCCTCCCCTCCCCGCCCCGCTTCTTCCTCCCGTGAACCCCGCCGCGACCAATCCGCCGCCCGCCGAAACCGCCGCCTGGTTCCTCGCGCAGCCTCCCGCCTTCCACGAGAAGTGGATGGCGATGGCGCTTGCCGAGGCCCGAGCCGCCGCGGAAGACGGCGAAGTCCCGATGGGCTGCGTCGTCGTCCGCCGCATGCCGGACGGCACCGCCCGCCCCGTCGGCCGCGAACGCAACCGCGTCGAGTCGCTCAAGGACCCCACCGCGCACGCCGAGGTCCTCGCCATCGGACAGGCCGCCGCCGACGTCGGCGACTGGCGCCTCACCGACTGCGCGCTCTACGTGACGAAGGAACCCTGCCCCATGTGCGGCGGCGCGATCGTCCTCGCCCGCCTCGCGCTCGTCGCGTGGGCCGCGTCCGACCCCAAACGCGGCGCCCACACGGTCTTCGGACTGTTCGACCACCCCGGACTCAACCACCGCCCGGCCGTTCTCTTCCCCGTCGGCGGCCCGGCCATTCTCGAAGAACTCCAGTCCTTCTTCCGCGCCCGCCGCGAAAAACCAACCTCCAACCTCTCACCTCTCACCTCTCACCTCTCACCTCTCACCTCTCACCTCTCACCTCTAACCTCTAACCTCTAACCTCTAACCTCTAACCTCAGAAAGATGAAGCTCCGCAACCTCGCCGTCGCCCAATCGGGCGGCCCCTCCATGGTCATCAACCAGTCGCTCGCCGGCGTTGTCCTCGCGGCGAAGGCCGCCGGGCCCGCCGTCGGCCGCATCCTCGGCGCCCGCCACGGCATCGACGGCATCCTCAAAGGCGATTTCGTCGACCTGCGCCGCCTGTCCGCGGCAAAGCTGGAGGCGATCGCCGCGACGCCCTCCTCCGCGCTCGGCTCCTGCCGCCACAAGCCCACGGAGGAGGACTGCGACAAAATCCTCGCCGCACTCCTCGCGCGCGGCGTCGGCTACTTCTTCTACATCGGCGGCAACGACTCCGCGGATGCCGCGCGCATCGTCGCCGAACGCGCCGCCGCGACCGGCGCGCCGCTGCAGGTCGTGCACGTCCCCAAGACGATCGACTGCGACCTCCTGGTGAACGACCACACGCCCGGCTACGGCTCCGCGGCGCGCTTCGTCGCCTGCGCCTTCCGCGGCGACGACCTCGACAACCGCGCGCTCGGCGGCGTGAAGATCGACGTCGTGATGGGGCGCGACGCCGGCTTCCTCGCGGCGGCCTCCGCGCTCGCGCGCCAGCGGCCGGACGACGGCCCGCACCTCGTGTACCTGCCCGAACGCCCGTTCTCGATCCCGCGCTTCACGGCGGATGTCAAGGCGTGCGTCGCGAAATTCGGCCGCTGCGTCGTGGCAGTGTCCGAGGGAATCCGCGACGCGAAGGGCGCGCTCGTCGCCGCGAAGTTCTCGAACGAGCGCGACTCGCACGGCAACCTCCAGCTCTCCGGCACCGGCTCGCTCGGCGACCTGCTCGCGCGGGCCGTGAAGGAGAAGACCGGCATCAAGCGCGTGCGCGCCGACACGTTCGGCTACCTGCAGCGCACCTTCCCCGGCGTCGCGAGCGCGACGGACTCCGCCGAGGCGCGCGCCGTTGGCGAAGCGGCCGTCCGCCACGCGCTCGCCCGCGCCGCGGCCGGCGCCGCCGCCGAAAGCGCGACGGTCGTGATCCTGCGCAAGCCCGGGAAGAAGTACGCCGTCCGGTTCGAGGCGAGGCCCGTGCAGGCCGTCGCGAAGAACACCAAGTCGATGCCCGACGCGTTCGTCGCGAAGAACGGCCACGACGTCACGCCCGCCTTCCTCGCGTGGGCGCGGCCCCTCGTCGGCCCCCTTCCGCCCTGCGAAACGCTGTAGTTTCCGCACTCCCGTGCCGAGCGGCTCTTCGCCGGCGTCTCGGGAAACGTCTCCGATTCGCCTTCATCCGTCCAAGTCGCACGGACGCCGGCTCCGGCGTTTCCGCCGCTTCGGCGCATGCGCGAAAAAAAGTTCTTGCAAATGAAAGCGATTCGCGGTATACATCCATTCCGAAGGTAACGTATCCCCACAGTGGGGGTCGCCTTCAAGAACAAAAACAAGGGCCTCCACACGGCCCGAAAGCACAAGGAGAAATCCACATGCCCACCCCGAAGAAGGCCCCCGCCAAGAAGGCCCCCGCCAAGAAGGCTCCCGCGAAGAAGGCTCCCGCCAAGAAGCCCGTCGCGAAGAAGGCCCCCGCGAAGAAGGCTCCCGCCAAGAAGCCCGTCGCGAAGAAGGCTCCCGCCAAGAAGGCTCCCGCCAAGAAGCCCGCGGCGAAGAAGGCCCCTGCGAAGAAGGCGAAGTAATCTCTCCTTCTGCCAAGGAAAGGGAAGGGCCCCGGCTTCGCGCCGGGGCCCTTCCTTTTTCGCGCCGTCATTTTTCGGTTCCGTCGCGCACGTCGTTCTGCTAGAATGCACCGCCCGGACGAACGAGTCCGAACCCCCGACCCTTTTTCCGCCATGCCCGAGACCGACGACATCCTCACCCCCGAACTCCAGGAGCGCATCGACGAACTCGTCGACGGCAAGCTCTGGGGACAGCTCGGCGCGGAACTGCAGAAGCTCCCGCCGGCCGACGTGGCCGCGCTCATCACGCACCACGACGCGGAAACGCTCGCCGAGATTTTCGCCGCGCTGCCCGCCGACCTCAAGCCCGACGTCCTCGCCGAACTGCCGAGCGACCTGGCCGGCGAGCTCGCCGCCGAGCTGCCCGCCGCCGACGCCGCCGACATCGTCAACGAGATGGCCCCCGACGACGCGGCCGACGTTCTCGGCGAGGTCGACGACAAGGAGGTCTCCGCCAAGATCATCGAGGGGATGGACGACGAGAACGCGGACGACGTCTCGCGCCTCATGACCTACCCCGAGGATTCCGCCGGCGGCATCATGACGACGGACCTCGTCTCGCTCCATCCCGGACAGACGGTCGACGACGCGCTCGACGCAATCGCGCGCAGCGAGGACGACGAACACGTCTACCAGGTCTACGTCGTCGACGCGGACGACAAGCTCCTCGGCGCGATCACGATCTGGGACCTGCTGCGCCAGAAGAACCGTTCCGCGAAACTCGGCGACATCATGGACGCGGGCATCATGTCCGTCCGCTCCGACGAGAACCAGGAGGCCGTCGCCGAGCAGATGGCCAAGTACGACCTCTCCGTGATACCGGTCGTCGACGACCGCGGGTACCTTCTCGGCCGAATCACGCACGACGACGCGACGGACATCATCAAGGAGGAGGCCGAGGAGGACATCCTCAACCTTGCCGGCACGACCGACGACGAACTCGGCAACGTTTCCGCGTGGCGTTCCTGCTGGTACCGGCTGCCGTGGCTCTTCATCACGCTGCTGGGCGGCATCGTCACCGCGACGATCATGAGCTCGTTCGGCAAGGTCTTCGGCCTCGTCATCGTGCTCGCCGCGTTCATCCCGAACGTGATGGGCATGGGCGGCAACACGGGCCTTCAGAGCTCCGTCCTCATGATCCGCGAAATCGCGTCCGGCTCCGGCCGCCGCCACTCGCTCGGCCGCCTCTTCCTGCACGAGCTGCGCACCGGCGCGCTGATGGGCGTGATCTGCGGCATCGGCATCTTCGCCGGCGCGCTCGCGATCCTCTACGCCACGCCGTCCGGCCGCGAGGGCGCCGCCGCCGTCGCGCAGAACGCGGGCCTCGGCGCCGTCGCCGCGCATCTCGCCGTCGCCGCCACCGCGGGCCTCGCGCTCTTCTGCGCGATGACGTTCGCCGCCGGGTTCGGCGCGGTCGTCCCGATCGTACTCGACCGGTTCAAGATCGACACCGCCGTCGCCTCCGGTCCGTTCATTTCCGTGATGGACGACATCTCGGCGCTTCTCATCTACTACGGCGTCTCGCTGCTCCTCTTCGCGCGCCTGCTTCCGTCGTAGACCGGAAGTCCCCGCGCCCTTGCGCGGTCGCGGGACGGTATGGTAGACTCCGCCGCATGAACATCGCTCGCACGAGTCGCGCCGCATTCGCCTGCGCCTTCGCCGCCGCGCTGCTGGCCGCGGGGTGCTGCTACTGGGAAGAGCATCGTGGCGAGACGAACGAGGCTCCGCCCGACCCGCTTCTTTCCACGATGCAGCTCCACTACCTCGACCTTTCGGGAGAGGAGCGTAGAAAACTGTTCCGCGATCCGGAGTTCCGCACGGAAATGAAGTCCTACGGCGACAAACCGAGGGGCGTGGTCGAGCGCGTTCCGCGGGGCGTCAGGCCGAAATCCCCGGAGGCCCCGCCCGTCGGATGGTCCCTGCGGCGGGCGGACTCGGGCGCCGTCGTCGACTCCGGCGAAACGGCGGATTCGTTTGTCGTTCTCTCCAACTTGATGGCCGGCACCCGGTATGTGCTGGCGTTTCAAACCCGGACGGACGGCACGGGCGAACCCCGCGGCGGCGGCGCCGCCGCGGAGGTTCGCCTCCGCACGTCCGACCGCGCGCCGCGGCTGCTCGACATTCCCGGCATCCCGAACGCGCGCGACTTCGGCGGGTGGCGGGGGCTGGGCGGCCGCCGCATCCGGCAGGGGCTCGTGATCCGTTCGGCGGGCCTCAACGAAAACGCGACGCCGCGGGAGCATCCCGACACGCCGGGCGCGACGCGCGTGACGGACGCGACGCGCGCCGTGATGGTCGGCCGGCTCGGCGTGAAAACGGACGTCGACCTGCGCTGGGACTGGGAGGTCTTCGGCATGACGGGTTCGCCGCTCGGGCCGGAGGTGCGGTGGGTGCGCTGCCCCTGGAGCCTCTACCAGTGGGTCAAGGGCGACAAGGAGAAGGCGATGTTCGCGACGATCTTCCGCCTGCTCCTCGATCCGGCGAACCTGCCCGCCGTCGTGCACTGCATCGAGGGGCAGGACCGCACGGGGACGCTCTGCTTCCTCCTGCAGGGACTGCTCGGCGTCTCGGACGAAGACAAGCTGCGCGACTGGGAGACGACGGGCTTCGCCAACCCGAACACGGGCTTCCGCCACGAGAGCCGGCTCGACCCGTTCCTCCGGTATCTGGCCACGCTCCCGGGCGAGACGGTCAACGATCAGTGCGAGGCCTACGCGCGCTCGGCCGGCGTCACGGACGAGGAGATCGCCGCGTGGCGCGAACGCATGCTGGAGGACGCGCCGTGAGCGATGAGTCCCGTCCCCTCCGCGTGATGGTGAGCGCCGGCGAAATCTCCGGCGACATGTACGCCGCGGCGATCGTGCGCGAACTGCGCCGCCTGCGCCCCGGGCGGGCCTTCGAGTTCTTCGGCCTCGGCGGCGACCGGCTGCGCGAGGAGGGCATGGAACTGTTCGAGCACGCCTCTCGCACGGGCGTGATCGGCTTCTGGGAGGTGCTCAAGCGCGCGCGGTTCTTCACGCGGCTGCTCAAGCGGATGAAGGCGGCGCTCGCGGAGCGGCGCCCGGACCTGCTGCTCACCGTCGACTACCCGGGCATGAACCTGCGGCTCGCCGCGGAGGCGAAGAGGCTCGGCATCCCCGCGGTGCACTACGTCTGCCCGCAGGTGTGGGCGTGGCACAGGGACCGCATCCCGAAGATCGCCGCCGCGCTTGACCGGCTGATCGCGCTCTTTCCGTTCGAGCCGGCGCTCTTCGAGGGCACGGGGCTCGACGTGCGCTTCGCGGGGCATCCGCTCGTGGACCAGGTCGCCGCGTCGTTGCGCGAGGCGGAGGGCGCGCCGCCCCTGCCGTGGGCGCCCGGCGCGCGCCGCGTCGCGCTCTTCGCGGGCAGCCGCCGCAACGAGGTGCGGCGCATCCTGCCGGACGTCCTCGCGGGCGCGGCGATGGCCGAGGAGGCGCTCGGCCCGTGCTCGTTCCTGCTGCCCGTGCCGACCGCGGAGCGCGCGGCGGACGTCCGCGCGGCCGTCGCCGCCGCGAAGCGCCGCCCGGCGCACGTGGAAGTCGTCGAAGGCCGCTCGCGCCAGGTCCTCCACGAGGCCGAGGCGGCGGTGGTGAAGAGCGGGACCTCGACGCTCGAAGCCGCGCTCGTCGGCTGTCCGCAGGTCGTCGTCTACCGCGTCTCGTGGGCGACCTACCGAGTGGCCCGGCTCCTGGTCACGGGCGTGAAATGGATCGGCCTCGTGAACATCGTCCCCGGCAAGCCGGTCGCCAAGGAACTGATCCAGGACGGACTGACGCCGGAAGCGGTCCGCGACGAACTCGTCGCGCTCTGCGCCGATCCGGCGCGCCGCGCGGCGCAGCTCGCGGACTACCACGCGACGCGGAAACTGCTCGGCGGCGAAGGCGCGACCGCGCGCGCCGCGGCGCTGGTCGCCGAGCTGCTGCCGGCCTGACGCGCCGCGCGCGCCGCAAAACGGCGGGGGCGCGGCAAACGCCGCGCCCCCGCCCCTTCCGCCGGACCGGAACGCTAGAGGAGCATCCCGGCGGCGACCTTGTCGCGCGCCTCGCGGCCCTCGAGCGCTTCGAGCAGCTCGAGCGCGAACGCGGCGGCGGTGCCCGGGCCGGTGCCCGTGACGATGTTGCCGTCGCGCACCGTGACGGCTTCCGGGTCGTACGTCCCCGCTTCGATCTGCGCCTCGACGCCGGGGTAGCAGCAGTAGCGGCGGTCCTCCAGGAGGCCCGCGGCGCCGAGGACGGCGGGCGACGCGCAGACGGCGCCGACGATGCGGCCGGCGGCCGCGGCGGAACGCAGCGCGGCGAGCACGTAGGCGCGGGAGCGGAGCGACTCCATGCAGCGCATGCCGCCGGGAAGGGCCACGAGGTCGTAGTCGGCGGCGGTCTCGGGCGCGAAGGGCGCGTCCGCTTCGATCGCGACGTTGTGCGCGCCGGCGACGCGCAGGTCGCCGGAGAGGGAGGCGGTCGTCACGACGACTCCGCCGCGGCGGAGGACGTCGACGATGGTGACGGCTTCGATTTCTTCGCAGCCGTCGGCGAGGATCACGAGTGCGGTCATGGCGCGATGTTCATGAAGTTGCGCGCGATCGGTTCGAGGAACGAACCCCGGAGGATCGAGCGGGTTCCCTTGGAGTAGGTGAAAACGGCGCGGAGCCCGGAGGGGACCGGCGTCCGGAAATCCAGATCGGCTTCGAACGTGCGGTCGGGCGGAAAGGAAAAGGTCGCGAGCTTCTCCGCGGCTTCGCGGTCGGCGTCCGACTCCGGCTCCGGCGTCCAGACGAGCGGGACGCCTTCGGCCGCGGCGCGCGCGACGCGGCGCGCCTCCTGCCGCGGGAGGACGAAGTTGAACGCGAGCTGCTCGACGGCCGACGCGGGCGGCTGCGGACCGGCCTCCGGCGGAAGCGCCGTCGCGAGCGCGAGCAGGCGGAACCGTCCGCGCATCTCCGCGGGCGGCTCCGCTCCGGCGACGAGGTTGGTGCCGTCCAGCTCGAAGCGGAAGCCGAGCCCGACCGAACGCCAGTGCGGTTCGGAGAAAAAGCGGCGGTTGAGGCCTTGGGAAATCCGGGCTCCGTCCACCTCGACGGCGCCGGGCTTCGCGGCGGGTTCGCTGTAGTCGTAGGCCGCGAGCCCCGCCTCCAGCAGGAAGGGCAGCGCGAGCAGGAATGCGAGCAGCAGGAAGGCCCGGAGGAAGAATTTCACGGCGTGGACCCGGGGCACGACGGGTCCCGCGGGAAAGGGGTGGCGGAGAGAGAGGGATTCGAACCCCCGGTACCTTGCGGCACACCTGATTTCGAGTCAGGCACCTTCGACCACTCAGACATCTCTCCGTGGAAGCGGGAGCGGAGTCTAGCAAAAGCGCGCGGCGAATTCAACCGTTTTTTCCGCGGACGGTCCGGAAGAAAGCTTTTCCTTTTCCGTCCGGACGGAATGTGCTAGTATCCGTCCTCGCACGCGCACAAGCGCACCACACAACCGGAACCGACATGACGCGCCCGCTTCCCGCTCTTCTCTCCGCCCTTCTCGCGGCCTTCGCACTCGCCGCTTCCGCCGCCGGCTACAAGTCGATGTGGATCACGGACGTCGCCACCGGCCGCACGGTCGGACCCGTCGTGAACAAGCCCGGGAACCGTTTTTCCGCGGGCGGCCGGGAATGGATCGTCCTCCAGTCGAAGTCCGGCGAAGTGAACTTCGCCGACGCGGCGTCCCTCGCGCCGCAGGGCCCCTACGGACTCGTCGAACAGCGCATGTTCGAACTCGGGAGCGACGCGTACGTCTTCACGCGCGTTCTCGACTACGAGGGGAACACGCCCGGCGCCAACGAAGCGGTCGTTTCGCAGGCAGAACGCGCGCCCGCCGAAAAAGGCCGCCACCCGTGGAGCGCCGACCTGCCGGAACGCTGGGTCCTCGCCCCCCTGCCGAGCACGAACCCCGGCGACCACAAGGCGCCGGGCAAGTCCTGGCACCTTGAAACGCTCCAGGTCGCCCCGACGGCCACCGTCTGGGTCGAACCCGTCCACGAAGACCCCTACGACTGGATGCTCGGCGGCTTCTCGGGCACCGACGCCTCGGTCGAGACGCGGCGCCTCGGCCTCTCCGGATCCTGGAAAGGGCTGTTCGCGGAAGCGGCTTTCGTCGCCGGCGGCAAGAGCTCCGGTTCGCTCGTCCCGGACGGGACGAGCCTTTCCTCGCTCAAGCTCGACGACGTCGACGGCTGGCATCTGGCCGCCGGCTACCGCTACGCGTTCGTGATCGACGGTCCCTGGAGCGCGAGCGCCTCCGTCTTCGGTTCCTGGGACTCGCTTTCCGCCGGACTTTCCGCGACGACGACCGCCGAAACCGACATCTCCGTCGAGACCGTCGAAGTGAACGACAAGGGGGAAACGGTCACGACCGAAACCGTCAAGAAGGGAATCGGGTTCTCGGAGTGGAAGGACGACGCGACGCTGGAGGAGCTCCGGGCCGGCGTCTCGGTCGGGCTCCAGTACGACGAGTGGTACTGGGGCGCCTCCCTGCGCGTCCTCGCCGACTGCTGGACAGACACGTCGATCGACGTCAAGGTCCCCGTCGCCGGCGAAACCTACCGCCTCGAAGCGGACCGGGCGCGGCCCGTCGGCGTCCAGGCCTCCGCGTGGTACTGCCCCGCCGGCAACTGGATTCTCGAAGGCTCGCTCGTCCTGGGCTCCGAGACGACGCTGCGCCTCGGCACCGGGTTCTTCTTCTGATGCCCGCCCCACGCGTCTGGCTCGACTTCGACGACGTGCTCTGCGAGACGTTCGCGGAGTTGCGCGCGTTCGCCCGCGCGGAGTTCGGCAAGGACCCTGCGCCCGGCAAGGCGATCCACTTCGACCTGCACGAGTCGCTCGACCTCTCGGACGCCGAGTACGGCCTCTTCATGGACCGCTTCCACGCCGAACGACTCCTGCGCGTCCCCGAGATTCCCGGCGCGTGCGACGCCGTCCGCGGCTGGCTGCGCGACGGCGCGGCCGAGCCCGTCGTCGTCACCGGGCGCGCCGCGTGGTGCCACACCGACTCCGTGCGCTGGCTCGAGGAGCGCGGCCTCGGCGGCGTCCCGGTCCTTCACGTGGACAAGTACGCGCGCTTCGCCGACCCCGCCGCGCCGGACGTCGTCCCCTTCCCCGCGCTGCGCGGTTTCGGCTTCGCGCTCGCGGTCGACGACGCGCCGCGCGCGCTCGACGCCCTCGCGTCGGCCGCGTTCTGTCCCTACGCCGTCTTCGGCCGCCCCTGGAACGCCGCATGGACGCCGCCCGCCGGCGCCCCCGCGCCCGCCCTCCGCACCGCGGACTGGCGTGCGCTCGACGCCTTCGTCCGAGCCCTCCCGCGCTAGAGCGGGAGGCCCTTGAAGCGCACGCACCCGCCGTCGCGGTAGCGCCGCGCGGCGTCGAGCAGCCGCTCCTCGGTCGTCTTGAACTTCGCCGCGAGGCACGCCAGGCACAGCACCTCCGTCGCGTTCGGGCCGACGATTTTCGACGTCAGCGCCACCGCGACCGGCTCGACGGGCTTCCGGCAGACCGGGCAGGTCATCGCGAAAAGCATCGGCGTGGCGGGGAACCCCCGCCACGCCGTGAAAGGCCGCGGGCTACGCCGGAACCGGCGTGCAGCGGTACGCCTGGCAGGTGTGCGGCGGGATGCGGTACGGGACGGTGTCGCGGCCGGAGTACGTGACCTTCTTCGAGAAGACGTCGCGCATCTTGAGCTTGAGGCCGGACTGGTAGGGCAGGCCGACGCGCTCGAGGTGGAAGCGGCCCCAGGCCTCGCTGTCGCCGAAGTTCACGAAGAGCAGCGCCAGGTCCTTGCCGTCCAGCAGGCGCGCCGCGACGCGCGGCTCCTCCGCGTTCGGCCAGCACGTCTCGGGCATGTAGGGCTGCAGCGCGAGCGGGTCCTGGTCGATCTTCAGGAGCTCCTTGTTCGTGACGAGGGCGAGCGTGTCCTTGTCCATCGAGCGGATGTCGCAGCCGAGCATGAGCGGGGCGCCCCAGACGCACCACGCGGCGAACTGCAGCCTGTATTCGTCGAAGGTCTGCGTCGCGGCGTTGCCGTGAGCGACGTTGCCCTTCTTGTACATGCCGACCGTGAGCATGTCCATGTCGTTGAAGCAGTAGGGGCCGCTCGTGTCGAACTTCGGCATCTGCGAGACGGCGATGGACTTGGTGGACTCGAACGCGTCGAAGATGTCGCCCGTCGAGCGGTACATGCCGGCGCCCGTGGAACGGATCCAGCGCCAGACGTCCTCCGTGCCCCAGTTGCACGCGGAGAAGAGGATGTCGCGCCCGCAGGTGCGCAGCGCCTGGCCCATGCGGCGGTAGTAGAACTGCGCCTGTCCGCCGAACGGCATGTCGCAGTAGTCGTACTTGAGGAAGTCGACGCCCCAGCGCGCGAAGGTGCGCGCGTCGAGGAACTCGTGGTCGTAGGAGCCCGGGTAGTCGGCGCAGGTGCGCGTGCCGGCGCAGGAGTACATGCCGAACTTGAGGCCCTTGCGGTGGACGTAGTCCGCGACGAACTTCATCCCGCGCGGGAACTTGACGGGGTCGGGAACGATCTCGTTCGTCTTCGGGTCGCGTTCGCGCATCGACCAGCAGTCGTCGATGACGACGTATTCGTAGCCGGCGTCCTTGAGGCCGAGCTCGACGAACTTGTCGACACTCTGCAGAATCAGCTGCTCGTTGATCTTTTCGCCGAAGGTGTTCCAGGTGTTCCAGCCGAGGGGTGGGGTGCGGGGATTCATGTTCCGGTGTGGATGGGGTGGGTGGATGGTTCGGGACGAACGACGGCCATTCTAGGGCATCGCCCCTCCGGAAGCAAGCCGAAAGCGCGGGCGGCTTGCGCCGCGCCGCGGGTTCTGCGATAATCCGCGCCATGAACGCCACGCCACCCGCCACCGCCCCCGATCCCGCCGCCGCCGTGCCCGCCGGCGCGGCGCCCTTCCGCCGCTTCGGCATCCTCGGACCGGGCCTGATCGGCGGCTCGCTGCTGCTCGCGCTCCGGGCGCTGCGGCCCGGCGCGGAGATCGTCGCCGGCGCGCCGTCCGCGAGGACGCGC
>CADBEF010000067.1 GCA_902793555.1 uncultured bacterium | reverse complement strand
GCCGAGCGAGCGGCACCCGCGAGACGCCCGCGCGGGCGCCCCGACCGCACGGGCCCGGGATTTTCGGCTCCGCCTCCCTTGCCCGAAGGGCTCCATCCGTATCCCAGAAAAAGTGGGGAATGTCCAGCTTGGGACGACTTGCGGAAGGCCGCGGCATTCTGCTAGAATCGGTTGCGTCCGCGAAACTGCCGGACCATCCCGACCATTCGAACCATGAAACGCCTTTTCCCCCTCCTTGCCGCCGCCGCGCTCGCCCTTCCCGCCGCCGCCGCCAACCAGACGGTCACGTTCATCACGGGCACGATCGATTCGCTGGAGGCCGTGGGCTACACGGACGCCAACGGCCGCTGGAACTGGACAGCGGGCGCCTCGGAGCCGTCGGTCACGACATCGAACGGCGTGCGCCGCGTCTCGTTCTCGCTCGGCGCCGGCCAGTCGCTCGAGTATCATCCCAAGACCGTCTGCACCACGAACGGCATGGCCGAGGTGGTCGTCTCGAACGCGCTGCTGCACGTGGCCGCGGCTCTCCCGGCCTCGGCCAATCCCGACCACCAGGCCTCGATCACCGCGGCGAAGCCCGCCGGCGAGGAGACGGGCGCCTACTACGGCTGGGCCGGCGCGATGACGAACGGCGCGCCCGTGTGGTTCCGCCTCGCGGGCGCGGAGCCGCGCGGCGACGGAACCGAGGTCACGGCGGCGCTCTCCTTCGACTACACGAAGGACCCCGCCACGGTCACGTTCCGGATCGACGACGCGACGCTCTGCAGCGCGACCAACGCGGAGCAGACCGCCTTCGCGCTCGCCACGACGCACCGCACGGTCCGCTACCTCGCGTTCACCGGACAGGGCTCGATCGGGGCGATGTCCGGCACGGTCGTCGTCTTCGACACGACGCCGCCCGCGATCGAGCCGGGCGAGGGCCTGGTCGAGGGCGACCCGCCCGCGGTCGAGATGACGGCGGAGGGCTTCGTCGTGCGCTTCCGCACGAAGAAGGCCGGCGTGACCTACACGCTGGTCTCCTCCGATGTCCTGACGCGCGAGGAAACGGCCTGGAAGCCCGTCGCGGGCGAAAAGGCGACCGCCGAATCGACGGCGGCCGCCGAAACCGGCGACGGCGAGCCCATCGAGCTCTCGGCGCCGGTCCCGGACGACCAGCCGGTGCAGTTCTACCGCATCCGCGCGAGCTGGTAGCCTTCCGGCGGGCCTACTTCGCCACGCGGACCGCGGCGCCGTCGGCGAGGCGGTGGAGTCCGTCGACGACGATTTCGTCGCCGTCGGAAAGGCCGGAGACGATTTCGACCACGTCGTCGTGGCGGAGTCCGACCGTAACGTCGGACAGGACGGCCTTGCCGCCGACGACTTTGTAGACGCAGTGGCGGTCGCGGATGCGCAGAACGGCCTCGAACGGCACGACGAGGACGTCCGCGCGTTCGTCGAGCGCGAAAGCCCCGGTGACGTACATTCCGGGGCGGAACTTCCCGTCCGGGTTCGGCAGGAGCGCGCGGACCGTGACCGTGCGCGTGGCGGGGTCCGCCGCCGGATACGCCTCTCCGACGACGAGGTCCACGGGATCGTCCGGCCAGGCGTCGACCGTCACGCGGACTTTCGTCTCGCCGGGCTTGAGGAGCGGCAGCGCCGTGGTCGGCACTTCGAACAGCGCGCGCAGCGGATCGGTCGCGACGATTCCGAAGATTTCGCTCGCGGCGGAGACCATCGCGCCGGGATGGAGCTTCTTGGCGGAGACGACGCCGTCCATCGGCGCGCGCACGACGCACTCCTCCAGCGAGAGTTCCGCCGCCGCGAGGCCGCCCTCGGCCTGCGCGAGCGACGCCGCGGTGCGGTTGCGGGCGAAACGGGCGACGTCGTATTCCCGCTCGGACACGGCGTTCGACGCGCGGAGCTTCTCCGTGCGCTCGAACTCCCGGGCGGCGTCCTCCGCGACCGCGCGCGCCGCCTCCGCGGCGGCCTTGGCCGAATCGCGGGCGATGCGGTACTCGCGGTCGTCGAGGCGGGCGACGGCGTCGCCCGCCTTCACGCGCGTGCCTTCTTCGACGGGGGTCCCGTCGTCGAGCGAAGTCGACGCGAGGCGGCCGGCGACCTTCGCGCAGAGCGCGACTTCGGCGGGCGCGACGAGGGAGCCGGTCTTCACGAGCGTCTGCGCGATCGTGCGGCGCTCCGGCCTGGCCGTCCGCACGGCGAAGACCTTCTCCGCCGGGTCCTGCGCGGCGGCGGCCCCCGCGACGAGAGCGGCGGCGAGAGCGGCGAAAAGTGAATTTCGGTTCATGGCGGGAAGAATACCAGAAAGCCCGCGCGGACGGCAACAACTTTCGCGCGCCTAGACGGACTGGCCCGTCGCGCGGAAATACCGGTCGGCCACGAGGAGGGAGACGAGCTTTTCGCGGACCGGATCCCGGAAGCGGGCCGCCCAGGCGTGCGCGGCTTCGACGATGCGTTCGCACGCCTCGGGGCGCGCGCGGTACCAGTCGAGACGTTCCTGCAGGTCGGAGAAGTCGGGCTTCACTTCGACGTAGTGGACGCCGGGGACGAGCAGTCCCTCCTGGAACCACGTCTCGAACTCGGGCCGTGGCATGACGGCGACCGAATTGGACGAAAACACCCACTTGAGGTTCGACGACACGTCGTTGCCCTCGATGCACAGGACGAACTTGTGCCGCAGCTGCTCTTCGACCGACGCTTCCGGCGCCGCCCACTCGGGGCGGACGGCGCGCTTCGACGTGTCGCCGAGGTCGAGCCCCGGCGCGCCGAACCACCGTTCGAAGAGCCGGATCCGCTTGGGCTTGTTCCGGACGGTCCCCCGGAAGACGGCCACGTCGTCCTTTTCCGCGAACGGGACGTCCCGGTCCACGAAGAAAAAGTGGCGGATCCGGTTCAGGGCGAGAAGGACGGAGTTTCCGTCGTTACCGGCCACGGGGCGGGATTTGACGAACGCGGGAACGGACGGCACGCGCGTCTTGTCGCCCGGCCAGTACGCGAAAACCAGGTCGCCGGGAAAATACCGGAGACATTCGCGCGAGTCGAAATAGTAGACGTGCTTTTTCCACGGGAACGGCTGGTCCCGGACGCGCATCGGGACCGGATCCCCCTCCGGAACGGGGGTGCCGGGCGGCGGCATCCGGAGACTCCCCGATCCGGGCTTGCAGCAGTATGCCGCGCGGGACTCGATTTCGTCCCGGTCCGGGCGGCCGGCGATCGAGGCGAGAAGCCGTCCGCGCCGGGCCCGGTACCAGGCGCGCGGGACGAGCAGCGAGAGCAGGCCGCGGACGAAGAAGAGCGTTTTGGACCGCCCCGCGCGGCGGCGGCCGAAAACCAGTCGCGCCAGGCGGCTTTCGCGGAGGCGGACCGCGGCCGCGGGGCGATCGCGGGGAATCGAAACGGGTCGTTCGTTCGGGGGCATGGGCGGGGGCGGCGGCGGAATCAGCGGAGGCCGGGGCGGTTGGAGGGAATGATCCCCTTTTTCTGGAGGATCTTCGCGAGGCGCCGGTAGCGCCGGAAGAGCATCTTGTTGCGGACCATGCCCAGCCAGGTGCGCGCCTTGTACTTGGCGTAGGCCGCGCGGCGTTCGGCGAGGCGGCGTTCGCGCCGCTGGGCGGGCGTGTGCGGGTCGGGGCACGAGACGCGGGCGGCGAGGAAGCGCGCCACGACGGGGTCGCGCACCTCGACGGCGCCGGGCTTGCGCCGTTCGCACGGCAACGACCAGCGGACCGTCTTTCCGTCCGCCGACACGGCTTCTTCCGCCTCGTGCGGTTCGTCCGGGCGGTCGTCGAAAATGCCGAGCACCTCGACCTTGTCGCCGAACCGCGCCGCGAGGATCCGGCGCGCCTCCTCCAGGTCCGCGAGGGAGACGGGCGGGCAGCCGTAGCCGTCGCAGAAGACGGCGAGCGGGCGTTCCGCCTTCTCGAGCGTCGCGAGCAGGCGCTCCGTGCGGCGGGCGTACTTGGCGGCGGCTTCGCCGTAGCCTTCCGCAAGTGTCTTTTCCAGCGGGAAGTCGTGCCGGAACTCGAGCCCCGAGGCGCGGTTGAAGGCGACGCGCTTCACGGCGGCGAAACGGTTGAAGGGCGCCGGGCCGCGGTCTTCCAGGTCCGCCAGCTCGAACCAGCCCCGGAAGCCGTCCGCGAGGATCCGCGCGCGCGCCGCCGGCGGGGTTCCGACGAGCCAGTCGAACGGATAGGAGAAGTGCTGCAGGCCCGCGCGGCGCAGGGCCTGCGAGCACTTGCAGTCCCAGCCGAACGAGAACACGAGGTCGTGCTCGCGGCGGCCGCGCGCCTCGAGCGGCGGGGGCGGATCGAACAGGATCCGGGCCCACAGCGTGTCGAGCCGGCGGTGCCAGGGACGTGCGCGCCAGAAGCGGAGCTGGCCGAGGATGCGGCGCTCCGCCTCCGGATCGCGCCGGGCGTAGGCGCGGACGAACGCGCGAAGGGCCGAGTGGTCTTCGTTCTTGAAGCACTGCGCGAGCCGGCGCAGCGACTTGACGCGCAGGACATGGCGCGCCCTGCGGCCGGGCGCGAAGGGGCGCGCCCGGCGTCGGGGCGAGAAGAAGCAATACGCGGAGTCGAGGTCGATCAGCGCGAGGGGCGCGGCCGGATCGTCCGGATCCGGGGTGACGAAGTTCTTCGGGTGCAGGTCGGTATGGACGAAGCCGGCATCGTGCATCCGGCGCACGAGCTCGCCGGCTCGCCCGAAAAACGACCGGACGGCGTCCCGCGAAAGCGGCGGATCCGGCCGCGCGGGCGGGCTGATCGCCGAAAGCTCGCCCATCCAGCGGTCGCCGACGACTTCCCCTTCGACGCGGCGGTAGAGGAGGAAGTTGCGGATGCCGCCGCGCGAATCGGTCCAGAACGCGAGCGGCTCGAACGTCGGGACGCCGGCCGCGCGCAATGCCAGCGCCGTCCGCAGCGTCCGGAGCCCCCGGTGGACGAACCGCAGCTTGAACGCGCTCTCCAGCCGGCGGCCGAAGCCGCGGCCGCGCACGACGGCGTATTCCTTGAGGATGCACGCGCCCGCGCCGGGGACGTCCGCGCGCCAGACGCCGCCGCCGCGGCTGAGGTGCGGAACGCGGCATTCGGGCGGCAGACGCAACGCGTCGCCCGAGCGGACGAAGCGCCGGACGGCGTCCGCCACCGGCCGCTCGGCGGCGATCCAGAGCCGGCCGCCGGGGATTTTCTCGCGTTCGATCTTCATGCGTGGGGCAGCAGGTGTTCGCGCAGGAAACGCTCCGAGCTCCACACGTAGCGCGCGAGCGCCGTGGCGCGCGCCTCGGCGCCGAGCTTCGCGCGCAGCGCGGAATCGCCGGCGAGCCGCTCCATCGCGGCGGCGAACTCCTCCGGCGTGCGGGCGCACAGCCCCCCGCCCCGGTCGAACTTCTCGACGAGCACGGGAATCGGCGAATGCACGACCGGCAGGCCCGTGAGCATGCCCTGCACGGCGGTTTGGGAGAACGTCTCGCGCATGACCTCCTCGTCGCGCGAGGGGACGAGCATCGCGTCCATGCCGCGCAGGAAGTCCGGCACGCCGCCGGCGTCGCGCCACGCGTAGGCCGTCACGCCCGGATCGTCCGCGAACGCGGGCGGGTCGCGGTAGGCCATGAGGTGCAGTTCGCAGCGCGCGCGGACGGCGGGCGGCAACAGGCGGAACGCGGCGAGCGCCGTGTCGGCGCCCTTCCACGCGTTGTCGAGCGCGCCGAGGACGCAGAAGCGCACCGGCGCGTCCGCGGGGCGCGGCGCCGCCGGCGGGAAGAAGCGGTCGGCGTCCATCACGCCGTAGTCCACGACGACGTCCGCGGCGAGCCCCTTGCCGCGGAATCCGGCGGCGACCGGTTCGCTCACCGCGACGACGCGGCCCGGCAGCTTCCGGATCGCGCGCAGGAAGCGCTGGGACGTCTCGCGGTGCGCGACGAGCGTCGCGCGGCGGAAGTCGCGCCCCGCACGCAGCAGCCAGAGCGCGGGAATGAGGCGGTTGGCGACGTTGCCGAGCAGCAGCGCGCCGAACGGGCCGTCGCGCCGCGCGGCGCGGCGCAGGGCGCGCGCGGCGGAGAAACCGGCCCACATCGACGAGCCGCGGCCGTCCGCGGGCACGAAACGGAGCTGCGCCGGGGCGCCCGTTTCGCGCAGGACCGTTTCCTCCCACGACGGTTCGGCGAAGAGCGACACGCGGACGCCGCGCGCGCAGAGGTCGCGCACGAGACGGAGGTTGAAGAGTTCGACGCCGCGAAGCGCCGCCGTTTTTTCGCGGCGGTCGAGGAAGACCTTTTCGAGGAAGGCGGCGGAGGACATGGCGCGGATTCTAGCACAACGCGCCGTGCCGCCGCAACAACGCCCCGCGGCCGTTTGCAAAAGAAGGGCGGCGGGTGTAGAATCCCGCGCCGCCATGGACGAACCGCTCGTCACCGAAACGCGCTTCCTGCGCCTCGACCTCCCGCCGGAGGGGCTCCGCCTCGAGAAGGGCGGGGCCCTGCCGCGCGTCGACGTCGCCTACGAGACGTGCGGCACGCTCTCGCCCGCCAAGGACAACGTGGTCTTCATCTGCCACGCGCTCACGGGCGACGCGCACGTGGCCGGGGTCCACCGCGGCGACCGCAAGCCCACGGGCTGGTGGTACGACATGGTGCGCCCCGGCGGCGGCATCGACACGGACAAGTACTTCGTCGTCTGCGCGAACATCCTCGGCGGCTGCATGGGGACGACCGGCCCCTCGTCCGTCGACCCGCGCACCGGCCGCCCCTACGGCTCGTCGTTCCCGGAGATCACCGTCGGCGACATCGTGGACGTGCACCGCCGCCTGCTCCTCCAGCTCGGCTTCGAGCACGTCCACGCGGTGGTCGGCGGCTCGTTCGGCGGCATGCAGGCGCTCGAGTTCGCCGTGCGCTTCCCGGACTTCGCGCGCCGCGTCGTGGCGATCGCGACGGGCGCCTCGCTCACGACGCAGGCCCTCGCGTTCGACGTCGTCGGCCGCGGCGCGATCGAGGAGGACCCCAATTTCAACGGCGGCGACTACTACGGCGCCGATGCGCCCGACACGGGCCTCGCGCAGGCGCGAAAGCTCGCGCACATCACCTACCTCTCCAACGAGCTGATGAAGGAGAAGTTCGGCCGCCGCCGCCGCGACCTGCCCGCCGAGGCCCTCGCGGACGCGCCGGCCGGCTCCGTCTTCGAGGTCGAGAGCTACCTCGACCACCAGGGGCACAAGTTCATCGCGCGGTTCGACGCCAACTCCTACCTGCGCATCACGGGCGCGATGGACGAATTCGACCTCGCGGCGCGCTCCGGCGGCTCCCTCGCGGAGACGTTCGCGCCCGTGAAGGCCCGCGCGCTCGTCGTGGCGCTTTCCGGCGACTGGCTCTTCCTGCCCGAGCAGTCCGAGGCGCTCTACCGCGCGTTGCAGGAGAGCGGCAAGGACGCGTCCTACTTCTGCCTTGAGGCCCCCGCCGGCCACGACGCGTTCCTCACGCACATCCAGGAGCTCAAGGCCGTCATCGACGGCTTCCTCGTGCGCGAGCCGGCGCGCCCCGAGCCGGAGCTGGACGACGACGGCCGCCGCGACTACGAGACGCTCGAGTCGCTCGTGCCCCGCGGGACGCGCAAGCTGCTCGACCTGGCTTGCGGCGACGGCGGGCTCCTCAACTTCCTCTCCGCGCGCCGTCCCGAGCTGGACTGCACGGGCATCGACCTGGACACCGCGAGCGGCGTGCGAGTCCTCGCCGCCGGCCACAACGCGGTGCGCGCGGACGTGGACCGCGGCCTTTCGACGATCCCGGACGACGCGTTCGACTGCGCGGTCCTCTCCGAGTCGCTTCAGGTCATGCGCCGTCCCGACAAGGCCCTCAAGGAGCTGCTGCGCGTGGCGCCCGTCGGCGTCGTCTCGTTCCCGAACTTCGGCATGTGGAAGATCGTCTATTCGCTCGGCTTCCTGCGCCGCATGCCGGTCACCAAGCGCCTGCCCTACCAGTGGTACGACACGCCGAACATCCACCTGTGCACGGTCAAGGACTTCCTCGTCCTGTGCAAGGAGCTCGGCATCCGCGTGGAGAAGGTCCACTACATGTCGACGCTGGCGCTCTCGAAGTTTTTCCGCCTGCTCGGCCTGCGCCACCTCGGCACGTCGCGCGTTCTCGTCAAGATCTCGCGCGGCGGGGCGGCCCCCGAATGAAGCCGTCCGCCGCCGCCCTTGCCCTTTCGCTCGCGGCCCTCGCGGCCGGCGCCGCCGCGCCGCCCGAACCGTGCTTCCGCCGGCCCGACACGCCGATCGCGTCGCTCGACCCCGCGCTCGCCGCGGACATGCCGTCCGCCCGCGCGGCGGGGCTCGTCTGGGAGACGCCCCTGCAGTTCGACTACGCCGCGCGGCCCTACCGGCTCGTGCCCTACGCGGCCGAGGCGATGCCCGAGGTCTCGCCCGACGGGCTCGAGCTGACGTTCCGCCTGCGCGACGACGTGTGGTTCGGCCCGGACCCGTGCATCGCCACGCCGGACCGCCGCCGCCGCGCGACCGCGGCGGACTTCGTCTACTCCGTCAAGCGCCTCGCCGACGCGAAGGTGTCGTCGTCCGGCTACTGGCTCGTCGACGGAAAGGTCGAGGGGATCGGCGCGTTCCGCGAGGCGTCGCGCGATCCCGCCGCGCCCACCGACTACTCGCTCGACGTGCCGGGTCTGCAGGCGCTCGACGACCGGACGGTCCGCATCCGACTGACCCGACCCGACCCGGAGTTCCTCTGGGCGCTCGCGATGCCGTACCTCTCGCTCGTCCCGCGCGAGGCGGTCGAGGCCTACGGCGAGCAGTTCGGCACGCACGAGGCCGGCTCCGGGCCGTTCACGCTCGCGTCGTGGCGGCGCGGCCACCGCATGGTCTTCGTGCGCCGCCCGGGGCGCGACCCGGCGCGCGACCGCACGCCGCCGCCGGAGCCCGGCGAGCCGGCGGGGACGCCCTTCGCCTCGGTCGAATACCTCGGCATGGCGGACGCCTCGACGCGCTGGCTCTCGTTCCTGCGCGGGGCGTTCGACGTCGCGTTCGACATCTCGCGCGACAACTGGGACGCCGTGATCGGCCCGGACGGCTCGCTCGCGCCGGACCTCGCCGCGCGCGGCGTGCGCCTCGCCTCCGAGCCCGCGCTCGAGAGCTACTACCTGGGCTTCAACATGGACGACCCGGTCCTCGGCCCCAACAGGAAGCTGCGCCAGGCGATCTCGTGCGCGTTCGACGCCGCGCAGTGGTGCTCGCTCAACCGCGGCCGCGTCCTACCGAGCAACGGCCCCGTCCCGCCCGGCATCGACGGCCGGCTCGAGACGCCGCACCCCTACGCGTTCGACCTCGCGAAGGCGCGCGCGTTGATGGCGGAGGCCGGCTATCCGGACGGCACGGACCCCGCCACGGGGCGCCGTCTCGCGCTGACGCTCGACCTGGGCAAGTCGGACCAGGAGACGCGCGAGGGGGCGGAGCTGCTCGCGAGCTTCCTCGACCGCATCGGCATCGCGCTGGAGCTGCGCTTCTCCACGTTCCCGCAGTTCATGCGGCGCCTCAACAAGCGCGAGGAGCAGATGTTCCTCGTCGGCTGGGTCGCGGACTGGCCGGACGCGCTCAACTTCCTGCAGCTGTTCTACTCGAAAAACCAGTCGCCCGGCCCGAACCGCGTCAACTACGCCAGCCCCGCCTACGACGCGCTCTACGAGGAGGCCGCGCGAACGACCGACCCGGCGCGGCGGCTCGAGCTGGTGCGCGCGATGCAGGACGCCGTGCGCGAGGACTGCCCGTGGGCGTGCCTCTACTACCGGCGCGAGTTCGTGCTCGTCGGCCCGGACATCCTCGGCTTCCGCCTCCACGACTTCCCGATCGGCGCCGAAAAGCACTGGCGCCGGCGCTGACCCCGCCCCCGACATGAAGAACGACATCCCCGGCTTCGAATCCGTCGAACGCCCGTCCCTCTCCTGCGACGCGCCCGGCGCGTGGCGCTTTGAGACGTCCCGCGCCGTCGCCCCCGACGGCGCCGAAATCCTCCGCGTCCGCCTCGCCGCGGACGAGCCCGCGCCCCCACCGCGCTTCGACGTCGCGTTCGTCGCGCCGCAGCCCGGCGTGCGCTGGATCTGGACGAGCGCGGCGGACGTCCCGACGCTCCCGCCCGAATGGGGCGGCAAGATGCGAACCCAGATCGCGACCCAGTCGCCTCTGGTCGTCCTCGCCGGCGGCGACGGCCGCGCGCGCCTTTCGGTCGCCTGCTCCGAAGCGACGCGCTTCGTCGACTGGCGCTTCGGACTCTACGAGGAGGACGGCCTCGTGCACGTCCGCCTCGGCTTCTTCCCGGAGCCCGAGGCGCCGCTCTCCGCCTACGAGGCCGAGATCCGCCTCGACGCCGCGCCGGCCGACTGGGCGGACGCCGTCCGCGCCGCGTCCGACTGGATCTGCGCGCGCCCCGGCTACGAGCCGATGCCCGTCCCGGACGCCGCCTTCGACCCGCTCTACTCGACCTGGTACGGCTACCACCAGGACGTCCACGACAAGGATCTCGAGCGCGAATTCGCCGAGGCGGCCGCGCTCGGCATGAAGACGCTCATCGTCGACGACGGCTGGCAGACCGAGGACACCGGCCGCGGCTACGCCTTCTGCGGCGACTGGGAGCCGGCGCCGTCTCGCTTTCCCGACTTCCGCGCGCACGTCGACCGCGTCCACGCGCTCGGCATGAAGTACATGATCTGGTACTCCGTCCCGTTCGTCGGCGTGAAGAGCCGCGCCGCGGAGCGCTTCGCCGGCAAGTTCCTCTACAGTCGCGAAAACATGGGCGCCTGGGTGCTCGACCCGCGCTTCCCCGAGGTGCGCGAATTCCTCGCCTCGACCTACGAGCGCGCCGTGTGCGACTGGAACCTCGACGGGCTCAAGCTCGACTTCATCGACTCGTTCCTCGCGCCCAACCCCGACCCCGCCGCGGCGGAAAACTACGCCGGGCGCGACATCCGGTCCGTCCCGGAGGCCGTCCTCGCGCTCATGACCGAAGTTCGCCGCCGGCTCGAAGCGGTCCGCCCCGGCATCCTCGTCGAGTTCCGCCAGGGCTACATGGGGCCCGCGATCCGCTCCTTCGGCAACATGATCCGCGCGGGGGACGTCCCCGGCGACCCGCTCCGCAACCGCGCCCGCACCGCGCGGCTGCGCCTCACCTCCGGCACGACCGCGGTCCACTCCGACATGCTCGAGTGGAACCCGCGCGAAACGCCGCAGCAGGCCGCGCAGCAGATCCTCTCGGTGCTCTTCTCCGTCATCCAGTACTCGATGCGGCTCGACCGCCTCCCCGCGGACCACAAGCGCATGATGAAGCACTGGATCGCCTGGACGACGGCGCACCGCGACGCGCTCCTGCGCGGCGACTTCCGGCCCCGCTCGCCCGAGCTCGGCTACCCGCTGCTCGAAGGCGCTTCCGCCGCCGAGCGCGTCCTGGCCGTCTACGAGCCGGGGCTCGCGGTTTCCGTCCCCGCGGACCGCGAGGCATGGGTCGTGAACGCGACCGACGATCCCGTCCTGCTCCTGGACCTCGCCGCCGCGCCGGCGTCGGCGGAGGCGTTCGACGTCTTCGGCGACCCCGTCGCCGTCGCCGCGCCGGCCGCCGGCCTGCAGCGCGCGGCCGTCCCGCCTTCCGGCCTCCTCCGCCTCCGCTTCGCGTAGCGCGCCGGTTGCCCGGCGGGGTGGGTTCTGCTATCATGCCCGGCCATGCACGGCATTCTGGTCGACAGCGAAACGATCGCCGCGCCGGGCGCGTTCGCGCCGGGCGCGGAGGCCGCCCACCACCTGCGCGACGTCCTGCGCGCCCGCCCCGGCGAGGCGGTGCGCCTCGTGGACGGCGCGGGCTGGTCGTTTGACTGCGCGTATGACGACGAGACGTACAACA
>CADBEF010000066.1 GCA_902793555.1 uncultured bacterium | reverse complement strand
AGGCGCGCGAGACCGCCGCCACGCGGTGTGCGCGAGCGACCCCGGATTCGGGAACAGCTTCTCGGGAGCCGACGCCGCCGTCCGCCGCAGGAGCGCCGGCGCATGCGCACCCCCCGATTCCTGACCGGTTACCGCTTGAAACGCGGGCGCGGGTCGGCTATACTCCGCGCCCATGCAAACGGAACAAGGAAAGAAGGTCCCGGCCGCCCGCACGCGGGAGGGTCTCACGCTCCTGGGAGCGGGGCCGCGGGCCGCCGCGCCGGCGGACTACGACCCGTCGGTGCTCGAGTGCTTCTCGAACCGCCACCCGGAGCTCGACACGATGGTCACGCTGCGCTGCCCGGAGTTCACGACGCTGTGCCCCGTCACGGGGCAGCCCGACTTCGGCGAGCTCGCGATCCGCTACGTGCCCGCGCGGAAACTCGTCGAAAGCAAGTCGCTCAAGCTCTACCTCTTTTCGTTCCGCAACCACGGCGACTTCCACGAGGACGTCTGCAACGTCGTCCTCAAGGACCTGCGCGCGCTTCTCTCGCCGAAATACATCGAGGTGCGGGGCCGGTTCCGCCCGCGCGGCGGCATCGCCATCCACCCGTTCGTCGCGTGGGGCGCGGCGAAGGGCGGCTGGGCGGCGGTCGCGAAGAAGCGCCTGCTGGAGGAAGATCCCGACGCCGGGAGATCCTAGCTTCGCGCGGCCGGTTCGGCCGCCCGTCCCGCGCGTCCGCGGGGGTTGTCGCAACATCCAACCTAAAAAAACTACGACATGAAGAAAACGCCCGAAAACCTGCTCGCGCTCGGCATGCTGTTCGCCGTGGCGCTGGTCCTCTCCAACGTCGTCGCCGCGAAAGTCGTCGCGACGGCGATTCCGTTTCCCGGCGGCACGCTCGTCTTCCCGGGCGCCGTGTTCTGCTACGCGATCACGTTCCTCGCGACCGACGTCGTCGGCGAAGTCTGGGGCCGGCGCGAGGCTCGCGCGGTCGTGCGCTGGGGCTTCGCCGCGCAGGTCCTCGCCGCGGCGCTGCTGCTGTTCACGGAGGCGTTGCCCGCCGCGGATCCGGACGTGCAGTCGGCCTACGGGCGGCTCCTCGGCCTGAACTGGATCTTCGCCGGCGCGAGCCTCGCCGCCTACGCGTTGAGCCAGAGCTGGGACGTGTTCGTCTTCCACCGCATCCGCGACCGGATCCTCGCGCGGCGGCCGGACGGCCGCCGCCTCCGCTGGATCTGGAACAACGCCTCGACGATGTCGTCGCAGTTGCTGGACACCGTCGTCTTCGTCGGGCTCGCGTTCGGCTGCGGCCTGGGCTGGCTCTTCGACCCCGCGATGCGGCCCGCGCTGTTTTCGCTCATGCTCGGGCAGTATCTCGTCAAGCTCGTCCTCGCCGCGCTCGACACGCCCGCGTTCTACCTGCTCACGCGGAAGGCGTAGGCGCGCGGCGCCGTCACGCCAGCCCGAAAAAAGCGGGCAGGTCGGCCACGGAGGAAAGAACCGGCGCGCCGCGGCGTTCGAGGCGCGCGCGGGATTCGTACCCGGACGCGACGAGGACGCACGCGCAGCCGAGCGCGTCCGCGACTTCCTTGTCGTGGCCCGTGTCGCCCACCATGCAGACGCGTTCCGGGGCGAGCCCGAGCGACGCGAAAAGGACGCGCGCGCGGCCGACCTTCGAGCCGGCGGCCGCGTCCGAATGGCCGCTCACCGCCCCGAACAGGTCCCGCACGCCGTGCCGCGCGAGCGCCCGCTCCAGCTCGTTTTCCTCGGAGGACGAAACGATCGAGAGCGACGCGCCGGCGAGCCGCAGCGCGCGCAACGCGTCCGCCGCGCCGGGGAAAAGCCGCACCGTCGGATCGGACGCGAACACCGAAAAGAAGCGGTCGCACAGCGCGGTCCAGTCGTGGTGCTCCACGTCGATGCCGAGCGCTTCGTAGCAGCCGCGCGCCGGGAACGAAAAGGTCTCGCGGTAGCGTTCGGCCGTGATCGGGGCCTTGCCCTGGTCGGAGAGCAGCGCGTTCGTCCCGGCCACGGCCGCGTGCAGGTCGTCCTGCAGCGTGCCGTTCCAGTCGAAGAGGAAATGTCCGGGAAGCGTCCGCATGGCCGCCGAGCATAGCCGAAACGCCCCGCTTCCGCAACGCTTTTCGTTCCGGGGGCGCTTGCGCGCGGGACGAGGGGCGTGGTAGACTCCCGCCCCATGAGCACGCACACCGTTTTCATCGACGGCAGCGCCGGGACGACCGGGCTGCGCATCCGCGAACGCCTCGCCGGCCGGGCCGGCGTCGAGCTGGTCTCCCTGCCCGAGGAAACCCGCAAGGACCCCGCGGCCCGCGCGGCCGCGCTCGCCGCCGCGGACGTCGCGGTGCTGTGCCTCCCCGACGCCGCCGCGCGCGAGGCCGTCGCCCTCGCGGGCGATTCGCCCGTGCGCATCGTCGACACGTCGACCGCCCACCGCACCGCGGAGGGTTGGGTCTACGGCATGCCCGAGCTGCCCGGCGCCCGCGAGCGCATCCGCGCCGCGAAGCGCGTCGCGAACCCCGGTTGCCACGCGAGCGGCTTCATCGCGCTCGTCGCGCCGCTCGTCCGCGCCGGCCTGCTCCGGCCGGACGCCGAGCTGGCCGCCTTCTCGCTCACCGGCTACACGGGCGGCGGCAAGAAGATGATCGCGGACTACGAGGGCGCCGCGCGCGGCGCCGGCCGCGATCCGCTTCTCGACGCGCCGCGGCAGTACGGCCTCGCGCAGGCGCACAAGCACCTGCCCGAGATGGTCAAGGTCTGCGGCCTGGAGAAGGCGCCGGCGTTCTGCCCCGTCGTGGCGGACTACGCCTGCGGCATGGAAGTCACGGTACCCCTCTTCGCGTCGCAGCTGCGGGGCACGCGCGCGGACGTCGCCGACGTCTACCGCGAGGCGTATCCGGACGGATCGGGCCTGATCCGCTTCGCGGACGCCCCCGACGCCGCCGAGGGCGGCTTCCTCTCCGCCGGCGCGTTCGCGGGGCGCGACGACATGCAGGTCGCCGTGCTCGGTTCGGACGACCGGATCCTGCTCGTCTCGCGCTTCGACAACCTCGGCAAAGGCGCGTCCGGCGCCGCGATCCAGAACCTCAACCTCCTCGTCGGCGCGCCCGAGACGGAGGGGCTCGTCGCCGGGTAGCGCCCGCGCGCCATGTCGCTGCTGACCCTCCGCGACGTGTCGGTCGCCTTCGGCGGTCCGCCCGTGCTCCAGGACGTCCGCCTCAACGTCGAGGCGGGCGACCGTGCGTGCGTCACCGGCCGCAACGGCGAGGGCAAGAGCACGCTCCTCAAGATCATGGCCGGGATCCTGGAGCCCGACGCCGGCGAGGTCGTCCGCTCCGAAGGCCTCCGCGCGGCGTATCTCTCGCAGGACGTCCCCGCGGACGAACCCGGCACCGCCGCGGAAGTCGCCGGGGGGACCCCCGCCGCGCGCCGTTTCCTCACGCAGCTCGGCGTCCCGGCCGACGCCCCCTTCTCGACGCTCTCCGGCGGCCAGCGCCGCCGCGCGAAGCTCGCCGCCGCGCTCGCGCCCGAACCGGACCTGTTGCTTCTCGACGAACCGACGAACCACCTCGACGTCGAATCGATCGAGTGGCTCGAGACGTTCCTCTCCCGCGCCCGGCTCGCCTGCGTCTTCGTGACGCACGACCGCGCGTTCCTGCGGCGCGTCTCGCGGCGCGTCTTCGACCTCGACCGCGGCCGCCTCTCCGGTTGGAACTGCGACTGGCCGACGTTTCTGCGCCGCAAGGACGAACTCCTCGCGCAGGAAGAGCGCGCGTGGGAGAAGAAGGCCGTCAAGATGCGCCAGGAGGAACACTGGATCGTCCACGGCGTGACCGCGCGCCGTTCGCGCAACATGGGACGCGTCGAAGCGCTGCTGAAGCTTCGCGCCGAAATCGCCGAGCGCCGGTCCCGCGCCGGCACGGCGAAGATGTCGCTGGAGAGCGGCGCGGCGTCCGGCGAGATCGTCGTCAAGGCCGAAGGCGCGACGTTCGCGTGGCCCGGCGCCGGGGCGCCGGTCGTCGAAAACCTCGACGCGCTCGTCCTGCGCGGCGAGCGCGTCGGCGTGCTCGGCCCGAACGGGTCGGGCAAGACGACGCTCCTGCGGCTCCTTCTCGGACAACTCGCGCCGACCGCCGGCCGCATCGCGCTCGGCGCGCGCGTGCAGCCCGTCTTCCTCGACCAGCTCCGCGGCGCGCTCGACCCGGAGAAGAGCGTCGCGGAGAATGTCTCCGAGGGCCACGACCAGGTCGTGGTGAACGGCACCTCGCGCCACGTCCTCGGCTACCTGCAGGACTTCCTCTTCGCCCCCGACCGCGCGCGGACGCCGGTAAAGGCGCTCTCCGGCGGCGAGAAGGCGCGCCTCCTGCTCGCGAAGCTCTTCCTGCGGCCGGGCAACCTGCTCGTGATGGACGAGCCGACGAACGACCTCGACATCGAGACGCTGGAGCTGCTGGAGGAGCGGCTGCTCGACTACCGGGGCACGATTCTCCTCGTGAGCCACGACCGCGAATTCCTCGACCACGTCGTCACGTCGAGCTTCGTGCTGCTCGGCGGCGGGCGCGTGCATTTCTGCCCCGGCGGCTACGAAGACTGGGCGCGCGAGCGCCCCGCGGTCCTGGCGGACCGCGGGGCAAAGGTTGAAAGGGTTGAAACGGTCGAAAAAGACCCGAATCCAACCAAGGACACTTCGGCCGCCGAGGCGCCGCGCAGGGCGCGCCGCCTCGGCTTCAACGAGAAACGCGAACTCCAGGCGCTGCCCGCGGCGATCGAAGCGCTGGAAGAGGAAATCGCCGCGATCGAAGCGGCGCTCGCGGACGGAACCGCCTACGCGCGCGACGCGAAGAAGGCGGCCGAAGACGCGGCGCGCCTTCCGGCCGCCCGCGCGGAGCTCGAAACGAAGGTCGGGCGCTGGATGGAGCTCTCCGAGCTCGCGGGCGGCTAGAAACCGGCGCCCTCGGCTTCGAGGCGCTTGAGGATGTCGCTCTCGACCGTCTCGGGCTGCAGGAGCACCAGACGCGGGCCCGCGGCGGCGGGCAGGCGCAGGACGCGGTTTTTCAATTCTCGTTTTCCGGGTTCCGCGCCGGGCGACAGGTCCCGCCATTCGCGCTTGCGCAGCAGCGGTCCCGCCGCGGCGAGGCCGAACGGGACGTCCGCGCCGGTTTCCGCGTCCCGGACGCGCGCGAACAGGCTCGCGGGCGCGCCGGGACCGTCCGGCGCGAAGGCGCATTCGACGCGGAGGCCGTCCGCGGCTTCGCCGGGTGGAAGCCAGACGGCGACCGCGAGGCGCCGCCCGTCCGCCGGACGGAGCCGGTCGTCGTCCGGATCCTCGTTCAGGAACTGCCAGCCGACGCCCGTCGGCGCGACCGTTTCCCCGGCGGCCATGCCGGACCAGAACGCCCACGAACCGGCCAACGCGGCGACCCGGCCGTCCGTGACCGCGATGACGTCCGGACCGAACCGTTCGGCGTCGGCGCCGGCGCGGAACGCCCGGGCCCACGGCGCGAACGGGACGGGATCGCCGCCGCAGGGAAAAACGAGAACCGAGCAACCGGCGTCCAGCGCGGACTCCAGCGTGCCGAGTCCGCCGCGGGCCGGGAAAAACGCGATCGTCGGGAAGCCGGGTTCGGCCGCGTCGGCGAAGCGGACGTCGGACGCCGCCGCGAGCAGGCTCTTCGTCCCTTCGCCCCACTTGGCGTAGACGGGGACGTCCGCCATGCGGCCGCCGGCGTCGCGGAAGTAGCGGACCAGGCGCCGGACGTGGGCGAGGTAGAGTTCCTGCAGGAACAGCCGCTCGTCGCGGAGGCGCGCGGCGGACGTGGCGGGGTCCGGCGGCGGGCCGAAGGGGGACCCGACCCAGGCGACGGCGTTGGACGCAATGGATTCGCCGGGCAGGAGGACGCCGCCCGCCGCGGCCGTTTCGTCGCTCCCGTCGTAGCGGTCGTAGAGCCAGCCGTTCCATTCGGCGAGGAAGCCGTCGCGGAAAAACGCCGGCGGAACGGGTGCGTTCGTCGCGGCGGCGGTGAAGAGGAACGCGTTGCGCCAGCCCGACGAAAACCCGACGACCGTCCAGGCGGAATCCTCGCAACGGCGCACGCCCATCCCGGGATTGAACGCGCGCGCCCAGTCGCGGACGCGGTGCTGGAGAAGCTGTTCGAGCCGCGGGTCCCACGGCGCGGCCAGGAACGGGTCGAAACCGTTCGCCTCCGCTTCCGCCAGCGCGTTCGTCCAAGCGTCCGCCGTGGCGGGGTCGTCGATGAGCGAGACGTCCGCGGGCGCCGGCGGAACGGCGAGCGCGGGCACGAGCGCGTCGGCCCAGAGCCGCAACCCACGGTGCGCGAGCGCGGCTGCGAACGCGTCGAAGCGCGCGGCGTCCTCCGCCGTGGCGACGTCCGGCAGGCGCACGAGATCGAATCCGCACGCCGCGAGGCGTTCCGCGAGGGCGTCCGCCCCGCCGGCCTCCGGCAGCGGAACGCCGTCCGCGCACGAGAAGGCCGCGGGTCCGTCGCCCGCGAGGAACAGGCCGCCGGCGGCGGTCGCGGGAGGCGGGCCGGACGGCGCGCGCGCCAGGGCGGACGATGCGGCGGCGGCCAGGACGAGCGCGGCGGCGGAACGGTGCGGCTTCATGGCGGCGGATTCTAGCACGCCGCCGCGTCCCCGCTCAAGCGAAACCTCGCGCGTCGCCGGACGAACGCGGTTGCGGCGGGCGCGACGGGTGTGGTAGACTCGCGCGCCATGAACGCCGAATCCGCCACGCCCGCCGCCGCGTCCGAGCCGGACCTGTCCGTTTCGATCGGATCGCTGCGCATGAAGAACCCCGTGACGGTCGCGTCCGGGACGTTCGGCTACGGGCGCGAATACGAGGCGTATTTCGACCTGCGCGAGCTCGGCGCCGTCACGTGCAAGGGAATCCGCCTCTCGCCGTGCGAGGGCAACCCGCAGCCGCGCATCGCGGAGGTGCGGGGCGGCATGCTCAACGCGATCGGCCTGCAGGGGCCGGGCGTGGACGCGTTCGTGCGCGAGGCGCTGCCGTTCCTGCGCGAGCGCGGCGTCCCGGCGATCGTCAACGTCTGGGGCACGAGCGAGGCGGAGTACGCCGAGGTCGCGCGCCGGCTTTCGGACGCGGAGGGCGTCGGCGCGGTCGAGATGAACGTCTCGTGCCCCAACGTGCATCTCGGCGGCGCGACGTTCGGGACGGACGTGCGGACGCTGGCGTCCGTCGTGCGCGCCGTGCGCGCCGCCACGCCGCTGCCGCTCCTGGTGAAGCTCGCGCCCAACGTCCCCGACGTCGCGGTCTTCGCGCACGCCGCGGAGGGCGAAGGCGCGGACGGCCTTTCGATCTCGAACACGGTCCCCGCGATGAAGATCGACGTCGAGGCGCGCCGGCCGTTCCTCGCGAACGTGCAGGGCGGGCTTTCCGGTCCGGCCATCCACCCGATCGCGGTGCGCCTCGTCTGGCAGGCCGCCGCCGCCGTGAAGATCCCGATCGTCGGCATGGGCGGCATTTCGGAGCCGGAGGACGCGGTCGAGTTCCTCTGCGCCGGCGCGACGGCGGTCGCCGTCGGGACCGCGAGCTTCGTCGACCCGCTCGCGGCGCCGCGCGTCGTGGGCGGCATCCGCGACTACATGGTCCGCCACGGACTGCGCCGCGTGGCGGAAATCGCGATTCCGCGCTAGCCCGCGGGGCGCAGCACGCCGCCTTCGAGGCGCAGCGTGCGGTCGCAGCGCGCGGCGACGGCGTCCGAATGCGTGACCATGACGAGCGCCGGGCGCGGTCCCGCGCCGCCGGCCGCGAGGCCGAACAGCAGGTCGAGCACCTGCAGGCCCGTAGCGGGGTCCAGGTTGCCGGTCGGCTCGTCCGCGAGCAGGAGCGACGGGCCGTTGACGAGCGCCCGGGCGATGGCGACGCGCTGCTGCTCGCCGCCGGAGAGTTCGCGCGGCTTGTGGCCGAGGCGTTCGCCGAGGCCGGCGGCGCGGAGCAGCTCGAGGGCTCGCTCCCGCGGGGGGCGGCGGGACGCCGGCAGCGCGAGCGCGGGCAGCAGGACGTTCTCCACGATGTCCAGCTCGGGCAGCAGGTGGAACGACTGGAAGACGAAGCCGACCGTCGCGGCGCGGATGCGCGCCTTCGCCTTTTCGGACGCGCGCGCCAGGTCGCGGCCGTCGATTTCGATGCGCGCGCCGCAGCCCCGGTCCGGTCGGTCCAGCCCGCCGAGCAGGTTCAGCAGCGTGCTCTTGCCGGAGCCGGATTTTCCGAGCACGGCGACGCGCTCGCCCGGCTCGACCGAGAGCGCGGCGCCGTCCAGGATGCGGATCGGGTCCGCACCCGGGAGGCGGTACGTTTTCACGATGTTCTCGGCGACGAGCAGCGGCATGCGGTGAAGTCTACCACACCCGCCGTCTCCGCCGCAACCGCGCGCTAGACCGGGAAGACCCAGTAGGCGAGGCGGTAGGTGCCGGGGCCGATGCGGTAGGCCGGGCGGGTGTCCGGGCCGCAGGAGCCGGTGCCGAGGCCGCGGTGCGCGGAGACGTGCTTCGCGGGCCAGAGGACCTCGTCCGGCAGGTGCGTCGCGTTGAATCCGAAGGCCGCGCCCTCGGCCTGGAACTGCAGGCCGCGGCCGCGCGCGTCGGAGAGCGTGAGCCACCGCGTGTCGCAGTGGTGGCCGTGCTCCTGCGGAACGATGTACGGGAAGAACTGGTCCGTCACGGTCGAGGCGAAGGAGCCGACGATCGAGCCCTCCTTGCGGTCGGGGTAGCTCTCGACCGGGCCGAGGCCGAACCACGTGAGGTTCTCCAGCTGCGGCGCGAGCGTCAGGCGCACGCCGAGGCGCGGGAGGTCGTCGAAGTCCTTCGGAACGACGAAGACGTGGCGGCAGAGCAGCGCGCCGGTGGGCTCGAGGCGGTAGCTGGCGCGGTGCTCGACGCCCGGCCGGCCGGGTGCCCGGTCGGCTTCGCTTCCCGGCTCCCAGACCTCCTTCTTGTAGCCGTGCTCACCGCCCTCCTTCAGCACGACGCGGGCGCCGAGGTCGGGGCCGGCGGGGCGGTAGACGGAGCGCGTCTCGATCTGCGCGGCGCCGCCCTTGACGGGGCGCCAGGAGAAGGAGACGCGGTCCTCCTCCATCACGTCGAGGCCGGCCATGCACCAGCGGGCGAAGGCCTTCCAGCGGTTGCGGCGCGCCCAGTTGCCCTGGCCCTTGATGCACTCGTTGTCGGTCGGGCAGCGCCAGAGCGTGAAGCTCGGGGCCGCGAGGACGAGCGGCTTGCCGTCCACGGCGAGCGGGCCGAGGCCGCCGTTCTCGGCGTCGAGCAGCAGCTCCACGCGGCCGGCGACGAGGGCGGCGGGGGCGCCGTCCCTCTCGACGACGCCGACCTCGGCGCCCTTCTTCTCGACGAGGAGCAGCGCGCGCGGGAGGTCCTTGGCGGAGTCCTGGGGGAGCGGCAGCGGCATCTGGTTCCACGCGACCTGGTGGCCGCGCGGCGCCCACTTTTCGTCGGCCTTAAGCGTCGCGGAGACGTAGAGGAACGCCTCCTCGCCGGGGGCGAGGGACGGGAGCTTGCCGTAGTCGAAGCCGAGGAGCTTGAGCGTCGCCTTGCCCTGCGGCGGGACGGCGAGCGGGGCGACCCGGCCCTTCGCGACGGCCTCGCCCTCGACCTGCACCTCCCAGGTCGCCTCGAGCCAGTCGGCGCCGGCGCGGAAGCAGTCGCGGTTCTCGACGGAAACGATCCCCTTCTTCGCGTCGGCGAGCGAGAAGGCGAGCGGCTGCTGGATCTGTTTCACGTCCCACATCTGGGGCTTCGGGGTGCGGTCGGGGTTGACCATGCCGTTGCAGACGAAGTTGACGTCGTTCGGGAAGTCGCCGAAGTCGCCGCCGTAGCCCCAGTCGCCCTTGTCCTTGCGCAGGATGCCCTGCTCGACCCAGTCCCAGATGAAGCCGCCCTGCAGGCCGTGGTGCGAGCGGATCGCCTTCCAGTAGTCGGCGAAGCCGCCGCAGCTGTTGCCCATCGCGTGCGAGTACTCGCACATGATGTAGGGGCGGTCGTCCTTGTATTTCTCGACGTAGCGGACCATCGAGTCCTCGATGGGCGGATACATCGGGTTCACGACGTCGGTAAGGCGGTGCGAGATCGGCGAGCCGAAAATGCCGGCGTCCTGGAGCCAGCCGCCGTGCATCGCGCCCTCGTAGTGGAGCGGGCGCGTGGGGTCGGCCTGGCGGATCCAGTCGGCGAGCGCGAGGTGGTTCTCGCCGACGCCGCTTTCGTTGCCGAGCGACCAGAAGATCACGGACGGGTGGTTCCTGTCGCGCATCACCATGCGCGAGCCGCGCTCGAACCACGTGTGGCGCCAGGCGTCGTCGTGCGCGAGCGTCGCGTAGTTCGCGTGGGTCTCGATGTCGGCCTCGTCCACGAGGTAGATGCCGTACTCGTCGCACAGGTCGAGCCAGCGGGTCTCGTCCGGGTAGTGGCAGCAGCGGACGGCGTTGAAGTTGAAGCGCTTGAGGAGCTTCACGTCCAGTTCGTCCGTCTCCGCCGGCACGAACTTGCAGTGCACCTGGTGGAACTCGTGGCGGTTCACGCCGCGGATCTCGGTCGCCCGGCCGTTCACGAGGAGCTCGCGGTTCTCGACGCGGACGTCGCGGAAGCCGACGCGCTGCGAGACGACCTCGAGCGGCTTGCCCTTGAGGTCGCGGAGCGTGACGACGAGCGTGTAGAGGTTCGGCACCTCGGCGCTCCACGGCGCGACGTGCGGCAGGCGCGCCTCGACCACGGCCTCGCCGAGGTTCGAGCGCCAGTCGTAGGACTGCGGGCCGGACGAAAGCTTCGCGCCGGGGACGGGACGGCCCTTCGCGTCGAAGAGCTGCGCGTCGAACGACCAGTCGTTGTGCGGGTCGTCGATCTTCTTCGGGTCCCAGGCGTGGACGTCGGGAGGGGAGGAGTGGTCGGCCTTGAGCCGGATCCAGAGCGTGCCGGCGGGCTTCTTCGCCCGCCAGTCCCAGCCCGCGCGGACCGTGACGTCGCCGACGTGGAGCGGGCCCTGCGAGTAGAGGTAGACGCTGCGGTGGATGCCGAGCTCCATCCAGTGGTCCTGGTCCTCGACGTAGCTCTGCGCGCTCCAGCGCACGCACAGCACCGCGAGCTCGTTGCGGCCCTCGCGGACGAACTTCGAGAGGTCGAACTCCGAGGGGAGCTTGCTGTCGGTGGACATGCCGACGAGCGCGCCGTTGACGTAGTACCACGCCTGCGACTCCGCGGCGACGAACGACGTGCGCAGGACCGCGCAGGGGTTCTCGTCCGGCACGCGCGGCGGGTCGTTCTTGAACGGCATCTGCACGTTCGTGTAGTGCGGGTGCGAAAAGCCCTGCGTGCAGAGGTCGCCGGGGACGTCGACCTTCGGCCACTTCGCGGTGTCGGCCTTGTCCGCGACCTCGGCGGCCTTGACCTGCTCGACCTTCCCGTGGTAGGAGACGGACCACTTGCCGTCGAGCGAGAGATACCACTTGCTGCGCTTCGGGTTGCGCGAGAGGGCTGCCGCTGCGGTCGGATACGGGACGAGGTCCGCGCGGCCGCGCAGGCGGTTCATCGAGGTGAGTTCGGGAATTTCCCAGGGGCGGGCGAAGAGCGTCGGGTCGAGCATGGTGGCGGTGGGTGGGTTGGGTTGAACGGGATTCTACACGAGCCGCGGCCGCGGGGCAAGCGCGAGAACGTCGCCGGCGCGGAGGCGGAGCGGGCGGTCGAAGACGATCGTGCCGCCTTCGCGCCGTGCGGCGATTTTGCGGCCGCCGTGGCGGGGTCTGCACCCCGCCACGGCGAGGCGGCGGAGCGTCAGCGAGCCGAAGAGGACTTCGATGCGCTCGCGGCCGGAAGCGGTGCACGAGTAGACGCCCCATGAGCGGCCGAGCGACCAGAAGCACGAGAACGCGCCGGGCCGGCGCGGCGCGAAGCCGATCTCGCCGCGCGTCAAGTCGTACCGGAAGCCGGAGAACGCCTGGAGCATCCCCCAGGCCGCCATCGCGCGGGCGTAGTTCGAGCCGCACTCGATTTCGTTCCACGGGTTGCGCTTCGCGCCGTCGTAGCGCGCGCGGATCGCGGCGGCGACGGTCTCCGCCTCGTTCGCGAGACCCCGCCACGCGAGGTGTGTCGCAAACGACCACTCGAAGCCGGTCATGCATTCGCTGTGGTAGGGGATCGGGATGACGGGCTTGCGGCGGCCCTTCGGCCACGAGACCATCACGGTGCCCGCTTCGTCGTCCGCCGCGAAGACGCGCCACGTGTTCGCCGCTTCGCGCATCGAGCGCTTGAAGTTGTGGCGCAGAATCGCGCGCAGCGTGGCGTCGACGCGCTCCGGGTCGAGCAGGTCGTCCGCGACGCCGTAGAGCGCCGCCCACAGCGGGCCGAGATGCGCGTCGATGGAGAGCCCGCCGCCGATCTGGTACTTCGCCTCGCGGTGCTCGGCGTCCCAATAGCGGTTCGTGGCGTCTTCGAAGGGAAGCAAGTCGGCGAGGCCGACCGGCTTCCCTTCGACGTCTTCGCCGGCGTAGTATTCGCCGTTGAAGAGGTGCGCTTCGGTCCACACGCGGCCGCGGGCGAAGATCGCGTCGCATTCGGCGGCGAAGGCGTCGTCGCCGACGGTGCGGGCCATTTGCGACGCGGCGCGGAGCGCGGCGAGGTAGAGCCCTTCGAGCCAGGCGGTGGCGCCGAAGAGCTCCATGTCGAGCGTGTGGTGCTGGCGGCCGGTCAGGACGCCGGATTCGTCCGGGTCCCAGCGGTCGGGATTCGCCGGCGACCACGCGTAGGAGAGCGCCTTCTTCGCGGCGGGCCAGACGGAACGCAACCACGCCGTGTCGCCCGAGACGCGCCATTCGCGGAACGTCTTGAGGACTTCGCCCATCGTGCCGTCGACGCACGGCCGGAACCACGGCGAGCGGCGCGCGCGGACGCCGGGCGGGAGCGGCTGGCGGAAGAGCAAGCCGCCGTCCGGGTCGAAGTTGAAGCGGAACTGCTGCTCGCGCATCGAGCGCGCGAGATCGGGGAACAGCAGCGCCGTCGCCTGCTCGTAGTTCCAGACGTGCTGGCAGGAGCCTTCGCACGAGCCGACCTTCTTTGCGACGCCTTCCCAGCCCCAGAGCGCGCCGTCCGGGAGGCGGAGGACCGTCGGCGAAACGAGAACGGAGAGCGTCGCGGCGGCGCCTTCGAGCGAGGCGGGCGGAAGCGTCGTACGGTGATGCAGCACGTTGCGGAACGCGAAGACCTGCGCGCGCGTTTCGGGAAGGCCGTGCAGGAGACGCGCGGCGGCGTCCGCGGCGCCGGTGCAGAGCGCCTCGGCGTAGTAGTTGCGCCAGAGGTTGCGCGCGACGCCGGACTCCTTCATCTGCGCTGCGAGGCGGTTGGGCGGCGTCCAGTCGTTCGTGCGGTTCGGGACGAACCACGACACGACGAAACGGACCGTGCGCGACTCGCCGGGCGCGAGACGAAACCGCGCGGCGAGCAGGCCCGCGTCGCCGTGTTCGCCGGGACCGGCGTATTTGCGCTCGCGGAACGGGCCGGGCACGTTGAGGTCGTGCCAGTAGACTTCGCGCTTGTCGCACCACGGACCGCGATACAAGGATGTTTGGCGGGAGACCTCGGCGGGCGTGCCGCCCGCCGGGTCTCCCGCCGGCGCGTCGAGCGTGAGGGCGAGTTCTCCATGGTCGGTCGAGTCGGCGGGGGCGGCGTTCCGGTGCAACAGCACGGTGCGGCCGGCGCGGCGGAAGGAACGGGTCGAAGCGGCGGCGCCGGACCACGGGGAGGCGAGGCAGCCGACGGCGGAGAAGACGAGCGGCTCGCGGGCGCGGTTGCGGAGCGAGACTTCGAAGACGGCGCAGGGCAGGGAAGAGACGTCCGAACGTCCGGGAACGAACGGGCTCCACGCGGTCAGCGTCGCGTCGCCGGGAAAGCGCGGATCGCGGAAGGTCCATTCGGCGACGGGGAATTCGCCGCGGAGCGAGACGGAACGGAAGTGCGGCAGGCCGCAGAGCGAATCGGCGTCGGGACCGTAGCCGAAGCCGGCGAAGGGCGCGTCGCCCGCGCCGGAGAGCTCGCCGGCGAAGTCGCCGTGGAGGATGCGCGCATCGACGACTTCGCCGTCCTCGCGCTCGGCGCGGACGGCGAAGTGCGAGAGCCCGTTGCGGACGCCTTTCGCGGGTCGGTTGAAGACCTCCCACTCGGCGAGGTCGCCGTTGCCGGCGAGGCCGATGCAGCCGGCGCCGATCCCGCCGACGGGGAACGACACGGCCCTCAGTCTGTCTCCGGAAAGAATCATGCGGGGAATTCTACCACGCCGGGCCCGCGCGGGCAACGCCCCGCCGCGGATTTCGCTGGACTTCCGGGGCGGAAAACCCTATTCTGCGGGCGCCATGAAGATTCTCTGCATCGGCGACGTCGTCGGCTCGCCCGGACGGCGCGTTTTCGCGTCCGTCGTTCCGAAGCTCCGCGCCGCGGGGGAGGTCCAGGCCGTGATCGTCAACGGCGAGAACGCCGCCGCCGGCCGCGGCATCACGCCCGCGCTCGCGGACGAGCTGCTCGACGCCGGCGCGGACGCGATCACGCTCGGCGACCACGCCTGGGACCAGAAGGAGGCGCTCGCGCTCGCCGGGAGCGAGCGTCCGGTCGTCCGCCCCGCCAACGGCGGCTCGGGCGCGCCGGGGCGCGGCTGGCGCGTCGTTTCCACGCCCGTCGGCCGCTTCTGCGTCGTGAACCTCCTCGGCCGCGTCTTCATGAACCCGGCGGACAACCCGTTCGAAGCCGTTGACGCGCTGCTCGCCGGCCCCGTGCCGCGCGACGTGCCGGTGCTCGTGGACTTCCACGCGGAGGCGACGAGCGAGAAGATCGCGATGGGCTGGCACCTGGACGGCCGCGTCGCGGCCGTGTTCGGCACGCACACGCACGTGCAGACGGCCGACGCGGCGGTCCTGCCCAAGGGCACGGGCTACATTACCGACCTCGGGATGTGCGGACCCGTCCGCTCCGTGATCGGCCGCGAGGTCGCGCCCGTCGTCCGCAAGTTCCTCGGCGGGATGCCGCAAAAATTCGACGTCGCCGGCGGACCTGCCGCGCTGACGGGGTGCGTCTTCGACGTGGACCCCGCCACGCGCCTCTGCCGCGCCGCGACCGCCGTCCGCTTCTCGGAGTAGGGCCTACTTCAGGATCATCATCGTGGGGAAGGAGCCGGCGTGGATCGTGCCGGGTCCCTCGAAGTGGACGTCGTCGACGAACTGCGCGTCCGAATCGGACGAGCCGTACCAGCCGTGCGGCAGCGCCTCTCCCGCGACGAAAATCTCCTTCACGACGGCCTTGACTCCCGCCTCGAGCCGCACGTGCGCATGGGACGGGATCCAGTCGCGGTCGTTCAGGTACAGCTTCGACATCGGCGAAATCGCGCCCGTGTCGCGCAGCACGAGCCGCGAGCCGGCCTCGACGCGGACGTCGCCGCCGATGCGGCCCGGGTGGAGCGCGGAGCCGTCCCGCACGCCGATCTCCAACGTGCCGCCCGCCACGCGGACGCCGCCCGCCACGCCCTCCGCGGACGCGCCGAGGGCGATTGTGCCGTTTCCGCCCGTCACCAGCCCCGCCGAACCGACGAGCTTGCATCCGATCGTTCCGACCTCGCCCCAGTTGCCGTTGAAGATGCGCGCCGGTTGGTCGCCGAAGTCGAGCGTCGCGCCCGCATCCGCGCCGGGTCGCCCGAGCGCCGCGCCCTTGCGCATATCGACGTAGCCCGCGAGATTCCGCACCGTCGCGCCCGCCTCAAACGTGTTGGTAACGTTCTGGGCCAGCTGCATCGAATAGTATTGCGCATCGTCCGCGAGCTCCTCGCCCATCGTCCAGCGGCGGTAGCCGTTGCCTTCCGTCGCGGGGGCTTCCAGCGTCACCTTGCCGGTCTCCCGCTCTCGGAACGCGAGGCGCGTGTTGTCCTGTTCGCCGACCGACGACTCGTCGGGCGTGCCCCCGCTGCCCGTCGCCTCCATCTGGTTGTTTGCGAAAAGGAACGGGAGGAACTGCGCATCGGCCCCGCCGGGCGACGTCCAGGCGCGGTCCGGCTCGCCCACGAGACAGAACTCGTGCTTGACGTTGGTCTGGTCCTTGTCCAGGTCGAACGACAGGACCGCCCCCGGCTCGAGGACGAGGTTCGTGACCTCCGTCCGGGCGTGCGCGTAGCCCGTCGAGTTGTTCCTGTTCCGGAAGTCCATCCGCCCCATGGGCCCCGCGGGGACGGCGAGCTCGCCGATCCGGAACAGGTTGCGGCGGATGCCCGTGGCGTTGGCGGCCGCCTGCGCCGCGCTGTTCATCGGACCCTGGGGCTGGATCTGCAGGTCGCCGCCGTCGAGCGTGATCTTCGGCGGGAGCGCGTCCTGCCAGTCGTTCGTCCAGGCGTGGCCGGTGCAGCCGTTGCCCGTCGATTCGCTGGTGCGGACGTTGTTGAAGCCGGTCCGGACGAGCGCGCCGCGGGGCCAGATCTTCTCCGCGCGGTGCCACGAGCCGCGGACGATCATCTCCCGGGACTGGCCGAGGCTGAGGCCCCATGTGTTGAGGGCCGCGCCGCCGTAGGCGGAGTTGAGGTGCGGATCGAGGTCGCCGTTGGCGACGTCCCAGACGCCGGTGAAGGGCGAGACATGGGCGCCGTCCGCGCCGAGCAGGCCGACGTGCGTGGCGGCCTCCAGCCGGATGGTGCCGGACCCCAGGACGTTGTTGCGGAACGAGAGCCATCCGGCCGATTCGACGCCGCCGGCGTGGGAGCCTCCGCTCCACGTCGCCGTGAACCGGTACGGATAGGGGTTCGCGCGGACCGTCCGGAACGTGTGGGGGCCGATGTCGACCGGCTTCATGAACCACAGGCCGCGGAAGCGGGTGTTCTGCCAGCCCAGGGTGTCCTGGACGCGGTTCAGCTCGTCGACCTCGAGGTCGTTCGCCATCGTGACCGGGACCTGGAACAGGACGCGGCTCGTCGTGTAGCTGTGGCCGAGCAGGCGGAGACCCGAGGCGGATCCGTCGCCCGTGTCGAACCGGATGGAGCCGCCCAGGCCCAGATCGTCCGAAAAGATCCACTCCCAGTGCGACTTGAGGTTCTTCGGAACGCCATGGTGGATATAGCCGAGCTGGCCGACGGCAATGTGCCCGACGGTGACGGGCACGGTGATGTCGATCTTCTTTTCGCTGTCGTTCGGGCCGAGTGCATCGGTGGCGATGATCGCCCAGGCGCCGGCAGCGTCCGGGTAACCCTGCGGTCCCTCGACCGTCATGTCCCATTCCTTCGGGTTCGTCCAGGACCAGTCCTTGAGGGCGCGGTGGACATAGACGCCGCCGGGCGGGTTCCCTTCCGGCAGGACGATCGCGACGCCGGTGATGTTGTTCGTCATGTCCGTCGCAAGGTCGGTTTCGTAGAGGAGCGCCGCTCCGGGCTCGAGCGCCTCGAGGAGGAAGACGCCGTTCGTCGGCGTGATCGAAAGGACGGCGTTCGTGTGCCAGTCGACGCGCGTCCCGGCGGTCGGGATGATCTCCACTGTGTCCCCGGGGCGAAGATAGACGCCCCCGATCGCGGGGTCGATCTCGGGAACGCTTTCGATCGTGCGGTCGGCGAGCTTCGCCTTCGCGCTCCCGCGGACCTCAATCGTGCCGGACTGCTCGCCGTAGGTCCAGTCGATCGTGTAGACGAACACGACGGTCGTGCCGGCCGCCGTGTATTGCGTGTGGGAGAACGGGCCGAACCCGGTTTGGTTCCGCCAGATGCGGTCGCCCTGGATTCCCTCCATGGCGAGCGTCACGTCATAGACCGTCCCCGCCGTGACGAACGTCGGCGCGAGCGAGCCGGACACGCGGCCCTTCCCGGCCGTGACCGTCGCCTCGCGCGGGAAGCCGATCGGCTGGTCGCTGGTCGAGAACGAGACCGTCTCCGAAACGCTCTCGACGCCCCACGAGTTGACGGCCCGGGCCCGGGCGAAGTAAGCGTGGTTCATTTCGAGGCCCGTTGCGGTTGCCGTTGCGGAAACGGGCGCGGCGCCCGATAGCGCGCCGAGCGGCAGCGTCTGCGTCGCCCCCGCCGGGAACGAGTCGTCCGCCGACACGTCGATCCACGCGTCCCTGGCGTCCCACGAGCCGCCGCCCCAGTTGGAGACGGTCGCCGTCAGGTCGGCGGAGAAGAGCGCGCAGACCGTCGCGGCGACGGAGACCGCCGCCGGGCCGGGCTCCTTCGTCGAAAACGGGACCGTCGGGGAGGTCCCCTGCTTGACTTGGTCGTTCGTGGCCCGGGCCCGGACGAGATACGCCGTGTTCGTGGCGAGGCCGAGAATCTCGGCCGAAAAGCCTCCGGTGGCGGCGACCGGCAGGTTGGTCGAGGCGAGGATCGTCCCGAACGCCGCATCCCCCGCCGCGGCGACCTCGACCTCGACGACGGCCGAGGTTCCGCCGATGCCCAGCGAATCGAGGACTCCGGCCGCGACGACGTTCGTGTAGCCGGGCGAAACGGAGACGAGCCGGACCGCCGGGGCGGCGGAGACGGCGACCATTTCCGACCACTCCTCGAAGACGTCGAGCCCGTTCGTCGACGCCGCGTCGACGTGCGCGAGGCGGAAGCGGAGGACGTTCGCGCCGGCGGGGAGCGGCACCGACACCGTCGTCGTCGAATCCCCGGGGGCCACGTCGGCGAGCACGGCCGAGACGTTCGCCCAGCCGTTCGTGTCGTGGACGCCGTCGACCGGCCCGGTGCATGCGACGAGCTGGGCGTTCGTGGGAACGTCCGCGAAGGAAAGGGAGAACGAGCGGCCGGACGCGACGGGTTCGGACGCCCCGATCGTCAGGAAACGCTCGTCCGTCCGGGTGCGGAGGAACGACCCGTTGCCGGGATCGGCGAAGCGCAGCCACACGTTGGTGTAGGAATTCTGGGCGAGCTGGCGCTTGTCGGGCTGGTCCTCGCCCTCCACGGCGAGGCCGGACAGGTTGTATTCGAGTCCCCAGGTGGCCCACTGGGGGGAATGGGATTCCTCGCACGTCCACTCCCAGGCGTTGAACGGGACCCAGCCCGTCTTCGGCGCCGTCCAGGCCCCGTAGACGTCGGGCGGATAGTTGTAGCCGTTGTGAGGTCCCTGCCAGACGGCCGTCGTGCCGTCGACGACCAGCGCCTCGCCCGTCCAGAACCGGCCGTAGAAGTAGTACTCCGTACCCTGCTCGACGAAAATCTCGCCCTCGTAGGCGAACACGCCGTGGCGGTTCTCGACGAGCCAGGGCCACGTCTTCCCGGAAACGGGATTCGTTGCGTCGTTGGCGTGCTCGCCGTCCTTGAAGACATCGAGCGTGCGGTCGAGCCAGGAGGCGTCGGCGGTCGCGAGGAGATTCGACGCGAGGGCCGGCACGCCCGTGTAGGCGGTCACGTAGCCCATCGGCGAGCCCAGCGGGATCCGCGCCTGGGTGAGGCCGGGGCGGTAGACGGCGTGGCCGGTTTGGACGGCGGCGGCGGGGAGCGCGAGAAGCGCAAAGAGGAGGAGGAGTCTTTTCATGGCGGACGGCGGTCGCGGGCCGCGGAATTGGGAAGAGTTCTCATTCTACCCGATTGGCGCGCGCGAAGCAACCTATCCTGCGGTTGGAGGTTTTCGCTTGTTGCGGGCGTTTTGGACGTCGATGATTTTCTTCTTGCATCGGACAAGGGGGTTGGAATAGAATGTGTCCCCGTCCGGAGATTCGGACGTTTCCAAAAAGTCACACGATTGACTCACCATGAGCGATTCCATCCGCGAAGTTCTCGAAACCCCGGTCGCCGGATCGTACGACGTGCTCGTCGCGGGCGGCGGCCCCGCCGGCGTCGCCGCCGCCGTGTGCGCGGCGCGCCTCGGCGCGAAGACCTGCCTCGTCGAGCAGACGGGCGTCGTCGGCGGCGTCGCCACGTCGGGCCTCATGAGCCACTGGACCGGCAACACGCGCGGCGGCATCTACGAGGAGATCCTCGATCGTTCGAAGGACTCGGACGACCCCGCGCTGCGCCAGACGATCAACCCGGACCGGCTCCAGGACTGCTTCCTCTCGATGCTCGCCGAGGCGGGCGCGGAGCTGCGGCTCTACACGTTCGTCTCGGCGCCGCTGATGGAGGACGGGCGCGTCGCGGGCGTGGTCTGCGAGAGCAAGAGCGGGCGGCAGGCGCTGCGCGCGAAGGTCGTCGTGGACGCCTCGGGCGACGGCGACGTCGCCGCGCGCGCCGGCGCCGCGTTCGAACTCGGCCGCGCGGGCGACCACGCGATGCAGCCGATGACGCTCATGTTCAAGCTCGGCGGCGTGGACACGGACCGCGCGATCTTCCCCCAGGCGTTCGAGCATTGCATCGAGGTGCCGGCGGGCGAGATCCAGGCCCTCGGAAAGGCCGAGCTCCCCTCCCCCGCCGGCCACGTGCTGCTCTACCGTTCGACGCTCCCGGGCGTCGTCACGGTGAACATGACGAACCTCACGCACGTCGACGGAACGAAGGCCGAGGACCTCACGAAGGCGCAGATCGCCTGCCATGGGCAGATCGGGCCGATCGTCGACTTCCTGCGCCGCCGCGCCCCGGGGTACGAAAAGTGCTTCGTCATCTCGTCCGCCGCGCAGATCGGCGTGCGCGAGACGCGCCACTTCAAGGGCGTTTCGACGATCACGGAGGAGGACATCCTCGCGGCGCGCGTCTTTCCGGACTGGGTCGTGACGAAGGCCCACTTCAATTTCGACATCCACAACGTCGAGGGCGCGGGCCTGGACGCGCACGGCAGCCAGGCGACCTTCACGCAGCGCAAGGGCTACACGATCCCCTACGGGTGCCTCGTGCCGGAGACGCTCGACGGCCTGCTCCTCGCGGGCCGTTCGATCTCGGGCACGCACAAGGCGTGCAGCAACTTCCGCGCGATGCCGATCTGCGCGAACGTCGGCCAGGCGGCCGGCGTCGCCGCGGCGCTCGCCGCGCGCGCCGGCGTGCAACCGCGCGCCGTGCCCGTCGCCGACATCCAGGCCGAACTCCGCAAGCAGGGCGTCGAGCCCTGACAACCCCGCTCGCGCGGAACGGCCCGTCCCGCGCGGCGCCGACAACGGAAGCCAACCGTTTTTGAAACCAACCAATGAATTCCCCGAAAGGAAATCCGACATGAAACAAGGACTCTCCGCATTCCTCCGACCCGCCCTGGCGCTTTGCGCCGCGGCGCTGTTCGCGCAGCCCGCCGCCGCCGCCGTCCACGAGGACGACTGGCTCAAGGTCGAGACGCCCGACAAGGTGGCGCCCGGCTCCGGCTTCCAAGTCAAGGTCACGCTCAAGAAGAACCTCGGAGCGGACGAGAACGTCTCGGTCGCGATGCACCGCATGAAGCCCGACGGCGCTTGGCGCGACACGGGCGAGTGGCGCCCGCCGCAGTCGATGAAGAAGGGCGAGACGAAGGTCTACGCCTTCACCGCCGCGTGGGCGGAGGACATCGGCCACTTCGGCCCGCTCGTCTTCACCGCGCCGAAGGGCGACTGGAACAAGGCCACGCACAAGCTCTTCTGCGGCAAGATCGAGTGGGCGATGTCGCCCGAGCAGGCCGCCGCGAAGAAGAAGACCCTGGAGGAGGCCGAGGCCCGCAAGCGGCCGCCGGCGGGCATCACCTACAAGAAGAGCTGGCTCCAGCCGCGCGGGTTCTTCAAGCCCGGGACGGACGAACCCATGAAGGCGCTCCGCGAGGGCGACACGTTCGAGCTCGTCGCGGACTACTACCTCGACCCCTCCGAATACTGGAACGACAAGTGCCACGTCGTCGCGTTCCCCTGCGGCCCGTGGATCGACAACCCGGACGGCGTCTACGAGAAGAGCGCGCACCACGTCGGCTACGAAGGGCTCGGCTGGTCGTTCAAGGCCGTGACGCCCGGCAAGGGCACGGTGCGCTTCAAGCAGACGCTCAAGAAGGCCTACCGCTACAACTCGCTCTTCTACCACGTCCGCTTCCGCGGCGGCAACGACCAGGACTTCCCGTGGACGAAGACCTGCGGCGCGCCGCCGATCGCCCGCCACCTGGACGGCCTCGACCTCGTCGCGCCCGTGCCCGGCGGCCTCTTCGTCCAGGGGAGGGAGAAGCCCGTGCTCGACCTCCTCGCGGCCGCCGGCTCGAAGCAGGGCGCGGAGGTCTCGATCCGCCTCTTCTCGCTCGACTCCGACGGCAAGCTCGACGAGGTCGGTGTCGCGAAGGCCGCGATGCCCGCCGAGGGCCAGACGGCGAAGGTCGACCTTTCGTCCGTCGTCGGCAGGCGCCTCGGCTGCTTCCTCGCGGAGGGGCGCTGCGGCAACCTCTCGGTCGACGCGTTCTTCGCCGTGATCCCCGACGTGCGGGAAGCGCTCGGCGGCCGGAAGTCCCCCTTCGGCGCGACGGACCTGAGCACCGAGGACGAATGCGCCGCCGCGGGACGGCTCGGCCTCTCGGTCTGCCGCCTTTTCATCGGCTGGGGCGGGCTCGTCCCGAAGCGCGGCGAGTACCATTTCGACTGGCTCGCCTCCCGCATGGACCGCATGGAGAAGCATGGCGTGCAGCCGTGGCTCATGCTCACCGGCGCGCCCGAGTGGGTGCTGCCGCCCGACGTCCACTCGCCCGGCTTCGAGCCGTATCCCTTCGACGAGGCCGGCTGGCGCGAGAGCATCCGCGCGATCTCGCAGAAGTTCGGCAGGCGCGTCTACGGCATCGAGTGGCTCAACGAGATCGTTCCGGGCAACAAGAGCAAGAACCCCGTCGCCGACTACAAGCGCTTCTGCGAGATCGGCGCCGAGGAGCTGCACAAGGTGAACCCCAAGGCCAAGTCCATCCTCGCGGGCGGCCTGTGGCCGCGCAACTTCCGCCTCGACATGCTCGGCGCCGGCATCGACCGGTGCATCGACGTCCTTCCGATCCACTACAGCTCCTACGAAGGCGCCAAGGAGGCGCTCGCCGACGCCGCGAGCGGCGGCGTGAAGTCCGTCTGGAACGACGAGACCGCCTCGGGCATCTCCGTCTGGCGGATGCCCGGGCGCGAGGCGCTCGAGCGCAGCGTCCTGATGAGCCGCTACATCCTCCGCACCTGGCCCGAGCAGCTCGCGGCCGGCGTCGACGGCCTCATCTACTTCGGCGGCGAGGCGAACCCACGCCGCGGCCCGTCGCCGCCACGCTCGCCGTGATGTCCGCCAAGCTCGGCGACGCCCGCCCCGTCGGCGTCTACTACGCCGAGCCCGGCGCGCGCGTGGTCGTCTTCGAGAAGCCCGACGGCTCCGCGCTCGCGGTCGTCGGCTCCGTGAACGGCGACCCCGCCTCCGCGCCCGTCGAGGTGAAGATCCCCGCGACGGCCGGCACGAAGGTCGTCCGCACCGACCACCAGGGCAACGCGACCGCGTACGAGGTCGCCGGCGGCAACGCGATCGCCGTCTCCGCCGGCGCGATGCCCGCGTTCTACGAAGGCCTTCCGCTCGACCCGCTCGCGATTCGCTGCGCGCTGGAGATCGACGGCCAGGACACGGTCGTGCCCAAGCCCTCCGTGAACTTCGTCCGCGGCTCCGACCCGCAGCTGCGCGCCGCGATCCACAACCCGTTGCACGTCCCCGTCGAGGCCGCGCTCGAAATCGCGGTCGCCGGCAAGAAGGCCGGACGCAAGACGGTCAAGCTCGGGCCGGGCCGGACGGAGCACGTCCTCTTCGACGTCGCCCCTGCGCTGCTGCCGGACGGCGTCGCGGACGGCCTCGCCGCGCTCGGCTGGAAGCCTGCCGGCAAGGATGTGAAGCCCGTCGTCGCCAAACGCGCCTTCACGGTTTCGACGCTCGACCCCGCCACGCTCGGCAACCTCCTCGCGAACGGCTCGTTCGAGGAGGGCAAGAACGGCTGGAACGGCAACGGGAGCATCGTCGACCTGCCCGGCGGCCGCCCCGGCGAGGAGGGCCACGCGCTCTCGCTCGACCACGCGGAGGGCTACGTGCAGTGCCTCCAGAAGGTCCCGAACCCCGCCCCCGGCCGGGAGCTGCTCTACACCGCGTGGGTGCGCACCGAGGACATGTACGCGGGCTCGAACCTCTCGCTCGTCCGCAAGGACGGCGCCTGGAACAACCTCTACATCCCGGACGTCTTCTGCGCCCCGAAG
>CADBEF010000065.1 GCA_902793555.1 uncultured bacterium | reverse complement strand
CGCCGCCCAGGAGCGGCTCTGGGAGGCGCCCGACGGCTCGCCGGAGGAGGACGCCGCCTGGGACGAGCTCGCCGCGCTACGCCGCCGCGCGACGCTTCTGGAGGCGGCCGGACCACTCGCCGCCGCGCTCCTTTGGGCCGGCTCCGAATGGCTGCGCGCGACCGTGGGCGGCGGCTTCGCGTGGTACGCGCTCGGCGCCTCCCAGCTCGACTTCGCCGCGCTCGCGCAGCTCGCGTCCGCGGGCGGCGTGTTCCTCGTCTCGGCGGCCGTCGCGCTCCTCTCGGACGCCCTGGCGGGCGTCGGCCTGCGCCTGTTCGACTCGATCCGCCACGCGCCCGGCCGCACGCGCCGCCACTTCGACCTCACGGTCGCGCTCGTGCTGCTGCTCTGCGCGTTTTTCTGGGGCAAGGGGCGCCTGGAACGCGTCCGCGCCTACCGCTCGGAGGGGACGCGGCCCATGGCGCTCACCGCGGTGGACCCGGACCTGCCGTGCATCTTCTCGGACAACGCGGCGGAGATCGACGAAGCCTACGCCCGTCTGTACGGCAATTCGATGGCAATCCTCGAGAACGCGAATTGCGACTTGATGGTCTGGCCCGAGACGTGCCTCGAGTACCCGCTGCCGTTTCCGCCCTACGAGGAGGCGATCCGCACGAACGTCTGCGAACGCTACGACACGCGCCTGCTCGCGGGCTCGACGCTCGTCCTGCACGAGGGGCCGAAGGGAGAAATCCTCTCGCCGGTCGGCAACGCGGCCTGGGTCTTTTCCGCGGCGGGCACGGGCGAGCCCTACGTGAAGCGCCACCTCATCCCGTTCGGGGAGTTCGTCCCGCTCGACGAGCACGTCCCGTGGCTGCAGAAGCTCTCGCCCTCCGGCATTTCGTGCGCGGCCGGGGCCGGCCCGCGCGTCTTCGAGATTCCGCTCCACGCCGGCGGCGCGCCGGCGCGCGTGTCGCCGCTGATCTGCTTCGAGGACACCGTCCCCGCCGTCGCGCGCGAATCGGCCCGCGGAGCGGACCTGCTCGCCACGATCAGCAACGACGCGTGGTTCCGCGGCTCGTGCGAGTCCGAGCAGCATCACCTCGAGGCGTCGTGGCGCGCGATCGAGCTCGGGCTGCCCGTCCTGCGCGTCTCGAACACCGGCGGCGCGGCGCTCGTCGACCCCGCCGGCGCGACGATCCCCTTCGAGGACAACGGCACGCTCTGGGTCATCCTCCCGCCCGAGCCGCTCCGCTCCCTCTACGCGCGTGCGGGAGATTGGCCCTTCGGCATCCCCTGCGCCGCGCTGCTGATCGCCGCGCTCGTCCCCTGGCGCCGCCTGCGACCCAACCCATGAAGGTTCTTGTCGGTCTCAGCGGCGGCGTCGATTCGTCCGTGGCGGCGCTCCTCCTGAAGGAGGCCGGCCACGACGTGACCGGCGCGACGATGCTCCTCTGGCGCGAAGGGCGCTACAAGGGCGGCCCGCGCGACGCCTGCTTCGGCCCGAACGAGGCGAAGGACGCCGCGGAGGCGGCCGCGCTCTGCGCGAAGCTCGGCATCCCCTACCGGACGTTCGACTGCGCGGACGCCTACGAGCGGCTCGTGCTCGCGCCGTGGCGCGCCGCGTTCCTCGACGGCCGGACGCCCAACCCCTGCGTGCGCTGCAACGCGGCGATGAAGTTCGGCGCGCTGCCGGACCTCGCGCGCGAAGCGGGCGTGGACTTCGACGCCTTCGCGACCGGCCACTACGCGCGCGTCGAACGCGGCGCGGACGGCCGGATGCGCCTCCTGCGCGCCGCCGACCGCGCGCGCGACCAGTCCTACTTCCTCTACCGGCTCTCGCAGGCGCAGCTCGCGCGCCAGCTCTTCCCGCTCGGCGGCCTGCCGAAAGCCGAGGTGCGCCGCATCGCGCGGGAGCGCGGCCTGCTCGCCGTCGCGGACAAGCCCGACAGCCAGGACTTCTACAGCGGCGAGCGCGACGAACTGATCGGCGAACCCGACCGCCCCGGCGACATCGTGGACGAAACGGGTCGCGTCCTGGGCCGCCACGACGGCTTCTGGAAGTACACCGTCGGCCAGCGCCGCGGCCTCGCGCTCGCGAACCCGGCCGGCACGGCGGAGAGCGAGCCGCTCTACGTCGTGCGCGTCGACGCCTGCGCGAACCGCGTCGTCGTCGGCCCGAAGCCCGCCACCGTGGCGTGCGCGTTCCGCGTCGCGGACTGCAACTGGGTGTCCGTCCCCGCGCCCGCGCCCGGCGCGGAGATTTCCTGCGCCGTCAAGATCCGCTCCGTCGGCGATCCCGTCCCCGGCGCGACGCTGCGCGCGGAGCCGGACGGCACCTTGGAGGTGTCGATTCCCGCGGGCCTCGCCGGCGTCGCCCCCGGCCAGAGCGCCGTCTTCTACGACGGCGACGCCGTCCTCGGCGGCGGGTTCCTCGCGCGGAACTAGCGCGCCGAAACCCGGCCGCGGCACCGTGCGCCGCGCCGAAACCCGGCGCGGCACCCGGCCCCCGAAACCCGAAACCCGCGGGATTGGGGAGCCGGGATTCGGGATTCGCGGCGGGATTCGAGAGCTCGGGATTCGCCTCGAAACCCGGCCGCGGCGCCGTGCGCCGCGCCGAAACCCGGCGCGGCACCCGGCCCCCGAAACCCGAAACCCGCGGGATTCGGGAGCTCGGGATTCGGGATTCGCGGCGGGATTCGAGAGCTCGGATTTCGCTGGCGAAATCCGACCGCGGCGTCGTGCGCCGCGCCGAAACCCGGCGCGGCACCCGGCCCCCGAAACCCGAAACCCGCGGGATTGGGGAGCCGGGAGCCGGGATTCGCGGCGGGATTCGAGAGCTCGGGATTCGGGATTCGTGGCGGGATTCGGGATTCGGGATTCGCGCCGAAACCCGGCGCGGCACCCGGCCCCCGAAACCCGAAACCCGCGGGATTGGGAAGCCGGGATTCGGGATTCGCGGGTCAATCCAGCGGGCGAGTCCCGTCGCAATCGGGGTATCCGGAGCAGCTCCAAAACCGCTTTCCCGCCCGAACGCCGCGTTTTGCCGTCCGTTCCTGCATCGGTTTGCCGCACTTCGGACAGGAAGGAGCGTCCGGTTGCGCCGCCAGGCGTGCGGAAAGACGGTCCCGCGTGAGATTTTCAGCAAAACCGCCGTGGGCCACGAAGTCGGCATGCGTCCGTTCCATTTTCCGCACGAGCATTTGGATGGCGCGGCCCGACAGAAGCAGCAGCGCTTTCGCGCGGACAAACGAATCGTCGTCGTCGATCCAACGGGAAAACTTGGCATATTGGGCCAGGACGTGGGCGGCCGAGTTCCGTTCGATGTCGTCCGAGAAAGAAGCCCGGTCGATTTGGATCGACGAAACGACGCGTGCTTCGGAGTCGGAATTGCTCCACGGCAATTCGCCGTCCAGCAGGATCCAGTTGCGGTAATCGCATGCGAGTTCGTCGAGACTGGCTTTTGCCACGTCATAGAGTTTCATCTCGGTTTCCTTCGACGTGGCACGCCGGGAATATCCCTCCGCGATGTTCGCGACGCCCGATCGGGCGGCCTGGGTCATCTGGTCGAATTGCCGACCGCACGGATCGGTTTTCGACGTGAGGAACTTGAGGCAGAACTTCTGCGTCGCGAGCTGGATGATGTTTGCGAGAACCCAAACGTCGAGCCAGCGGTAGCCGCCGCCGGAAACGAAAGAGGTGTCTGAAACAGGGGTGGTCATGGTGTGTCTCCTTGTCGCGCCGAGGGACCCATTCCCGCGGCATGCCGCAAAGACTGCCACAACAGGCATCGGAAAATGTTTCGTCGAAATTGACTTTATTCCGCCGGGTTGTGCTATTCGCGCGCGCGCGATGCGAAACCCGGCCGCGGTGCCGTGCGCCGCGCCGAAATCCGGCGCGGCACCCGGCACCCGAAACCCGAAACCCGCGGGATTGGGGAGCCGGGATTCGGGTTTCGCGGCGGGATTCGGGAGCTCGGGATTCGCGGCGGATTTCGGGATTCGGGATTCGCGTCGAAACCCGGCCGCGGCGCCGTGCGCCGCGCCGAAACCCGGCGCGGCACCCGGCACCCGAAACCCGAAACCCGCGGGATTGGGGAGCCGGGATTCGGGTTTCGCGGCGGGATTCGGGAGCTCGGGTTTCGCTGGCGAAACCCGGCCGCGGCGCCGTGCGCCGCGCCGAAACCCGGCGCGGCACCCGGCTCCCGAAACCCGAAACCCGCGGGATTGGGGAGCTCGGGATTCGGGATTCGCGGCGGGATTCGAGAGCTCGGGATTCGCGGCGAAACCCGGTCGCGGCGCCGTGCGCCGCGCCGAAACCCGGCGCGGCACCCGGCCCCCGAAACCCGAAACCCGCAGGATTTGGGATTCGGGATTCGGGAGCTCGGGATTCGCTATCGCAAAATCATCATCGACGCGCGGGCGGAGCGCGGCGGCGCCGGGACGTTGACCGCGACGACCGTCGCGAGCGTCGCGCCCGCGGCGTCGCGGACCGTGACCTCCGCGTAGTTCGCGCGCGGCTCGGTGAGATCTTCCTTCTTGTTCGCCGGGTTCACGCCGAGCGCCTTGCCCGGGCGCGGCTTCTTCACGGTGCAGCCCTGCACGAGCCCGACGTCCTTCGCCGTCGGGCCCCAGCCCGGCAGCCACCGCGGCGTCGAGAAGCCTTCGCCCTCGATGACGACCGAGCCCACGCCGACGCCGCCCTTGTCCTTGGTGTAGCGCCACGCGATCCGGCGGACGCCGTCCGGAACGGCGTATTTCCGGTCGATGCCGGCGTCTGTCTGCCCGATGTCGGCGGCAGTCAGCGTCGCGAGGACCGTTTCCGCCCCGTCCGCCGCGATGCCGACGACCGTCAGCTCGGAGGACGAGTCGGCGATCAAATGACCCGCCGCGTGGAACGACACGGACGAGATCGGACCGCCCAGATCGTAGGTTGTCATCGCGTCCCCCGTGGCGTCGAACGAGACGGGAGCGGCCGCGTCCTTGTAGCCGCTGGACAGCGTGTGGTACGACCAGCCAACGGGCTTGATCTTTGGCCAGTTGGCGAACGTCTCCTCCACGCGCGTCGCCGTGGCGCCCGGGTTCGGGCAGTCGGTCCAGACGCGCACGCCGTAGCCCGCGGCGCGGTACTGCGGGTCCCACGCGAGCCCGAAGGCGTCCCACGCGACCGGCCCGGCCGTCACGGTCGGCGGCGCGAGGGGGGCGATCGAAAACACCTTGAAGGAGAGGTTCGTCGCGTAGGTCCCGTCCATCCGGAAGGAGACCGTAAATGTCTTGTTGGTGTCCGCGTCGTCGGGGATCCAGGAGAGGACGCCGTCCTCGAACGTCGGCCCGGCGGCCGGCGCGGGCAGGACGGACTCAAGCGTCACGACCGCGTTGGTCCCGTTGTCGCGGACGGCGGAGACGGCCGCCGTGTTCAGGAGCCCTCCGTAGACCTTGCCGTCGCCCGCCGCGTTCTGCCAGGCGCCGAACGACAGCGTCGGATGCAGCGGCGAGCGCGCGGTGCGGATGTTCACCGCGTCCGACCACGGGGAGGCGTACCAGAGGGCCTCGTCGCCCGTCGCGCGGACCTGTACGGCGTAGGCTTCGTCGTCCGCGAGGCCGGACACGGCGGCGGGCGCCGCCGCGCAGAACGGCGCCGAGAAGACGACCGCGCCGGACGCGTCTGTCACGCGCACGGCGTAGTTCGTCGCGCCGGAAACGGCGTCCCAGGCGACCGAGAAGCCGTTGGTCGCCATGGACCCCGCCACGACCGCGAGGCCCGTCGGCGCCGGGAGGTCGGGGATCCGGGCGGAGACCGTCTGCGTCACGAGGATTTCGTCCACGCCCATGCGTCCGTCGCCGGACGCGGGCGTGAACGAAAGGGAGAAACCGCCCGTGACGACGATGTCATAGGGGCCGAACACGTAACCGGCCTCGTCGGGAATCGGCGCATCGTCGCTAGAAAACGCAGCCAGCGTAACGGTTTGCGAGAATGTGGCGCCGCCCGCCGAGGTCACGGTCATCGTGCTGCCGGCCACGTTGCCGGCGGCGCGGAACGAAAGAGAGATGGTTCCCGCTTTTTTCGGCTCGATCAGGCGCGTCATGGCCAAACCATAGTTCGGCGCTTCTTTCAATCCGATTCTGAGTCCGCTTTTGCCGCTGTAGCAATGCTCCGAAAACGTCCAATTGGCTTCGTCGGCCATCGCGTCCGTCATTTCAGTCGATGTGCCAATCCATTTCTTTTCGCATTTGGCGAACGTCTCGTGGAAGAGCGTTTCGGTCTTGAGCGCCGAGACGACCGTGATCGTCACGTTCGTCGAATAATCGCCGGACGTGAACGTGGCGACGTTGTCGCCGACGTCCGCTTCCGTCGGCGTCCACGAGAACGCGCCCGCGGTGAACGTCGCGCCCTCGATGCCCGCGAAGGAGACGGGCGCCGCCACGCCCGTGGCTGCGATCTGCGCCGTCACCGCGAAGGCGACCGTATCGCCCGCGAAGACGTCGCCCGCCGGCGCGCCGGTCACGGTGAAGTCGACCTTCTGGGCGTCCTCGAGCGTCGTGACCCAGATGCTGGCCGAACGCGGCGAATCGCCGACGTGCAGGTTGTCTCCGAGCGCGCGGACCCGGACCTCGTATTCCCCGCCGGGCATGAGGTTGTCGAGTTCCATCGACGTGGACGCCGCCGTGCAGGATCCCGCCACCTCGTCGGCCAGCCACACCTCGTAGCCCGTCGCATGCTCGACCGGATTCCACGAAACCGTGAAGAAGATGTTGCCGACGTTCGACGCCTGCACCCCCGTCGGCGCCGCCAGAGCCGCAAAGTTCGGGTCGTAGACCTGCGTGACCTGGATCGAGTCGAGCAGGAGCCGTTTGTCGGACGCGGAGGAGATTGTTTCGAAAAGGAGCTTGAACCGGGTCGGCACAACGATTTCTTCCGAGTAGACTGTTGCGGTCGACAAGTCCGGCTCCGATGTGGAAGTCAACGCGGCCGGCGAAAGGGCGGTCAAGGAGGGAATGGCGTTGGTTGCGTCCGTGTCGGAATTGACGATCGACACGGAGAACTTCGTCGATTTCGCGGGGTACGCCGCGGCGGAGAACGAAAGCACGATGTTCGCCGACGTCACTTCGTTCGAGAGTGTGATTTCGGGCGAAAGCGCCCAGGCAGCCGCGTCAGTTTTACCGAGTTTAATGGCCGACCGCGCGTTGTAGACGAAGGCCGGGAATGTCCACGAATCGAAGTCGGTCTCCGCGTCGCCGGGCTTGGCGGACGGGTTGCTCCATGCGTTGTCCGCGCCGGAGAACCCTTCGTCCAGCAGGACGGCGCGCTTGAGCCCGCCTTCAAGCGTCGTCGCGATTTCGACCGGCGTGGACCAGTCGGAATCGGAGTAGTCCAAGGACGGGAACGAGGGATCTGTTGTCGCGAGCGCGCGCACCGCCACGGCGTAGAGCGTGTCGGCGTCGAGGCCGGTGACGGTCGCCGTGACGAGCGGGTTGTCGGGCGGGAAGGGACCCGAATACGAAACCTGGCAGCCCGCCTCCATCCAGTCGGACACGTTCGTCACGACGAGGTAGTAGCCGACCGCGTTTTCGACGGCCGTCCATCGCACAACGAAGCCGTTCGTCGTAGTGTCCGCCGGATAAACCGGCTCGATCAACGGGGCGGAGAGAGGCGGCAGGACCGCCGTCACATTGATGGTCATTACCGCGGAAGCACCCGAGGGATCGGTCGCGGTCACGTCCGCCGAGAACGAACCCGCCGCGTTCGGCGTGAAGGACCAGATCGACCCGTTCACGGCGCCCACGCCGCTGTCAAGCGAATATGTCAACTGATCGCCGTCCGCGTCGTTGAAGTAGCCCGCGAGGTCAAGCGTCGCTTCCGTGCCGACCGTCGCGTCCACGTCCACGCTCGGCTGCGTCGCCGCGGGCGCGTGGTTGTCTCCTCCTCCGCCCGACGTCTCCGTCGTGACCGTCGCGTAGTAGAGGTAGGCGGTTGAACTGCCGGAGACGGTGAAAGTGAGTGAAAATGAGACAATTTTGTCTGTGACATCGAAGGAGAAGGTGACATCCTCGAGCATACCCGTGTTCGTCAAAGCCTTGATTTGGGCTGTTCCGGTCGTTCCTCCTTCGTAGATTGGCGTTAACGAGATTGTACGGGAAACGTTGCTCACTTGCGCGCCAAGCACGACACCTGTGACGAATTCGCCCGTTCCGCAAGCGGGGGCCGTGGCAACTCGCCCAGAAACGAACTTGAGAGGATATGAATACGTATGGGTGCTTCCGTCTTTCTTGTCTCCATTTGCCGTCGATGTGAAACTCCATCCGTCGGCTACCGCTGAAGCGATGTTGTCCGAAAACGAACTACCGTCGGCGGAATCCGAACAGAATCTCCAGGTCGTTGTCGCTCCTTGCGTCACGACCGCGGAGAGAAGAAGCGCGGAAGCCAAGAAAAAACGGCGCATGGCGGGACTCCCTTACTTGACGGAAATCACGACGGGCTTTTGCGAGGCGGCCGCGGGGACGGGGACCTCGATCGTCGCGGAAGCGGTCTTTCCGGACAGGCCCGTCGCCGTCACCTCGACGTAGTTCTTCTCGCCTGCGACGGGCGTCAGTGTGACGGACGTCGATGTGGTCGACGTCGCGGTCGGTCCGTAGCCTTGGAGATAGAAGGGAACTTCGCAGACATCTGTTCCGTAAACCGTGAAAGTACCGAATCCGCAGTTGCCGGCTCCCTTGGTGTAGGCAAATCGAAACTGATGGACATCTGTTGGCACGGAGAGAGAGAAGTCCGTCCCGGAATTGTCCGAAGAGACTTCCGAATAAAGATCAATGGCCCGCAGGAGAGTCCACTCAGCGCCGTCCTCGCCGGAGGAACCATAGACGGAAAGGGTGGAGGCATTGTTCGCGTTTCCGGAATACTGGCGCAAGTGGAACGAAAGGGTTGTGACGCTTCCCGGAAAGACGGGCGAAGTCAGGGTCTGATTGCTGGCGTCGAACTGGATGGGTGACGCTTTCGTTGCGTAGCGGCCTAGCGCCGTGCCGGATCTTGTCCATCCGGAGGGAAGCGTCTTGACGTTGTTGAACCAGTCGGGGAACATTTCGGTGAATTCGTCCACGAAGTCGAAATACCACGCGCGCACGGAGTAGGACGCGGCGGCGGTCTGTTCGGGCCATGAGACGGTAAGGGACGATGACGAGACGTTGGATGTCGACAGCACGGGCGCGGACACGGCGGGTGCGGTGGCCGTCGTCACATCCAGCGTGGCGGCCGGCGAATCGATGGTCGTCGTGCCGTTGCCCTTCGCCACGACGCTGGCGGTGTAGGTTTCGCCTTCCGCGAGACCCGTCACAGTCGCCGCCCTGCCGGACACCTCGACGGATCCGGCCGCGGGCGACAGCGTCACCGTGTAGCCGTTCGCATCGGAGACGGCGGCCCACGAGAGGGAGAACCCGAAGTAGCCGATGTTGGAGGACGCAAGTCCCGTCGGCGTGTCGAGGACGGTCGGCGCCGTCGTCTGGATGTTCGAGAGCGAGGCCGGTTCGGAGTCGTCATGGGACGTTCCATCGCCCAGCGCAACCACATACGCCGTGTACGTGCCGCCCGAAGCGAGTCCGGTCACGGTCGCGCTCGTGCCGTTCACATCGGGGGTTCCAACCACCTCGTTGTTCGCATTCTTTACCGTGACAGTGTATCCCGTCGCGTCTTCGACGGAATTCCAAGAGAGAGAGAAACTCGTGTAATCGTTGTTGGACGCCACGAGTCCTGTTGGTGAGTCTAGCGGTTCAAGTCCGACAGACGCAGGATCTTTGTAGGTGACAACAATTGACCGAAGATAGATTGCTTGGCTACCACTATTATTTGTGTCTGCTTTTGGATTAAGGATTTGAAGAGAAACGGTTCCCGATGGATATCCGTCCGGAGCAGTAAGGGTGATGGTTCCTTCTGTGCTTGTCAATGGGGCGGTCCCAATGAACGAATCTGCACCGAGGGTTGCAGAAATGGTGGTAGTACCGGAATTTGAAGAACCTGTTTTCCCTGTGAAGGCGATGCTTAATACCTTATCCGGAAAAGCGCTAAAATCATATTTTACAACGGTAGCATTAGCTCCAGTTTTTCCAATTTGAAGCATTCCATCACTTAATTTTGAACCAAAACCTTCTACGCTTTTCCACGTGTAAGTGGGCACAATCGTTATTCCATTAATCGTTTTTGAACCAGTGTCTGAAGCGGATGTCGGCGCGTATGTCCATGTCAGATCTGCCGCACTTGCGGGCGCGAGGGAAAGAATCGAAAGGACGGCGGCGGAGAGGAGGGAAAAACGGGCGTTCATGGGGGGTGGCGGGGAGGGGGTTGAAAGGGGTCTTGAAACAAGGGGGGAAAAGCACGGGAAAGAATAGCAAATTTCCGGGCGGAAGGCCAGCGAAAAGTTTCGGCTCCTGCGATACGGGCGGGCGGCGGCGCGGGCGCGCCGCCGGCCCGCCCGCGGATCCGCGAAATCCCTTTGCTTTCGCGTGGGAGCTGTGCTACAATCCCGGGCCATCCAATACCGAACGACGTTCCGGCCGGTTTCCGGCCGGCGAAGGAGGAACCCGCGATGTCCGCACCCAAGAAGAAGCCCGCCCAAAAACCGGCCCCGAAAAAGGCCGCCGTCCGCGTCCGTCTCCCCGGCCTGCAGTATTCCCCCGCCGCCGCCCGCAAGGCCCGCGCCGCGTCCGGCAACACGAAGAAGCTTGCGACCATGACCGCGAAGAAAGCGCCGGCGAAGAAAGCCGCGCCCGCCAAGAAGGCCCCGGCGAAGAAGCCGGCGGCGCCCGTCAAGAAAGCCCCGGCGAAGAAGCCGGCGGCGCCCGTCAAGAAGGCGCCGGCGAAAAAGCCGGCGGCGCCCGTCAAGAAGGCTCCGGCGAAGAAGCCGGCGGCGCCCGTCAAGAAGGCGCCCGCGAAGCCCGCTCCGAAGCCCGCAAAGCCCGCGCCCAAGCCCGCGCCGAAGCCGGCGAAACCCGGCAAGCCCCATCTGACGAAGGCGGAGCTGGCGGAGCTGCGCGCGGCGATGATGGAGGAGCGCGCGAAGTTCGCGGTCCGCACGGGCTCGCTCAAGGCGCAGTCGCTCGGCCGCTCCGACGAGGAGAACCCGGAGGAAGCCGGCACGGACGAGATCACGCGCGTGACCGAGCTGGGCAAGGCGAACAGCGGCGAGCGCCGGATGAACCAGATCGACGAAGCGCTGCGCGCGATCGAGCGCGGCGACTACGGCCTGTGCCGGAACTGCGGCGCGAAGATCCCGATCGAGCGCCTCAAGGCGATGCCGGACGCGAAGTACTGCGTCCCGTGCCAGGAAGAGCTGGACCGCGACGGCGCGGGCCGCTCGCCGTGGGCGCAGGCGCCCGCGACGTTCGAATAGCCCCCCGGCCGCGCCGCCCGTGAAGACGATCCTGCTGCTGGCGGCCGCGGTCCTCGCGCTGGACCAGGCGGCCAAGTTCGCCGCGCTCCGCGCGTTCGCGGACGGCGGCGCGGTCGCGGTCGTCCCCGGCTTCTTCGATTTGCGCCTGGCGCTCAACGACGGCGCGGCGTGGGGCCTGCTCGCGGGGCGGCAGTGGCTGCTGGTCCTCGTTTCGGCGGGGATGCTGGCGGTGTTGTGGTGGAACCGCCGCGAGCTCGCCGGTTTCCGCCTTTCGCGCGTCGCGGCGGGCCTGCTCGCCGGCGGCGTGGCCGGCAACCTGCTCGACCGCGCGCTGCGCGGCCGCGTCGTGGACTTCCTCGACCTGCACTGGCGCGAAGCGTACCACTGGCCGACGTTCAACGTCGCGGACGCCGCGATCTGCGCCGGCGTCGGCCTCCTCCTGCTCCATTCGATCCGATGCTCTCGAAAAAAACGGTAGTCTTCCTCGCGGCCCTGCTCGCGATCCTGCTGGCCGCGAACCGGTTCGCGGCCTTGCTCCTCTCCGGCGGGGGCGGACCCGCGGGCCTGGCGCCGCCCGTGCTGCTGCCGCGGGCGGACGCGGCGTCGTTTACGGCGGCGACCGTGTCGAACGCCGCCGGCGTGGTGCGCCTCGATCGGCAGCCCGGCGGGCGCTGGCGCCTGGACGGCCC
>CADBEF010000064.1 GCA_902793555.1 uncultured bacterium | reverse complement strand
CAAGCAGGACACGGTCGAGCAGCTCGCCAAATGGAGCGGCGTCCCGGTCTGGAACGGCCTCACGGACGAGTCGCACCCGACGCAGATCCTCGCGGACCTCATGACGCTCAAGCAGGCGTTCGGCGACATCCGCGGCAAGAAGCTCGTCTACATGGGCGACGGCCGCAACAACGTCGCCAACTCCCTCATGATGGGCTGCGCGAAGGCGGGCGTCCACTACGTGAACTGCACCCCCAAGGAGCTGCTGCCGGACCCGGCTCTCGTCGCGAAGGCCGCCGCGATCGCGGCGCGCCACGGCGCGACGGTCGCGGTCGAAAGCGACCCCGCCGCGGCCGTCCGCGGCGCCAACGCGCTCTACACGGACGTGTGGGTCTCGATGGGCGAGGAGGCGAAGACCGCGGAGCGCCTGCGCCTGCTGCGTCCCTACCAGGTGAACATGGACCTGTGCCGCGCGACGGGCAACCTCGGCGGCGAGCTCGTGTTCCTGCACTGCCTGCCCGCGTTCCACGACGACCAGACGGAGGTCTCGAAGGACACCGGCGCGCAGGAGGTTTCGGACGACGTCTTCGAGGCGCCTTTCTCGCGCGTCTTCGACGAAGCCGAGAACCGCATGCACACGATCAAGGCGCTGTTCGTGTCGTCGATCGGCGACCCGGCGGCGGGGTAGCGCGATGGAGGCGCCCGCGCTGGACGTCCGGGACGTCTGCTTCTCCTACGGAAGCAACGAAGTCCTGCACAACGTCTCGTTCGAAATCCCGCGCGGCGCGGTCGTCGCCGTGATCGGGCCGAACGGCGGCGGCAAGACGACGCTGCTGCGCCTCCTGCTCGGCGACCTGGCGCCGCGGTTCGGCGAAGTTCGCGTCCTCGGCGGCGCGCCGGCGGCCGCGCGGCGGCGCGTCGGCTTCGTGCCGCAGCAAATCGCGTTCGATCCGGATTTCCCGGCGACCGTGCTCGAGACGGTGATGCTCGGACGCGTCGCGGACCGCGTTTTCGGCGGCTTCTCCCGCGCCGACCGCGAAGCGGCCCGCGCGGCGCTGGCTCGCGTGGGGCTCGACGGCTTCGGAGGCCGTCCGTTCGCGGCGCTCTCGGGCGGGCAGCGGCAGCGCGTCGCCGTCGCGCAGGCGCTCGTGTGCGATCCCGAGCTGTTGCTGCTGGACGAGCCGACGGCGAACGTCGACTCGAAGACGGAAGTCGAGCTGCACGGGCTTTTCGCGGAGCTGGCGGGGCGCGCGACGGTCGTGATCGTTTCCCACAACCTGAGCGTCGTCGCCGCGCGCGCGACGCACCTGCTCTGCGTGAACCGCACCGCGGACCTGCACCGGCTCGGGGCGGACGGCGAGGCGCGCCTGGAGCCGCTCGCCGCGCTCGGCGGCGCGCTCGCGTTCGTGCACACGCTCCACCCGGACCACGTCAAGGCGCTGCGCGCCGCGCTCGACTCGCCGCACCACGGCGCGCACTGATCCGCGGATTCGCCGGCTGTGGACTTCGCGCGCGGAATCTGGTAGGATTCCGTTCCGCCCCGGACGCCGGACCTCCCGGCCTTCCGGTTTTCCGGCTTTCGGACCACCCGACCACGCGACCGAACCATGCACACCGTCGTCCAACACCCCCTGCTCCAGCACCGCCTCGCGATCCTGCGGGCGACCAAGACCGACCCGAAGCTCTTCCGCGAGCTCGTCCACGAAATGACGCGCCTGATCGCGTTCGAGGCGCTGCGCGACCTGCCGACCGTGCCCGTCTCGGTCCGCACGCCGATGGGCGACGCGGCCGGCATCAAGATCGAAGGGCACGTCGTCGTCGCGCCGATCCTGCGCGCCGGCATGGGCATGCTCGCCCCGATGCTGGAGCTGCTGCCCTACGCGACGGCCGGCGTCATCGGCACGAAGCGCAACGAGGAGACGGCCGAGCCGATCCCCTACTACCTGAACCTCCCGAAGCCCTTCCCGGACAGCTACGTCGCGCTCGTCGACCCGATGCTCGCCACGGGCGGCAGCGCGTGCGACGCGATCGCGACGCTGAAGAAGAACGGCTTCAAGCGGATCGTGTTCCTCAACATCATCGCCTGCCCCGAGGGCATCGCGCGGCTCGAGAGGGAGCACCCCGACGTGCCGGTCTTCACCGCCGCGGTCGACGACCACCTCAACGACCGCCACTACATCGTGCCCGGCCTCGGCGACGCCGGCGACCGCCTGTTCGGGACGCTCTAGCCATGGACACGTGGACCCTGCTCGGGCGCCTCGCCCTCGCCGCGCTCTTCGGGGCGCTGATCGGCGTGGAGCGCGAGTTCCGCGCCAAGGAGGCCGGCCTGCGGACGCACTACCTGGTCGCGCTCGGCTCGTGCCTCTTCATGGTCGTGTCGCTCTACGGGTTCGACCTGCGGTCCGTCCTGGCGTCGCAGCCCGAGATCGCGGCCCAGTCCGTCCGCGTGGACGTCGCGCGCGTGGCCGCGCAGATCGTCACCGGCGTCGGCTTCCTCGGCGCGGGCATGATCGTGCTGCACAAGCGCTTCGTCGTGGGCCTCACGACCGCGGCCGCGATCTGGACCACCGCCGCGATCGGCGCGGCGGCCGGCGGCGGCCTCTGGGTGGTCGCCGCCGCCGCGACGGCGCTGACGCTCGCGGGGCTGGAGCTGTTCCGGCTCGTCGACCGCAAGATCGGGACGGCCAAGCACGAGCTGGACGTCGCCTTCTGGGCGGCGGACAACGGGGCCGTCGGCCGCGCGCTCGCCGCGCTCAACGCGATCCGGGGCGTGGCGGTGGCCGGTTACGAGGCTTCGCGCCACGGCGACACCGGGGTCCACGTTTCCCTGCAGATCGTCTCTTCCGCGCGCGGCGCCCGCCCCGGAACGGTCGTCGAAGCGCTCCGGAGCATTCCGGGAGTCGAGCCGGAACGCGTCGAATAGCGACTCCCGGTCCGCCGCTCCGAACGCCAAAAATCCGGTTGCATTCAAGACCGTTTTAGGGTATCCTTCCAACCAACGACCCGCACAGGGCCGCAACCGACATTCCAGGAATCCGCCATGGGCACGCTTCTCAAGGTCCTCACCGTCTTCATTCTCCTGCTCAGCATCTTCGCGTTGGTGCTCGGCATCGCCAACTTCAACAAGCGCGAACAGCTCGTCGGGCGCACCCACGAACTCGAGAGTTCCATCATCGCCCTGGCCAACTTCATCGAGGACCGCCTGCCCAACCAGGCCGGCCGCACCGGCGCCTCCGACGAGGACGACGAAGACGACGAGGAAGGCGCCGAAGCCGCCGCCCCCGCCGCGGCCGCCCCCGCCGCGGATGTCGAGCACGTCGCGTGGGACGTCGACCAGGTCGATTCCGAGCCCAACGACGCGCCCGCGATGTGCGACTTCTGGGAGACCTACCCGGACCGCCTCGAGACGACCGACTACCAGACCATCAACCTCGGCACCCGCGAGCGCAAGGACCAGCTCGCCACCTACTTCGTCTTCGACTGGGTCGACAAGCAGACCAAGCGCTCCACCGCCCCGTGGAGCCCGCTCCACAATCCCGGCGAGAACGAGAGGCGCCAGGTGCGCGTCGATTCCTTCGACCGCCCGCTCACGTCGGTCGACCAGGGCGACGTCGCGCACTGGACGATGCACAACCTGCTCAAGGACATGCAGGACAAGGCCAAGTACCAGCTCGCCGAGCTCGGCGCCACCCGCAACCAGCTGCGCGTCGTCCGCGAGACCCTCGAAGAGGTCGCCGGCCTCCTCAACGAGGAGAAGAAGCTCCGCCGCGAGAACCTGCAGGAAATCGTCAAGCTCAACAAGAAGATCGACGAACTCAACGGCATCATCACCCAGAAGGACCTCGAGATCGCCCGTCTCAACCGCGAGGTGAGCGAGCGTGACGACCGCATCACCGCCCTCGAGGAAGAGGTCGCCAAGAAGGACCAGGACCTGCAGGAGGCCAACACGCTCATCGAGCAGCAGAAGGAGCAGATCCGCCGGCTGACGATCGAACTGCAGGGCACCGGCAAGTCGGGAACCGGCTTCGGTTCCGGCAAGGCGATCAAGCTCACGCCCGGACCCAAGGGCAAGATCGCCAAGGTCAACGCCGAGGAGGCGTTCGTGATCGTCGAGCTCACGCCCGAAGCCGCCAAGGAAATCATCCCCGACGGCCAGTTCCCGGCCCCCGTCGAGATGATGGTCCACCGCAAGGGTCCCGACGGCGAAGACCTGATCGTGACGCGCATCCGCATCATCGCGCCGCCCAACCAGGAGAACCTCGCCATCGCGGACAACGTCTACGGCTGGCAGCAGACCGACACGATCGAAGTCGGCGATGAGGTCATCTACTAGCCTCCGGTTCCGTCCGGCCGCGGCCGTCCTCTGGGCGGCCGCGTTCGCCCTGCTCTTCGCCGCCGGGTGCGAGTCCATGCGCGATCCGGACCGCCAGGCCATGCCTTGGGGGTCCACACACGACTGGCAGTACAACAACGTCCCGTCGGTTCTCATGAACAACTAACGCGGTTTTCCGCACTTTCCGCCATGCGAATCATCGTTTTCCTCGGCGCCCCCGGCGCCGGCAAGGGCACGGCCGCCGCGGCCGTCGCCAAGAAAACCGGCGCCCGCCACGTCTCCACCGGCGCCATGCTCCGCGACGCGCTCGCCCGCGAGACGCCCGCCGGCCTCGAGGCCAAGTCCTACATGGAGTCCGGCGGCCTCGTTCCGGACGAAGTGCTCTGCAAGATGATCGCCGAGCTCCTCGCAGAGACGCCGAAGGACGCGACGCTCTTCTTCGACGGCTTCCCGCGCAACGAGGCGCAGGCCGCCGCGCTCGACAAGCTCGCCGCGGAAGCCGGCGCGACCGTCGACCTGGCGCTCTGCATCGACGTGGCGAAGGACGCGCTCCTGGCGCGCCTCGGCGGGCGCCGCGTCTGCCCCAAGTGCGGCGCCGGCTACCATGTCGTCTCCCTGCCCCCGAAGAAGGAGGGCGTCTGCGACGCCTGCGGCGCGGAGCTGATCACCCGCCTGGACGACCAGCCCGCCACGATCGCGCACCGCCTCGAGGTCTACGAGCAGGTCACCGCGCCCGTCGTCGGCTGGTACGAGCGCGCCGGCAAGCTCCGCCGCGTGGACGGCTCCGGCTCCGCCGACGAGGTCGCCGCGCTCGTCGAAGCGGCCGTCCGCTGATGCTCCTCGCCCTCGAGCGCTCCGGTCCCGTCGCCTCCGCGGCGCTGTTCGCCGCGGACGGCTCGTCGTGCGTCGCGTCCCTCGATGCGCCCGGCGCCGGCGGCGGGGACGCCCATCCGCTCGTCCGCGACCTCCTTGCCCGGGCGGGCGTTTCTCCCGCGGACTTGACCGCGTTCGCCGTCGGCGTCGGTCCCGGCTCCTTTTCCGGCATCCGCTCCGCGCTCGCCCTCGCACAAGGGCTCGCGCTGCCCGCGGGGCTGCCGGTCCGGGGCGTGTGCTCGCCCGCGGCCGTCCTCTTCCGCCGTCGCCGCGAAAACCCCGGCGCGCCGCGCGCCCGCGTCCTCGGCGACGCCCGCCGCGACCACGTCTGGTGCGTCGACGAACCGGACGATTTCCGCGCGCTCTCCCACACGGCCGCGGACGCGAAGCTGTACTCGAAAAGCGGCGCCGATCCGGCGCTGCCGCCGGCAGCGGACCTGTTCGCGGACGGCCGCGCGCTCCTGTGCGCCGACCCGGCGCGCCTTGCGTCGCTCTTCGCGGCGCACGGGATCGCCGCGCCCGTGCCCGCCCTTGCGACCGCCGCGGACGTCGCGGCGTTGTATTTCGCCGGCTCCTCCGGCCCCGCCGCCCCGGTCTACCTGCACCCGGCCGTCGTCGGTCCCGTGCCGAGCTCCGTCTAGGAATCCCGACAGCATGTTCATCGGATGCCACCTTTCTTCCGCGGACGGGTTCCGCGGCCTTGCCCGCGACGCGGTCGCCGTCGGCGCGAATGTCTTCCAGTTCTTTACCCGCAACCCGCGCGGCGGCGCCGCAAAGCCGGTCGATCCGGCGGACGTCGCGGACTACCTCGCGACGGCGCGCGAGCGCGCGTTCGGCCCGATCCTCGCCCACGCGCCCTACACGCTCAACCCGTGCTCCGCGAAGGAGGACACGCGCCGTTTCGCCCGCGAGGTGTTCGCCGACGACCTGGCGCGCATGGAGCACGTGCCGGGCAACCTCTACAACTTCCATCCCGGCTCGCACGTCGGGCAGGGCGTCGAGGCCGGAATCGCGCTCATCGCGGAGACGCTCGACGCGGTGCTGCGCCCGGAGCAGTCGACGACGGTCCTGCTCGAGACGATGTCCGGCAAGGGCAGCGAGGTCGGCGGGCGCTTCGAAGAGCTGCGCGAAATCCTCGACCGCGCGGCGCTCGGCGCGCGCATGGGCGTGTGCCTCGACACGTGCCACGTCTGGGACGCGGGCTACGACGTCGCGGGCGACCTCGACGGCGTCCTGCGCGAATTCGACCGCGTCGTCGGCCTCGACCGCCTGCGCGCGATCCACCTCAACGACAGCAAGAACCCGCTCGGTTCGCGCAAGGACCGCCACGCGCGCATCGGCGAAGGGTGCATCGGCCTCGAGGCGCTCGTCCGCGTCGTGAACCACCCGCTCCTGCGCGACCGGCCGTTCTACCTCGAGACGCCGCAGGACGACCTCTCGGGCTGGGCCGCGGAGATCGCGCTGCTCAAGTCGCGCCGGACCGGCGGCTAGACGTCCTCGAAGAGCTGCCCCTTCTCGGGGATGTCCACGCGGCGGATGCCGATGCCGAGCAGGTTCTGCCGGTGGGCTTCGCAGTAGGCTTCCTCGCCGTGCACGCAGAACGCGCGCCGCACGGTCGGCCCGAGCGCCTTGGCGAACGCCGTGAGCCCGGTCCGGTCCGCGTGGGCCGAGAGACCGTTGATCGTGTAGATCGTCGCCTTGGGCGTCTTCTCCTCGCCGTAGATTCGGACGGGCGAAACGCCGTCCACGAGCTTGCGGCCGAGCGTGCTCTCGGCCTGGAAGCCGGTGATGAGGACGATGTTGAGCGGGTTCTCGATGCCGTTCTTGAGGTGGTGCAGGATGCGGCCGCCCTCGCACATGCCGGACGCGGAGATGACCACCATCGGGCCTTCCTTCGCGTTGAGGGACATCGACTCCTCGACCGTCGTCAGGAACTTCAGCCCGCGGAAATCGAACGGGTCGTCGCCCTTCGCGAGCATCGCGCGCGTCGCGTCGTTGAAGCAGTCCGCGTGGCGGCGGTGGATCTCGGTCGCGGCCTTGGAGAGCGGGCTGTCCACGTAGATCGGGATCGGCGGCAGCTTGCCCGATTCCTCCATCTTGTTGAGAATGTAGAGCAGCTGCTGCGTGCGGCCGACGGAGAACGCCGGGACGATGAGCTTGCTGCGGTGCTGGCAGATGAACCGCAGGTAGTCCATGAGCCGCCCCTCGACGTTCGCCGCGGGCGGGTGGTCGCGGTCGCCGTAGGTGCACTCCGTCACCAGCGCGTCCACGCCCTCGACCGGCTCCGGGTCGCGCAGGAACGGCGTGTGCGTCTGCCCGAGGTCGCCCGTGAAGAGCAGCCGGCGACGCTTGCCCCACTTGTCGTAGTCGAACGTCACGGACGCCGACCCGAGGATGTGCCCCGCGTCGCGCAGCGTGGCGCGCAGGCCGGGGACGATTTCCCGCGTCTCGCCGTACGGCATCGGCCGGAAGAGCGCCATCGTGTCGGCCACGTCGTCCTCGTCGTAGAGCAGCTCGAACGGCCGCTTGCCCTGCTTGCGGCGCGTCTTGTTCACGTATTCCACGTCGCGCGCCTGCAGGAACGCGCTGTCGCGCAGCATCACCTCGCATAGGTCGCGGGTGGCGGGGGTCGCGTAGATCGGGCCGCGGTAGCCGGCCTTGACGAACGCCGGCAGGCGCCCGCTGTGGTCGATGTGCGCGTGCGAGAGCACGATCGCGTCGACCGACTCCGCGGGGAACGGCATCGCCCGGTTCGCCTCGAACGATTCCTTGCGGTGCCCTTGCAGCAGGCCGCAGTCGACGAGGACGCGGTGGCCGTCGTATTCGACCGAGTGGAGCGAGCCGGTGGTGGTGCGGGCGGCGCCGACGAAGCGGAGGTTGAGCATGGGGGAGGGCCTTTCCTTTTCCTGGCGTAAACCTTACCGCAATTCCGCCCCGATTGCAAGGCTATTCGATCCAGCGCAGGATGCGGCGCGCGGCGCGGTCCCAGACGCATTCGACGCGGACGCGGACCGGACCGCGCCGCGCGACCGCCGCGAGGCGGAAGAGGTCCGTGTCCACGCGCAGGTGCGGCCGCAGGAGCTGCAGCGCCTGGAGCTCCGCGGGCGCGGGCGAGTCTCCCTCGCCGCGCAGCAGCTTGAGCGCCTCGCCCTGCTCCGTCGTCTCGAAGACGCCGCCGCGGTTGCGGACCATCTGCAGGCGCGTCCAGACGCCCTCCGCGCCGTCGGGCGTCCCGCCCGCGCCGAGGATGCACGCGACGACCGTCTCGCGCGGCGCGGTGTTCGCGTTGATCCGGCCGTCGTCCGCCAGGACCGTGAGGAACGGCAGCGCCTTCGCGAAGCCGGCGGGGTCCGGGACGGGGACGTCGAGCAGCTCCTCCTCGGCGGCGAGGACGGCGTTCGTCGCGCCGGCGAGCGTCGCCGTCGCGTCGCGTTGATCCTTCCAGAGAAACGCGGCCTGCGCCTCGCCGCGCGCCAGCGCCGCGTCGGCGCCGGACGCCTCCGCGACGAGCGCCGCGAGCGCCGCCTCCCCGCACGCCGGGAAGCCGAGGCGCGCGCATTCGTCCTCGACCGTCACGAACACGCCGTCGTCGCCCCGTTCGAGCGCCTGAGCGGCCTCGGCGGAGGCGAGCGCCCAGTCTTCGCCGAGGTGGTCGACGCCGTTCGTGTCCGCGCAAAGCGCCCATGCGGTGCGGGCAAGCGCCGAGCGCGCCTCGTCGCGCAACGCCGCGCGGGCGAGGGCGTCCTCCGCGCGGCGGGCGCGGTTGGCGGCCAGCGCCGCTGCGCCGAGGGCGAGGGAGAGGAGCGTTACCGTCACGCAGAGGACCAGAACTAGCGACGCCCCCTCCCGTCCCGCGCGGCGGGACCGGAAATCCAGCCCCGCCCGTTGCGTCGGAAGCACATCATTTGTCTGGAACGCGGAAAACACGGGTTCTATCTGAAGAAGGGGGCTGCAGCTTCTTTCCGGAGCATCGGGAACGCAGGGGCGGTCAGGCGTGTCGGAAGTGCGGGGGCGGTCAGGAGCGTCGGGAGTGCGGGAGCGGTCAGGAGCGTCGGGAGTGCGGGAGCGGTCAGGAGCGTCGGGATCATTCGGTTTTGCCGGCAATCCGTCGGAACGGTGGCCGGCAACACCCTCCGCACACTACCGAACCCCGCCCCGGAAGTCAACCCCGGAAGTCACCCCTGGAAGTCAACCCCGGTCTTCCACTTTCCAACCGCCCTTCAATCACACCGTGGAAAATTTTTCTTGTCCGACCGCCCGTTTTCCCCTAGAATCCCCGTCCGTCACCCGGTCCAGGCCCTGATGCTGTCCCCGTCCGCCACCAATCCGGTTCCCGTCCACTCCGCTCCGTTACCCCATCCCGTCCTTCATACGGCGCCCGCCCATTACTACCCAATTCCAGCCCACCCAGATCCGGCCCGTCGGCCCGTTTCGAGAAAACCTGTTTCGCCATGCGCTCCTACATCGCGTTCACCTGTTCAGTCTGGGCACTGGCGGCCTACGCCGCCGCGGCCGTTCCCTGTGCGACCATCTACCTTGCCGCAAAGGCCGCCGAGGCCGGCTGGAAGGCCGCCCGCCAAGCGGCCTACCGCCACGCCGCGCAAATCGACCGAGAATTCGCAAAGTATTGCACGGCGCGATTGCAAAACCTCCGGGGGGCGGCGCCGTCGGTCTGGCGGCGCGCCTTGCGCGAACTCGCACGCGAGCGCGAAGCGCGCGAGGCGGAGCGGGATTCGCTGTCCGAAAACCCCTGCGCCGCCGCCCGCCGGGCGCGTGCCCGCGCCCGGCGCGACGAAGCCTGGCGCGCGTGGTTCACGGCCATGGAGCAGGCCGCCGGTCGTCCGTCCACGGGACTCGTCCGCACCAATCCGATCCGACGCGGTCCGCCGGTCCGGCGTCTCTGCACCGCGTCCGTGAACGATCCGCCCGCGCCGGAGGCCGTCTATGCGCAATACGAAAAGGCGCGCGGCCGTGGGCGCGTGGAGGAAAAGATCCGGCTCGGCTCGATGCTGCTCGACGCCGAGGCGTCGGTGGACAGTTCGCTCCGGCGCGACGAATACGGGACGATCGTCGGTCGAAAGCCGGGACTGCGAGGGTGGATCGCCGACAACTGTCCGGCGCTGATGAAGCACTACCAGACACTGCTGGGCTACCGGCGGCTCGCGGCGGAGTTCCGCGACGCGCACGACCTGGGCGACCCGTGCCCGGCGGCGTTGCTGCTCGGCGAAGATCCGGGGGCGGAAGCCAAACTGCCGCCACGGGCGCGGGCGTTGCTGCCGGTCGCGCGGCGGCGGGCGCGGACGCGGCTCAAGGAGCCGGAGGCGGCCACGGTCAAGGCGTTCGCGGAGAAACTCAAACGATCGTGGGCCGAGCCGCGGGACCGGATGCGGCGGCTCGCGTAACGGCCGGCGGACGGCCGGGAAACGGGGACTTCAAATGCTTCAAGCCCAAGATATTCGACTTGCCAAACACGAAGACCGCCGCTAGACTATGGCGGCACAAAAACGAACGGAAAGAACCATGCGAAAACCATCCGCCCGCCCACGCCAGTTCCTCGATTGCAGAGGACAAGGACAACGGCGCGTTTGGTAGTCCGTCCGCACATGTCGGCAGAATTCTTCCGCGAATTCGCGTACCAGCTACGCAGGGGGCGTCCCTCCAAAGTCGCCTTCTTCGCGCGCGGCGTGGCGTCGCTGCTCGTTCCCGGCGCGTTCTGGCGCGCCCGCAGACGCGCGCTGTTGCGGTCGATCGATGGGCGGCCGGACGCGGACGACATCCGCGCCCGCGCGGCCTACTGCTGCCGGCCGGGACCGGGCGAGGCTCCGCTGCCGCCGGACGCTCCCGCGATCCGCGACCACCGCTTTCCCCGGAGCGGACACGCCTACTGGTTCGACGCCCGCGCCGCGTTGCGCTATTTTCCCGGATACCTGCGGTGGGTCCACGTGCCGGGCGACATCCGTGAGACCCCCCCCGTGCCTTCCGTCGTCAAGGCGCGGCCCGTCGACGATACCAACGGAAACGGCGTCCTGCTCGCTCTCAACGTGGTGCGGCACTTCGTCTTCGTGCGCGACCGGATTCCCTTCCGCGAAAAGGCCGACCGGGCGTGCTTCCGCGGCAAGGTGGCCGGCAAGCCGCTCCGCGTCGCCCTGTTCGAGCGGTGGTTCGGGCACCCCGCCTTGGATCTCGGCGACACGTCCGGGCGGCCCATGCGGCCGGAATGGGGGCGGCCGAAGATGACGCTCCGCGAACAACTGCGCTTCAAGTTCGTCCTTTCGGTCGAGGGCATCGACGTGGCGACGAACCTCAAGTGGATCCTCTCGTCCAATTCGGTCGCCGTCATGCCGCGGCCCCGGTTCGAAACCTGCTTCGAGGAAGGGCGGCTGGTTCCCGGCGTCCACTACATCGAAGTCGCTCCCGATTTCTCGGACCTGCCGGACGTGATCGCGCATTGGGCGGCGCGCCCGGACGAGTGCGAGCGGATCGCGGCCGCCGGCCGCGCCTGGGCGGCGCGCTTCCGCGATCCGACTCGGGAGCGCCTCGTCGCGCTCCTCACGATGCAACGCTATTTCCTGGCGACGGGTCAGGATCCGGACGCCGCGCGGGAACCGACGTGACGCGAACGCCCCTCCGCGGCGCGTTCGTGCCGGGCGGCCGCCGGCCGCGCTAGGGTGCCGGGTCGGCGCGGGGCGCGGCGCGGGCGAGGTCGAACTCGAGGACGGTCGCGCCGAAGGCCGCGCGGACGAGCGCCGGGAGGGCGCGGGCGTCCTCCTCCGCCCATTCGTCCGACCAGACGAGGGACGGCGGCGCGTTCGTGTCGGCCGGGTCGGGGACGAGCGCGGCGTAGGAGAAGCGCGGCGCGCCGTCGGGGGCGGGGTAGGGGACGGGCGGCGCGAGCGCGAGGTCGCCCCGCGGCGCGGCGGCCTCGCGGCGGAGCATCGAGCGGCCGTCC
>CADBEF010000063.1 GCA_902793555.1 uncultured bacterium | reverse complement strand
GGAGAAGGCCGCGCCCCTCGTTCCAGCGGATCATGTCGCCGGAACATCCCCACGGGCGTGGGGAGAAGCCCTCTTCGAGAACGCGCCGCAGCAGCTCGCGCGGAACATCCCCACGGGCGTGGGGAGAAGGAGACTCCATGCCAACCATCTACGCCAAACTGCGGAACATCCCCACGGGCGTGGGGAGAAGGGGCGGCGTCACGTTCCGCGTGCGGGCCCTGCCGGAACATCCCCACGGGCGTGGGGAGAAGCCCGGGCAGCGAGAGCGCGCCCGGCGCGCCGGCGGAACATCCCCACGGGCGTGGGGAGAAGGCTCAAATTGCGGGCGATTTTGGACTGGGTGCCGAAAAGATTCGGAATTCCACACCCGCTTGACAGGGTATAGACTAGCAGGACTGGAAGCCGTTGTCCAGTCCTTCAACCCGTTCCGGAATAATGGGTTCAATTGTCAAGGATCGACGTGTTTTCCAGGGAGAGGCGGAGCAGATGCCGCGAAAGATGGCGGAGGGAGAGAACATCGTCCCGGTTGTAGGCGATCAGCGCGGCCAAAGCCGCTTCGTCTCCATTGTCACGGAACCGGCGCCAGCATTCTACCGCGTCCGCACCATCGGCGCACGGGACGGCGCTACGCACGAAGCCGATGCGCTTTTCGATCGCCTTGAGCCCGCCGCGCAAGCCGTAGTGTGCGGCTTCGTCCATCAAGTCGATCTGAGCGGGTACGGCGGCCAGTCCGAATTCCTGGCAGACCATTGGCGTGTCAAACCGCTTGGAATTGAATCCGACGAGGAGTTTCGCGCCGGCCCATTCCCCGAGGAATCCGTCGAGGTCCCGTCCGCGAACAAACGTCCGCAGCCTGGTTCCCCTCAATGTCGTGACACAGGTGATGCGCGCGCCCCGCGCCATTCCATCGGTTTCGACATCGTAATAAACGGCATCGTCCGCGAAACTCCGCAGGGCGCGGACGCGATGTCCGGCCGGCAGTCGTCCCGCGAACCATTCCGCGAGTCCGAGCCTGGCGGCGATCTCGAACTGCGCGAAGGATTCGCGGACGCGGGCGGCGTGCGTCGCGGAGAAGAGGCGCTCGGCCTCTTCGGCCAGCTGCCGGCAGGTGAGGACGCCGGACCTCCGAAGCCGTATCTCCGCCTCGGGAGAAATGCCGGAAAGAAGACATAGCGACTGATCCAGCAGCGTCACGGTTCCGCCTCCTCCGCGAGAGCCTCCTCCGGATTTTCGAGAATGAGCTCAAGTCCGCACCGACGGACGAGCCGACGATCGGTCGCGCCGTAGTTCAGCACGGTGAAACCCTGGGAGTTGGCCTCGTCGAACAGGACGAGCATGGCGAGCCCGGGCGCGTTGCGACGGACGTAGTCCAGCGTCTTCTCGCGTGTCCGCGCGTTGACGCTTCCGACGAAGACGTTCGGCCGGGGTTCCACGAACCACCTCCGGAGCAGCCCGCGCGCGGCGGGCGGGACGTCGTTGGCGACGATGACGGTCATTCCTTCGACACCAGTTTCTCAAGGTCGGCCGGCATCCGCGCGAGGATCTTCTCGCGCTCGATGTAGAACTTGAGTCGAGTCACGACGTCCTCCTCGGTCGCGTCCGGCTTCATCCCAAGCGTCTCGAAGGCCGCCGGCAGCGTGGTGGCTGGCTTGTAGACGTCAGCGATGTCATAGACGAACGGGAGCGCCCCCGCCGTGTGGATGAAGCCGAGCTGCGGCAGATATCCCATCGAGGTCACGACGGCGGTCGCCAGGGCATAGAGCGCGGCGTTGGCGGCCGATACGGCGCGGTTGATGCCGTCGGCGAGGTCCCAGTTGCTCTGGTCGTAGTTGCGCCCCTTCCACGACACGCCGTACCGAAGGCCCATCTCGTGGTAGAGGCGCTTCACGCGCCGTCCCTCGAAGCCGCGCAACTCCTTGACGGAATACTTCGAGACGTCGACGTCGGAAAAGCGCATCGCGAACATCTTCCGCGCCACGGCGTCGCGCGTCCGCGACGCGCTCGTGAGCTCGGCCTGCAGTCGCGCCCGTTCGTTGTCGTGCGACGTCGCCGCGCCCGTGGCGAAGAAATGCATCCCCTCCTCGCCGATCCAGCAGACCGGCGTGTCGCAGACGGCGCAGGCCTTCATCGCGGCGTGCGTGACGGTCGTTCCGGGCCCGAGCATCAGCGCTGAGAGCGACGCGACGGGAATCCGCATCACCGTCCGGTCCGCGCCGATCCACTTCACGGACGAATCGTCGACCTCGATTCGCCCGTGTTCGAGATAGAGCGGCGTCCACCGCTCGCGGACGGGCGGGATGGTCTCCAGCGGCGGCTTCTCGAAGATCGGCACAGGAATCCTCCTTTCACGGAGGACTATTCGCGCCGGACGCGCCGCGCGTGGAACTCGCGCCTCCCGAAGGAAACGGGGACGTCGAGGAGCGTCTCGTCCTCTTCGCCGGCCCGCGCCTCCAAGACGGAAAACGCCACATCGGAGGAATCGCCACCCGCTACCTTGCCGCCGCTCCGTTCGAGCGAACCGCGAAGACGACCCGCGAGGGCGTTTCGCGCAGCGTCCTCTGATTCAAAGACGCCGGCGAAGATCGGTTCGGTCGGGATGCAGCTCTTGCGGCCGAGCCAGACGCCCCAGACGGGATCGGCGAGCCCCGTCGCCATCTCGTCGACCAGCGCGTCGTCGCCCGACAGCACGGCGCCGAAGACGGAGTCGGCTAGGTAGTCGCGGTGCGTCAGGTCCGTTCCCCGCGGCTTCCCATCGGGTGTCGTCGGAATCATCCGCTTCTGCCACGGATCGACCTTGTCGTAGCGGGCGCCGACAGTGTGGTAGTCGGCCATCCGGTCGCCGCGCCGGAAGGCGAGAACCGCTACCGAGAGCTTCGCTGCCCGGGCGAGCCACTCGCGGTCGCGGGTCTCGTCGTTCTTGTCGACGCCGCACGCGGCCGCAAGCAGGCCGAGCAAGCCGCTCCGCGTGGGCGCGTCAAGCGTCCCGCGGTCGCCGAACTTGCTCGACGCACCCCAGCTTTGCAGCGGCGCCCTCAAGTAGAGTGCCAGATGCTTCATGTCCGGACTCCTAACAGATGCCGTCGAGAAGCTTCGCGACGATGTTCGCGAGGGATGCCGTCCCTTCCTTGCCTTTCTCGATTTCGCATTCGATGCCGCCGTCGATGCCGAAGGCCGCCTTGAGATCGGTCCATTCCTTCTTGAGCGCGGCGATCGACGGTTCGACGAAGCCGCTGTCGCGCTTCGCCTCGACCGGCTTCTCGAAGGCGTTGGCGAGCGAAAGCGGCTGGCCTTCGCGCCTCACGGCTAGAACGTAGGACGGCAGCCCCTGCCCGAACATCGAGTTCTTGCGCGCGGCGGGAACCGCGAGGATCGCGGCCTTGACGAAGTTCTCCAGGACTGCCCTGGTCTGCGCCTGGTCGAAGAGATTGCTCTTCTTGAGAAGGTCGAGATTGACGCCGACATACCGGTAGTAGCAGGCCGAATTGTATTCGATGTTGCCGATTTGGCCAGCGCCCGCATCGTCCGCGTTCTTCTTCTCGTCGTCCACGGCGCTGAAGAAGTCCAGCTCGCTGCGAACGGAATGCGTGGAAAGCGCGTGGCTGAAGAGAGCCGCGCCCTCGACGGTCTGCGAGGCATCGTCGGCGACCATACGGCCAAAGAGGGCGATGTCGGCGGCGTCCGAGACGTTCTCGCCGAAGGCCTTGAGCAGGTCCTTGGAGAATTTCTCGGCGTCCTTCTTCGCCTTCTTGACTTTCTTCTCGTCGCCCGAGATCAGTCCCTCGACAACGTCCGCCGGGAGCTTCTTCTCGCCATCGACGACGAGCGGACGAACGACGTTCTTTAGCGATTCGGGCGAGAAGAAGAACAGGGTCTTGACCATGTCCTGCTTCTTTTCGTCACGGTTCATGGCGTCCAGGACGATTTCCCTGACGGCGGCGATCGTCTTTTCGTCCGCACCGAGCTCTTTGGCGGCATTCTCGATCGCGGGACCGAGAATCTTGCTACGGCTCGCGCCGAAGAGTTCCGGCTTCGTCGCGTGCGCGAATTCGCGCACGGCCCGTTTCCAGCATTGGCTGGAGACGCGGGCGCGCTGGACGCCTCCGAATGTCGCCGACTTCGGGGCGCCGAGGTCGTCGCGATTGAGGCAGGTGACGGGGAAGGATTGCAGGATGTGCAGTTCGATGAGTTTCATTGTTTTGTCCTTGTTGGTTGTGAGTTAGAGTTGAACGGGTTGAAGGAGGAGAAGGCCGAAGCCGAATCCCTTGGCGGGACCGATGCCGGAGTCGAAGGCGGAGCGGAAGGCTTCTTCGTCCTTGACGACGAGAGAACCGGAGGCGTCGACCGCGCATAGCGTGCCCGGACGCGTGCCGCCTCCTTTTCGGAACTGGAGCTTCCGCGGCGCGGAAAGCTCCAGATCGCCGACTTCGCACCCCGCCGCTGTGAACTTCCGGACGAACCAGTCTCGCAACGCCGCCTCGTCGAAGATCGCGAGGCGTCGGTGGTCGGAGGCGCGGCGGAACGTCGGGTTCGCGCGAAGCTGGAAACGGTAGGTGCCGTGCCCGAGGAACGAGGGGGACACTTCGGTCGTCCGCCAGGGCGCTTCGGAACTCTCACCGGGAACGCGCTCGGAGAGCAGCAGGACGCGAAGGATGCCGTGCGCCACGTCGGAACGAAAGAGGAAATCCCGCTTCGCGTCGGGATCGTCCGGCAGGGACTCCCAGATCCACTGGTGGAGCTTGTAGGGATCTCCCAGCCCCTGCTTCAGAGCCCAGGCCCAAGGGACCTCCTTCTGGCTAAGAAATCGTTTCATTCGGCTTGCCCTCCCTGATCCGACGGCGCATCGGGCCGTGGCTCGAAGACGCGGTAATACTGCTTGGCCCATTTAAGGCGAATCTCCTCGCGCTTGTCCGGGTCGTCCCAGTTCCACAAGTCCCAGAAGAGCGTCCGCGGATTCACGGGGACACTTTTCACGGCGGCCGTCCGGCCGATGCCGATGACCAGTTCGCAGAGCGAGACCGTATCGCCGCAAGACAGGAGACGTCGGAATTTCGGCTCGAAGGACTTCAGCGCCTTTGCTTCGTCGCCTTCCCCGCCTTTCGCGATCGTCCGCATCGTCGTCCCCAGGTTGTTCCAGGGTTCGTTCGAAACGAGTCCGTCCGGGACCAGAAGCGCGGCGAGGCCGCCGACTGCGCACCAGACGGCGCGATGCGCGGCGTCCGTATCGAAATCGGAGCAGTAGGGGATCAGGTGCTCCCACGCCTGGTCCTGCGTCGTTCCTCCAAGCCCGCGGCGGAGTTCCGCGAGATGCCCGCGGTCGTCCTTTGCGACCGCCTGCGCGACGTCCCGGAGAAACCGGTCGATCGGATAGTCTTTCTTTTCGTCCATGTCAGTTTTCCTCTCGGATGGTGAGTTTTGAAAATCCTTGCGCGAAGGCCTCCATCTGGCGCGCCGTCATCGCGGGACAGGCGCGGCGGTAGGCTTCCTCGGCAGCCTTGCGAGTTGCATTCTTCCAGTCGTCCTTGTAGGTCGGAGAATCCACACCCAAGACGAACTTCTGGTTTTCCGCCTGTGCGAGAATGTCCCAATACGCGCGTTCCGCGGGAATGGAAAACCGGGAAGTATCGTCAATGAAAACCGCCTTGGCGTATTCCGCCGCAGCGAAATACAGACCGCCCCGCTGACGATCCGCCCACGCGATCGCCTTCTCGTAGCGTAGCATGGCGGGTTCTTCCAGAAGACCGACGGAAAGGTGCGCCTTCCATTCCACCGTGTCGACCTCCTTCGCCTTCTCCGAATACAATCCACCCGTCCAGAGCGTGAAATCCCTGTCGGGCGTCGATTCAAGGTGCCGAAGCGCAAGCGCCGATTTCCGGCCTCCCGTTTCGCGGACCGCGAGAATGCTGGCCAACTCGCGCCATGGCATCTTGGACGGATTTGACGTGACATAGGCTTCCAGAAATTCGTCCTTCTTCGTTCCCTTCTGTAGCTTGACGCTGGCCATCGGTTCGCGCCATGCAGGAATCTGAGGATAGGAAAGTGCTTCGCCAAGAATGCACGCTGTGGATCTGCGCGTCAGTTTGATGGCACGAGAAAGCGGTGCCAGATGCCCAAGGAAGGTGTTTTCGTTTCCGGAAACAACTTTCCGTGCCAGCTCGTCGAACTCCCAGAATGGACGGCCCCAGTCGGTCTTCAACGAATCGTGAACCCACGAATCGGTGACAAGATTCAGCCAAAGGGTATCAAGCAACGAATGTCCGTGCACAATGGAGAACAGCATGGACCGCTCCCGGCAAGGAGCCCCTTGGATGCTCTTTCCTGTCGGAGCTCCGTCCCAGACGCATTGTCCGGACAGTCCACCCGAAGAGAAGTTCTGGTAGATTAGGAATCCGAGCGCGAGTTTCGCGTCGGAAAGGGCTCGCCCACCGCCGACCGCCTCGTGATCATAGAGCGTTGAATTGTTTCCCGATGCAAGTTGGAAGACGAGCTTGTCGCACGGAGTCGTTCCGTCGGCCTTGGCAAGCGCAATGCAGTCCGGTTGCAGAAAGGCGTGAGGGCCATAGAGGAAGAATCTGTCGTGCCAATTCTTCAGGTAGTCCGTGGAAACTGGGCCAACAGCGTCCTTCGCGGCGAGCCAGCCGGCTTCGTCCTTGAGCCGCTCCGAGCCGAGCGCGGCCTGCGCGATGCAGAGGAGAAGACGGAACACGGCTACGCGCTCGTAGGGGTTGAGCGCGAGGTCGGCGATCGTTCCGTCAGCGTCGGCGAAGACCTCGCCGAGAGAGACGGAGCGGTTTGTCCCGTCTCGCATCAGTACGGGAATCCAGGGTTCGTCGATGAGGTTGTAGGCGTTTTCGTCGTTCATGTGTCACCAGTCGTTTCCGTTGTCGAAGAAGAAGTCGGGATCGTCGGCATTGTCCGCATTGCGCGGGGAGGGCTCCTCGTTCCGCATCCGAACCGCGCCCAATTCGGTCGTGTAGCGGTAGCCGGCATCCGCCCCGGAGCCGTCGAGCGTCAGCGCGCCTGACTCCGGATCCCAACGACAGACGAGGGGCGTTTCGGATGCGAAGAAGTGCTGTGAAAGGATGTCCGTCCGGTGATTCGCCTTTTCTTCCCGAAGCGCATCGTTCGGAGCCACTTGGACGAGGTTTTTGTAGAGAGAGCGCGTAACCTCGAAGTCGCGACGGAACCGGGAGATTGAGACGGAACGCCCGTCTAGGAGCGTGGCGGAGGCGGTCGCATGTCCCGCAGCAGGATCAAGCCCACGGACGAGTAGCAGAGAAACGGACGGACGGCTGTTGTAGCGTGTCCCCGCCGTTTCTTCGCTGTCGTCGCGCGTCGGCAGCGAGTCGGCCTCCCCCATCCGGGCAAGTTGCCGGAGGTTGTCCGCCTTCGCCTTCATGTCGTTGTAGAGAGCCCGATGCGGTTCTGTGGTTGGAATCGTTTCGGAATAGACGGCCTCAAGCATCGGACGAATGTCGTCGGGGATACTGACGGACTTGCGGTCGCGTAGCGTCTCGAACGTGCGGAGCAGGACGTAGGGCGCATAGACCCAGACGCCGCGGCCGAAGAAGGCTTCGAGTTCTTTTGTGTCGGACGGAAGGTTCGACAGATCGTCCGCAGGCATCCGGGCGCAGACGATCGCCAGTTCCGGTTCCGGTGCGGGACGGGAATCCCGGTCGTGGCGCCAGAGTCGACCGAGACGTTGCAGGAGCATATCTGCAGGAGCAAGTTCGGAGAGCATCCAGTCCGCGTCGATGTCCACGCTCTGCTCGACGATCTGCGTGGCGACGAGAATCGACCCTTGCGGGCGTGAATCCGCGCCCGATTCGGACGGCTTTCCAAGCTTCGACATCCAGTCGTTCTCGATTCGTTCCCGGTCCGTTCCGGTGAACTTCGAATGGAGAAGCCCGACGGGGAACTCGTTTTCCGACATCGATGCCTTCAGCGAGCGGAACCACTCCTGTGCCGTCGCGACGGTGTTGGCGATGCAAAGAACGTTGCATCCGGCGCGGGCCTTCGCGACCGCCTCCTCGAGAGGGGGTGTCGCGGAGGCGTCGATCCAGCGGAGACGGACGGAGCGGGATGGTGGCGGCTCCAGCGCGCGGACGATCCGCTCTCCGGTACTGGCGCGGACGCCGACGAGGAGCGGATAGCCGTCGCCGGCGGGCGGGTCGGAACCGAACAACGCGGCGCGGCGTGCGGCGGTGAGCGTCGCCGAAAGGACAATCACCGTGCAGCCCAGTTCGCGAAGACGCTTGACGAGCTCGTCGAGGAGCGTCCCCGTATAGGCGTCATAGCTGTGGACCTCGTCCAGGACAACGACCTTTCCCGCAAGCCCGAACGAACGGACGAACGAGTGCTTCACGTTGAGCACGGAAAGTAGCGCCTGGTCGATCGTCCCCACGGCGAACGGAAAGAGCAGGCCGCGCTTGGACGGGTTGAACCACGGCGGCGGGCGCGCCCCCGCCGTCCGGTCCGAGCCTTCGGCACCGGACTCGAATTCCTTTAGCCACGCCTGTCCATGTGCGAGCTTCACCGCCGAACTTCCGACCGAAACCGCCTGAAGGAACGTTCGGACACGATCGTGGATGCGGTCGCTCGTGAGGCGAGTCGGAAGGGCGAAGTAGAGCCCGGAATGGAATCCGGCCTCGACCAGTTTGTAGGCGGCGTAAAGCGCGGCTTCCGTCTTGCCCATCCCCATCGGCGCCTCAAGGACATAGACGCCAGGCGTAGAGACTTCTTCAAGGAATGCGGCCTGAGCTGGTCGGGGATCGAAGCCGAAAGCGTCACGGAAGGACAGCCCGCGTCGGAACGACGGTCGCACAAATCCGCATTGGACGAGCGCGTCCGTCGCACGCTTGCGCCCCTCTTCGGAAGAAAGCGAGGCTTCGTTTGGCGGAAAGAATGATTCGTCGGACGCAATCCAGTCCGCGACGCAGGTGATGCCCGTAAGAAGATCGACAGGAACGGACCCCTTCAAGCTCGACTCAGGAGCGACGCCAAACTCCGCCGCGAGCGCGCGGACGAGTGCGGCGCGCTCGTCCTGCCACGCACCGTCCTGCGTGAAGTCTAACCGATCGGGCGCGAAACCGTGGTGAGCCGCAACGGCGCGAACGATCGGATGGTCCACAGTCAACCCGAAAAGACGAAGAAGCGCCTTTGCTCCAATCGAGGCATGATTCGTCACATAACCGCCGTTGATGAAGTCTGCAGCGAAGGCTGGCGCCTTTTCGCGAAGAAGCTCGATGAAATACTTGCCCTCGAATCCCGGCGACACCTTTCCGACATCGTGTAGCGAAACGAAAAACGGCGTCTCGGGCGGCAGAAGACTGCGGACCGATGACGGAAGCAGTCTTAGCAGCCCTTCCGCGACATACCCTGCATAGCGGCAGTGGTCGAAGACGGACGTTCCCGGCGAACCATCGGGAGATGTCTTCGCCCTGCATTCCCGGAACGGGATGCAGCCTTGCGGTGCGGAGTGCTTGAGAGGGCTGGGGATCATATCCTACTTCGTTCGGTTTCCGATGCTCTGTTCGAGGGTCTTGAGGTCGGCCTCGTCCGCGGCGCTGGCGTCGGCGGCCTTATGACGGGCATTGAAGGTTTCGTAGGTTTCTCGGATGGCGATGGCAGGGGGCTGGGAGGGGCGGAGCGGCATGGTGTTCACGTTCTTTCATGTCATGAGTATCGCAGAAACGCGGGGCGGAAACAAGACGCCGGCGAATTTGTGAAGATTCGCACAAAAACGCGCGAAAAAGCCAATGAATGCGAGATGTCCACGGCGAATTGTAAATGCGCAGGGGGGGATACGGGGACATAGACCGTCTCCAGCAAGTCCATTCGGTCCGGCAAGTCAAACCACATCCGCCGTGGACTTGTTGGACGGAATGGACTTGATGGACCGTGGGAGCGATGGCTTAGGCGGCGGCGGCCTTGAGCTCGGCCAGGTCCAGGAATGCGTTGACCATCCGGCCCAGAACCGCGAGCTCCGTTTCCGTGAGGTAGTTCTTGGCGACCGTCACGTCGTATTTCTGGATTTTGCCGTCGGGCGCGTCCTCCCAGGTCGTAAGGCCCATGTGGTCCTTGTCCAGTTCGGCGTCCGCGAGCAGCTTCCTCAGGTGATAGGAGATATTCGGGACCTCGACGCCGTAGACCGCGGCGAGCATCTTCTGGCTCATCCAGATGTTCTCGTCCTCGTAGCGGATCTCGAACCGCTCGTCCGCGGCGCCGGTCGAGGCGCGAAACGCCGCTTGTCCCGGAACGGCGGATGCGGTAGAATGCTTCGCCATCCGAACCATCTTGACCATCCAAACCATCCCGACCATGAAACCCTTCAAAATCGGCTACCTTCCCCTCTCGAAGGTCAACTGGACGAACGACACGCTCGAGGCGGCGCGCGAGAACGCGCTGGCCTTCCTCCACACGCTCCCCGGCGTCGAGGTGCTCGCGCCGGAGAGGATGCTCACGCTCGAGACGGAGGCGGTGGAGCTCCTGGACCGCTTCGAGAAGGAGCGCCCCGACGCGCTGCTCGTCCACTTCATGACGTTCTCGCTCGGCGTCGTGCCGCCGCTCTTCGCGCAGCGCCTCGGCAACATCCCCGTCATCCTCTGGTCGATGCCGGAGCCGGACCCGGCGGGCGGGCGCCTGCAGAACAACTCGTTCTGCGCGGCGAACATGAACGCCCACCACATGTACCGCCTCCACATCCCCTACTTCCACGTCCACGCGAACCCCGCCACGCCGGAGGCCGCGGGGCAGCTCTCGCGCGCGATCGCGGTCGCGCGGACGATGAAGGCGCTGCGCCGCATGCGCATCGGGCTCGTCGGCGGGCGCGTCCCGGGCTTCTACACCAGCTGCGTCTCCGAGATGCTCCTCCGCCGCGAGCTCGGCCCCGAGGTGAAGCTCATCACCGAGCACGAGGTCTTCACGACCGCGAAGGACCTCGCGCCCGACGAGGTCGAAGCGGCGAAGGCCGAGATCCTCTCCGACGCGCCGCTGCACCCGACGGACGGCCCGAAAGGCGACCAGTTCGACAAGGCCGTGCGCCTCTACGGCGCGATGGTGAAGCTCAAGGGGAAGTTCCTCGTCGACACGCTCGCGATGCGCTGCTGGCCCGAGGTGATTCTCGACGGCCTCTACGGCATCGCCGTCTGCTCGACGATGGGGCACCTCACGAACCACGGCCACCTCTGCGCGTGCGAGGGCGACGTCTACGGCGCCGTGATGATGCGCATCGGGCAGGAGCTCTCGGGCGAGAAGCCGTTCTTCTGCGACCTGATCGTCTGCGAGGGCGACTACGGCGTCGCGTGGCACTGCGGCGCCGCGCCGTGCTCGCTCTGCAAGCAGGGCTACCAGCCGTCGCTGCGCTGCTCGGCCACGGTCGAGGGCGGCGGCGTGAAGGGCGTCACGGACGAGTTCCCGCTCAAGCCGGGCCGCGTCACGCTCGCCCGCCTCGGCGAGACGCGCGACGGCGACGGCTTCCGCATGCTCGTCTGCACGGGCGACGGCCTCGACACGGACCTCTTCGTCCGCGGCAACCCGCTCAAGATCCGCTTCGACGCCGGCTGCGACGCCGTGCGCAGGGAGGTGATCGAAAACGGCTGGGAGCACCACTACGCGCTCATGTACGGCGACCAGGCGCAGGCCCTCTCCGACCTCTGCCGCAATCTCGGCATCGAGTTCCACTGCGTGAAGTAAGCGGCCGCTCGCGGCCCAAGTGACGAAGCATGACTTAGGCGACGAATTCGCCACTTAGGCCGCGAAGCGGCCACTTCAAGCGAAGCGACTGAATCGAAAGGATGAAACCATGAACCTCCGCATCCCCCTCCGGCCCGCCCAGGGCTACAACAAGATCTTCGACGTCGGCGAATTCGGCATGAAGCTCACGCGCTTCGGCCTCCTGAAGCTCGCCCAGGGCGCGACCTACGACGGCGACACCGGCGAGAGCGAGCTCGCGCTCGTGCTCATCGGCGGAAACTTCTCCGCAAAAGGCGAGGGCTGGTCCTTCGAGGTCGCCGACGGCCGCGCGAACCCCTTCTCCGGCAAGCCGCACTGCCTCTACCTGCCGCGCCGCACGAAGTTCGCGATCGCCGCGCTCTCCGACGTCGAGCTCGCGTGGAACGAGTCGCCCGCGACGCGCGACACCGCGCGCC
>CADBEF010000062.1 GCA_902793555.1 uncultured bacterium | reverse complement strand
CCCGCGCGGTGCGAGGTACGGGCGGCGGCGGCGGCGGGGAAGAGCGCCCAACGGCCGGCGGCGGCGAGCGCGGGCCAGGCGGCGACCGGACGCGAGCCGATGCGGGCGATTTCGAGCGGTTCGAGCCAGGGCGGGGGCGGGGCGGCGCCGAAGAGGAGCGCGGCGGGGGAGGGGAGGGAGCCGGGGGCGAGGCGCTCGTGCTCGTCGCGGAATTCGGCGATCTCGGCTTCGTCGCGCGTGGCGAAAAGCTCGCGGCCGCGGCGGTCGGCGACGCGCCAGCGCATCCGCATCGCGGCGGGCAGGTCGGCGTCGCGCCAGAAGCCGAGCGGGAGGCGGACGCCAAAGCGGGACGCGAGGAGGCGCACGAGCGCTTCGGCGAGCGGACCTTCGGACGGCAGGAGCGGCAGGATGGCGTCCGCCATCGCGTCGGTGTCGAGCGCGCGGACGGGCGCGCCGGTCGTTTCCGCGGTGGCGGCGGCGAGGAGCGTGAGCGAGGAGTGCGGTAGCGAGCGGACCAGGTAGAGGACCTTGGCGCGCAGCAGGCCGGGAACGAGGCGGTCGCCGCCGAGCAGCGGGACGAGCGCGGTCTGTTCGGGGCGCAGCGTGCAGGTGACGCCGTCGTCGTCGGAGCCGGGCGAGTGGACGTAGGAGAGGGGCAGGCGCAGGGGCTCGGCCGGCCGCGGGGCGGCCGAGCCCCTGCGAAGCGACGGGTGACGAGTGACGAGCGACGCGTCGGCTGCGCCGCGGGATGTCCGGAGCGGCGCGTGCAACTCGACGTGGTCCGGGAAGAGGGCGGGGTCGGTGCGGTCGGCTTCGCGGGGACGGGGCAGGAGGAGGCGGTCGGCGGCGGCGGGTGGGCGCGCGGCGAGCCAGTCGCGCAGGGCGGGGACGTTCACGCACTCGCGCGGGAGGAGCGCGTCGTAGCGTTCGCACCAGGCGTCGATCTCGCGGTCGTAGGACATCGTGCGCGCCTTGCGGGCGGCCTCGGTGGCGAGGGCGATCGTCTCGAGGTTGCGGCGGACGAACGGCGGGACGGGCTTCGGGAACGCGCCGCCGACGAGCCCATCGCGGATGAAGAGCTCGCGCGAGAGGGCGGGGTTCGCGGGGGCGAGGTCGCAGCGGACGCCGTCCTGGACCGTGAGCCCCCAGAGCACGGCGCGGCGCGTGGCGCGCGCGGTGCCGGTGCGCGGGTCCCACGATTCGCCCGTGTAGGCGTAGCGGACGGCGCCGCGCGCGAGCGGCTCGATCCAGTCCGGGTCGATCGCGGCGGCGCGGCGCGCCCAGAGGCGCGAGGTGTCGACGAGCTCCGCGGCGACGATCCACGGCGGCGGCGTCTTCACCTTCGCGAGGCCGGAGCCGGGCCAGAGGCGGAAGCGCGCGCCGTTCGCGCCGCGGTATTCCTTCTCCTCGGCGTCCCAGACGCCGATGTTCGGGAGCAGGCCGGAGAGGAGCGCGCGGTGGAGGGCGTCCGCGCCGCCGGAGGCGGAGGCGACGTCGAGGCCGTCGGCGGCGAGCAGGCGCGAGAGCTGGTCTCGGACGTCCTCCCATTCGCAGAGGCGGCGCCAGGAGACGAAGTTCTTCTGGCAGTCGCGGCGCGCGGCGGAGCGCGACATCGGGTGGTGCGGGTCGTGGTAGTGCCGCCAGAGCGCGACGATGCCGGCGAAGTCGGACGCCTTGTCTCGGAACGCGGCATGCGCCTGCGCGGCGGCCTCCTGCCGGTCGGCGGGGCGCAGGAGCGGGTCTTCGCACGCGAGGGCGGAGACGACGACGAGCGCGTCGCGCAGGACGCCCTGCTCCGCGGCCTCGTAGAGCATGCGCCCGAGCGCGGGGTCGAGCGGAAGCTTGGCGAGCCTGCGGCCGAGCGGCGTGATCCGCAGGGGCCCCGCCCCGCGGGTTCCGCCCGATGCCGTGGCGGGGTCCCGCGTTTCCGCCGCGCCGAGCAGGAGCAGCTGCTTGCGGCCCTCCGACACCGCGGCCGCGGCGGGCGGCTGGAGGAACGGGAAGTCCGCGATGTCGCCGAGCCGCCAGTCGAGCATCGAGAGGATCGTGCCGGCGAGCGACGTGCGGCGGATTTCGGGGTCGGTCTGCGCGGGGCGGCGCGCGAAGTCCTCCTCGGCGTAGAGCCGGATGCAGACGCCGGGGCCGACGCGGCCGCAGCGGCCTTTGCGCTGCTCGGCGCTCGCCTGCGAGACCGGCTCGACGTGGAGGCGCTTGACGCGGGCCCGCGGGTTGTAGCGGGCGACGCGCGCGAGCCCGGAGTCCACGACGTAGCGGATGCCGGGGATCGTGACGGACGTCTCCGCGACGTTGGTGGCGAGCACGACGCGCGTCGTGCCGGGGATCGTGCGGAACGCGCGGCGCTGCTCGGCGGGCGGGAGGCTCGCGAGGAGCGGCAGCGCGGCGACGTGCGGCAGGCGGCGCCCCTCGACCGCCTCGGCCGCGGCGCGGATGTCGCGTTCGCCGGGCAGGAACACGAGGATGTCGCCCTCGTAGGGGCCGGCGAGGCATTCCTCGACCGCGTCGGCGACCGCGGCCGGCAGGTCCGGGTCTTCGCCCGGCGGCGGGCGCCAGCGGACCGCGACCGGGAACGCGCGGCCGGGGATCGAGAGGACGGGCGCGCCGCCGAAGAAGTCGGAGAAGGCCTTCGTCTCGAGCGTCGCGGAGGAGACGATCACGCGCAGGTCGGGGCGGCGGGGGAGGATGCGCTTGAGGCAGCCCAGGACGAAGTCCACGTTGAGCGTGCGCTCGTGCGCCTCGTCCACCATGACCGTGTCGTAGGCGCGCAGGAGCGGGTCGGTGCGCAGCTCCGCGAGGAGGATGCCGTCGGTCATGAACTTGATCCGGTTCTCGCGCGAAAGGCGCTTGCCGAAGCGGTGCTGCCAGCCGACGAGGTTGCCGTCCGCGCCGAGCTCCTGCGCGACGCGTTCGGCGACCGTGACGGCGGCGAGGCGGCGCGGTTGCGTGACGGCGATGCGGCGGCCGCGGGCGCCGCGCCCGGCGGCGAGGCATATCTGCGGGATCTGCGTGGTCTTGCCGGAGCCCGTCTCGCCGCACACGACGACGACGGGGTTGTCGCGGACTGCCGCGGCGATTTCGTCGCGGTGCGCGAGGATCGGCAGCGCCGGATCCGGCCCGGGCGAGGTCATGCGGCCGGATCCTTGTTGCCTTCGCGGACGCCGCCGGCCGGCGCCAGGCCGAGGCCCGCGCAGGCGTCCAGCTCGCAGGGGGCGCGGCTCCGCACGCGTTTGGGCAGCAGTTTCTTGGCCTTGGCGAGGAACGCCTCGCCGCCGAGCGCTCCGCCGTGCAGGAACCCAGCCACGCGGCGTCTCAACAATTCCTTCAGGGCCTTCGGGGGGAATTCGGGGGCCGGCGATCGGGAATTCGGAATCTGGAATCCGAAATCGGGAAGCGTCCGTTCAATTGCCCCGGCCATCACCTCCGCGCAGGCGTCCCGCGCCTGCGTCCACGTTGCCTCCTTGACGCCGTAGACTCGTTTGACGAGCGCGACAAGGCCGGTCATTGCCCGCGTGTCGCCCTGGCAGGCCGCGCCGTAGCCCGCGTTTTCCGCGTCTTCCGCGCGCTCCGCCATCGCCGCGCGGACCGGGTTGAGGTGGATGTAGCCGGCAACAGTCATCAGCGTCCGCCACGAACCTTCCAGCAGGATGCTCTTGAAGCGGCCTTCCCAAATCGTCCCCGTATTGTCGTGCCTGCGGTTGTAATCCTGCGTGTACGTCTCCTTGAACGTCTTGCAGAACTGGGATAGGTCGTACATTCTCGCCCGCAACCGCGCCTTCTCCTCCTCCACGCGTTCTGCTTGGTTCTTCTTCGTCCACTTTTCCCATTTTTCAAGCACTTTGAGAAATCGTGGCGTCCCATAGAGTGCCTCCATCCGGCGGAGCAGCTCTGCATCGGAGACCTCCCGCTTTCTCGGGACCCTCACGAGCAGATGGAAATGGTTCGACATGATCGCGAATGTATACAACTCCACCCCCGAGAACGCCGCCGCCGCCCGGATCATTCCCAGCAAAACGCCCTTCTCCGTCTCGTCGATGAGGAACCGTTTCCCTCCGATCCGGCTCACCACGTGGTAGAACCCCTCTCCATCGACCTTGACCCGCGGCCGTCTCATGCTCCGCCCCCTTCCTCCGTTGCCTTGTGCGTTTCGTTCGTCATGCGGCGCAATCTACCACACACGTCTTCCCGTTGCAAGCACTTTTTAAGGGGACAGACCCCTTTAATTTCCCTTTAATTTCCACGTCTTCCCGTTGCAAGCACTTTTTAAGGGGACAGACCCCTTTAATTTCTACGGAACGCCTACGGCACGTATTTGCTTCTCCTATGCATTCGCGCACGCGACTGCGCTTCGCGGGTCACGCCCGCGATTCCGCGGGCGGGGGAGGTGCGTCCCAGCAGTCGCCCGAGGGGCGGACGGCGGGGCGCGGCGGCAGGGCGGCGAGGAGCCCGGAAACGGTATCGGGGAGGCCCGGCAGGCGCAGGCCGGGGCGGAGCTCGGCGAGCGGCTCGCAGACGAAGCGTCGCGAGGCGATCTGCGGGTGGGGCAGGTGCAGGTGCGGCTCGTCGCGGACGGTCTCGCCGCAGTAGAGCAGGTCCACGTCGATCGTGCGCGGGTGGTGGTAGCCAGTGCGGACGCGCCCAAGCTCGTCCTCCACCGCGTGGCAGCGCGCGCTCCAGTCCGCCAGCGGGAGGGAGACGTCGAACACGGCCACGGCGTTGAGGTAGTCCTGCGCGGCGAACTCGGACGGGACGTCGACGGGTTCCGTCTCGTAGATCGCCGAACGGCCGAGCAGCCGCACGCCGGGCGTCTCCGCGAGCAGCCGCACCGCCCGCCGCAGGTTCTCCGCCCGGTCGCCGAGATTGCTCCCGAGCGACACCCCGGCCTCGAACGACGACCCGACGAGCTTGATCGACATCCACTTGCCGCGCCGCCAGCGCACGTAGAGGCCGGAGGAGAGCAGTATTACGTAGAGCAGCTGGATCCACCAGGCATCCACGATGCCGCCGCCGCAGAGCACCATCACGATCGCGACGGCGGGGACGTAGATCGCCCATTCCGTCCCGAGCAGCCACGCCATCGCGAAGCGCGTGTCGCCCGCCCCCTTGAGCGCGCCGAGGAACACGACGTTCATCGTGTCGAACATCCCCCACGCGGCGAGCATCGCCAGCAGCGACCGCCCGAGCGCCGCCATCTCCGCGGCGGTGTAGGGGGCGTCCGGCGAGCGGAACGCGCCGAGGAGCGTCTCCGGCAGGAGCAGGAAGACCGCCGCGCACAGCGCCATGTAGACCCACGCGAGACGCAGGCAGCGCATCACGGAGCTTTGCGCGAGCCGCGGCTTCTCCGCACCCTGGAACTGTCCGGCGAGGATCGCGGCGACGTTGCTGAAGCCCATGAGCGGGGCGAAGGCGAGGTTGTTGATCGAGAAGGCGACGTTGCTCGTGGCGAGCGAAAGGTCGTCGAGCCGCCCCGTGAGCAGGACGAAGACCGAGAAGCTGGCCATGTCGAAGCAGAGCTGCACGCCGGCTGGCAGCCCGAACCGCACGATGCGGCGCACGAGCCCCCAGTCGGGGCGCAGCAGCTCCCGGCGCGGCAGGGCGCGCACCTCCCGCTCCGCGAGGATGACCGCGGCGAGGATCGCGTCCTGCAGCGCGACGGAGGCGAACGTCGCGATGCCGGCGCCTTCGAGCCCGAGCGCGGGGACGCCCGCCCCGCCGAAGACCAGCCACACGTCGAGCGCGACGTTGACGGCGCACCCCGCCACGGTGACGAGCGCGTTGGCGACGACCCGGTTGCGTCCCGTGAGGTAGCCCGAGAGCACCCAGTGCAGCGAGACGAGCGGCGCCCCGAGGAGCATCCAGAACGCGTAGCGGTCCTCGAGCGCGAAGAGCGCCGGGTCGCGCGCGGCGAGCGAGAGGATCCACGAGCAGAGCGGCAGCAGCAGCGCGAAGAACGGGAGGAACAGGACCGTGAGCCACACGCCCGCCGCGCACGAGCGGATCGTCGCGCGCCGGTCGCCCGCGCCGTGGTACTGCGCGACGAACGTCCCCGCGTAGCCGGCCGTCGCGGCGAAGAGGCTCAGCAGGCAGAACGTGAGGATGCCCGCCGGCATCGCGGCCTGGATCGCCTCCGACGAGAACCGCGCGACGAGGACGCGGTCCGTGAACTGCATCACGGTGAAGGCCGCGTTGCTGAGCACCATCGGGACGACGAGGCGCAGCACGTGGCGGTAGCCGCCGTCCTCGGCGGGCGTCCGGCGGGTCGGGTCGGCCATGTCCGGTCTACGGGTTCGGGGGGCGGCGGACGAGCAGCAGCCGCGCCAGCAGCGCGAGGCCGAGCGCCCAGAGCGCCATGCTGATCGACTGCGAGATCGAGAACCAACCGAAGTGCAGGCGCTCGTCCGCGCGGAAGATCTCGTCCACGAAGCGGATCGCCCCGTAGCCGAGGAAGTAGCCGGCCGCGACGGCGCCCGCCGCGCGCGAGGGCTTCCCGGCGTCCGACGCCGGGTGCAGGCGGCGGAAGAGGAGCAGCAGCAGCGCGAAGAGCGCGAGGCAGCCCGCCGCCTCGAAGAGCTGCGTCGGCAGGACGGGCAGCGACCGCGCGGGCAGCGAACCGTCCGAGAAGGGCGGGAGCGCCCCGGCGTCGAGCTGCTCGCGCCACGGCGCCGAATGCGCCGGGTAGCGCACCGAGAGCGCGGTGTCGCACGCGCGCCCCCAGCAGCAGCCGTTCAGGAAGCAGCCCACGCGGCCGAACGCCTGCCCGAGCGGAACGACCACCGCGAACCGGTCGAGCCACTCCAGGACGCTCCGGCGGCGCCACAGGCACCACGCGACGAGCCCCGCGGCGCCGAAGACGATGCTCCCGTAGAACATGAGCCCGCCCTCCCAGATCCGGACGGCCGCCAGCGGGTCGCCCGCGAACTGTGCGCTCCAGTGCTCCGCCACGTAGAACGTCCGCGCGCCGGCCAGCCCGACGAGCACGAGCGCCACGACGAGGTTCGCGAGCGCGTCGGGGTCTTCCCCGCGCCGGGCCACGAGGCGCGCGAGCACCGCGTAGGCGCACAGGATCCCGACCGCCATGCACAGCCCGTAGCTGTGCAGCGTGAAGGGGCCTAGGGTGAAGAGGACGGGGTGCACGGTCGGGTCAGGCGAGCTCGTGCTTGACGCGCTCGAGGTCGGCGTCCACCATCATCGTGATGAGCTGCTCGAGCGAGGTCTTCGCCTCCCAGCCGAGCTTCGCCTTGGCCTTGGCGGGGTTGCCGAGGAGGACGTCCACCTCCGCGGGGCGGTAGAACTTCGGGTCCACGACGACGTACTTCCCGTAGTCGAGCCCGACGTGCTCGAACGCGATCCGGCACATGTCGCGCACCGTGGTCGTGCGCCCGGTGGCGACGACGTAGGTGTCCGGCTCCGGCTGCTGCAACATCGCCCACATCGCCTCGACGTAGTCGCCCGCGAAGCCCCAGTCGCGCTTCGCGTCGATGTTGCCCAGGTGCAGGTCCTTCTGGACGCCGCTGCCGTCCCGGGCGGGCGCGCCGAGCTTGATGCGCGCGACGGCGTCCGTGACCTTGCGCGTCACGAACTCGATGCCGCGCAGCGGCGACTCGTGGTTGAAGAGGATGCCGGAGCAGCCGAACAGGCCGAAGCTCTCGCGGTAGTTGATCGTGGACCAGTGCGCGAAGAGCTTCGCCACGCCGTAGGGGCTGCGCGGGTAGAAGGGCGTCTTCTCGCTCTGCACCGGCTCCTGGATCTTGCCGAACATCTCGGACGTGGAGGCCTGGTAGAACCGCGCCTCCGGGCGGACCTGGCGGATCGCCTCGAGGATGTTGAGGGCGCCCAGGCCCGTCGCGTTCGCGGTGAGGATCGGCTGCGCCCACGAGGTCGCCACGAAGCTCTGCGCGCCGAGGTTGTAGACCTCGTCGGGCTTGCAGTCCAGCAGCGCGCGGACGATCGACGCGATGTCCGTGAGGTCGCCGTCGATGAGGCGCACCTTGTCGAGCACGCCGAGGTACTGCAGGCGCCAGGTCGTCGGGGTGGAGCGGCGGGCGAGAAGCCCGCAGACGTCGTAGCCCTTGGAAAGCAGGAAGCGCGAGAGGTAGGCGCCGTCCTGGCCGGTGATGCCGGTGATGAGTGCGGTCTTTTTCATGGTTGAAGGGTCGAAGGGTTGAAAGGTCGGGAATCAGTCTTTTTCGTCGATGGATTTCCAGTCGTACTGCTGCTTGACGTACTCGACGAACGACGCGTCGTCGCACATGGACTTGCCGGGCGAGTCGGAGAGCTTCACGACGGGATGCCCGTTGCTCTGCGTGAGCTTCATCACGATCGAGAGCGGCTCGACGCCCATGTCGTTGGTGAGGTGCGTGCCGATGCCGAAGGTGACCTTGATCCGGTCGTGGAAGCGGCGCGCGATGGCGAGGGCCTTCTTCGTGTCGAGGCTGTCGCTCCAGCACGCGGTCTTGGTGCGCGGGTCGATGCGGAGCCTCTTGTAGTGGGCGATCAGCATCTCGCCCCACGTGAAGGGGTCGCCCGAGTCGTGGCGGCAGCCGTCGAAGAGCTTGGCGAAGTAGAGGTCGAAGTCGCGCAGGAACGCGCGGAAGCCGAAGATGTCCGAAAGCCCGATGCCGAGCTCGCCGCGGTACTCGTGCGCCCACATGTCGAGCGTGCGGCGCTGCACCTCGGAGACGCGCACGTCGGTGCCCATGACGCCCATGAAGAGCTCGTGCGCGAAGGTCCCGATCGGGGAGACGCCGAACTTCTTGGCGAGGTAGACGTTCGAGGTGCCGGAGAAAATATGGCGCCCCTTGTCCGCGAACTCCCGCACGACCTCCTCCTGCCACGCGCCCGAGTAGCGGCGGCGCAGCCCGAAGTCGGCGACCTTGAAGCCCCAGTCGGCGTGCTTTTCGAAGGCGGCGATCTTGCGCCTCAGGCGGCGGCGGCCCTCCGCGAGGCCGTCCACGCGGCCGCGCATGTAGGTCTCCTGCACGATCGCGAGGACCGGGATCTCGAACCAGATGACGTCCCGCCACGGGCCTTCGGCCCAGATGGCGACGCCGCCCCGCTTCGTCGGGTCCTCCTCGACGTGGACCTGCTCGCGGTAGAGCCACAGGCGCTTGAGGTAGTCGCAGAAGTCGGGCGCGAGGAAGCGGATCCCGCGCAGGTAGCCGATCTCGTCGTCCGTGAAGCGCAGCGAGCAGAGGTGGTCGAGCTGCTCCCGGATGGCGGGGACGTAGGGCCGCAGGTCGACCCCCGGCGTGCGGAGCCGGAACTCGGCGCGGACGTCGACGGTGGGCAGCTGGTGCAGCACGAGCTGCCCCATCGTGAACTTGTAGAAGTCCTGCTCGAGCAGGGACGTGATGATGGGCTGGTCCATGGTCGGGGGCCCCGCGCGGCGCGCGGAACGGGCAAGAATGCTACCACAAACCGCGGCGGAATGGAAGCCGTTTGCGGCGCGGGGGCGCGTTGTGCTAGACTCCGCGCGCCATGGTCGACCTGCACCTGCATTCCACGTTCTCCGACGGCTCCCGCACGCCGGAGGAGGTCGCCGCGCTCGCGCGCGAGGCCGGCCTGTCGGCCGCGGTCCTCACGGACCACGACAACTGGCGCGGCGCGGACCGCTTCCGCGCCGCCGCGGACGCCGCCGGGCTGCGGACGGCCGTCGGGATGGAGATCTCGGCCGACGTGCCGGGGCGGACCGTCCACCTGCTCGCCTACGGCTTCGACCCGGCGGACGCCGCGCTCGCGTCCGCGATGGAGCGGGTCCGCGGCGGCCGCCGCGCCCGCAACGCGGAAATCTACGCCAAGCTCGCGCGACTCGGTTGCCCGGTTTCCCCCGAGGAGGTCGAGCGCGAGGCCGGCACGCCGGACCTCGTCGCGCGTCCGCACATCGCCGCGGCGCTCGTCCGCAAAGGGTTCGCCCGCGACCGCGCGGACGCCTTCCGCCGCTTCCTGGAGCGCGGCGCCCCCGCCTACGCCGACCGCTTCCGGCTCGCGCCGGACGAGGCGATCCGGCTCGTGCGCGGCGCCGGCGGCGCCGTGTCGCTCGCGCACCCGTATTCGACGCGTTACGACCGCTCGGAGCTGCGCGCGTTCGTTGCCCGACTCGCCGAGGCGGGTCTGGACGGCATCGAAGCCTACTACACCGGACACCTCCCCGGCCAGGTCGAGGAGTTGCTCGGCCTCGCCGCGGAATTCGGGCTCGTCGCCACGGGCGGCAGCGACTTCCACGGCGACGCCAAGCCGAACGTCCGCGTGGGCGTCGCATACGGCGGCCTCAAGGTGCCCGATGCGTCCTTTGACGCGATCCTCGCGCGCGCCGCGTCTTCCCGCCGGGGCTGACGAGCGGAAATCCGGCTTCGCGCGCGGCGGGGCTCCGCCCGCCGGCGCGCGGGCCGGGTGCGACTGGCGAAACCCGACTCCCGGCTTCCGAATCCCCCCCGAGGAGCGGCAACCGACTTGCCGACTCGGGCGACTTGCCGACTTGGATCAAGTCGCCGGGCCGACCCGTCTCCAAGTCATCCGCGAAACCGGAATGCCGCCGTCGCACCGCCCGCGGCTGTCTCACAACTCGTTGAAAACACGGTTATCCGACCGTAGTTTATCAAACGCAGTCGGGTTCAATCACACCGTAGTTGATTTTTTGGTTTCCGGGCGGCGTGTCCGTCGTTGGGTCGAACGCGAATGAGTTCAATCACACCGTGGTTGATTTTCGGTTTCCGGCGAGGCCTCGGGCGAATCGCCCCGCATCCACATGTTCATCCAAGTCATGCGCGGGAGTCCCGCAAGCACTTGAAAACACTTAATCACGCCGTAGTGAAATTTCGCAGAAGGCGGCTTCTGCCACGGCCGGGCGGCCGTGGCACGACGCGTCGGCCCGGGAGGCGGAGTAGCCGGTTACGCGGGCGGGAGCGCGCGCTCGAGGCCCATCGAGCGGGAGGCCTTGAGGAGCACCGCGTCGCCGGGGACGACGAGCCGGGCGAGGAGGTCGCGCGCGGCGAGGGCGTCCGGCGCGAGGTGGATGTCGGTCGCCGGGAGGCCCGCGAGGCGGGCTTCGTCCGCGAGGGCCTCCGAAAGCGGCCCGACCGCGACGAGGACGTCCACCCCGCGCGCGGCGGCGGCGCGGCCGACGCGGCGGTGCAGCGCCTCCGCGGCGTCGCCCAGCTCGCCCATGTCGCCGAGGACGGCGACGTGGCGGGCGCCGGGCAGGACGCGCGCGAACGCCTCGAGCGCCGATTCCATCGCGGCGGGGTTCGCGTTGTAGGCGTCGTTGATCCAGTGCGCGCCGACGCGGTCGCTCTCCTCCCAGCGCAGCGAGACGCGCGGGACGGTCCGCAGGCGCGCGGCGATCTCGTCCCAGCCGACGCCGAGCTGCCGCGCCGCCGCGACCGCGAGCAGCGCGTCCGCGATCTGGTGGCGGCCGGGCAGGCCGGTCGCGAGGCGGCGCGTCGAGCCGTCCGCGCGGTCGAAGAGGTCGAACGAGCCGTCCGCCAGGTCGACGTTCCGCGCGACGAAGTCGGCGTCCGGCGCGCGCTCCGCGTCGGAGCTCGTCGTCACGACCCGCGCCGCGACGCCGTCGCGCAGCTCGTCGAAGTGGGGCAGGGCGGCGTCGAGCACGACGAACCCCTCCGCCGGGACGGCGCGCGGCAGCTCGCCCTTCTCGCGGGCGATGGCGGCCTCGGTGCCGAAGTTGCCGATGTGGACGGGGCCGACGTTCGTGACGATCGCCGCGTCGGGGCGCATGAGCGCGGCGAGCGGCGCAAGCTCGCCGGGGTGGTTCGTGCCGGCCTCGAGCACGGCGTAGCGCGTGCCGGGCGGCATGGCGAGGATGGACTTCGGGAGCCCCAGGTCGTTGTTCCAGTTGCCGCGGGTGCGGACGGTCGGCCCGAGCGCGCCGAGCAGGTGCGCGGAGATCTCCTTCGTGGTCGTCTTGCCCGCGGAGCCGGTCACGCCGAGGACGAACGGGTCGCCCTGCGGGTCGTCCGTGATGTCGCCGCCGCACGTGAACGGCGTCGCGGTGGCGGAGGTGAACGTCTCGCCCGTCATCACGTCCTTGAGGCCGATGTCGTCGCCGCTCTTCCACGGGAGAAAGTAGTGGATTAGCCGCCCCGACTCCCAGATCTGAAATGAGTAAAGACGGATGAAGGAATGATTCCCGTACTTTGAAGGTCCTGTCCTGCTTGCGCAGATTGCAAGGGGATAGATGGCCGTCTTCGTGCGGGTTCGAGAATATCTCACAGTATCCGCCAGGTTGTTGAGCACGTTATTGATGCTCGCAAAGTCGCGCGTCCAGTACTTCTCGCCGGCCCAGTTGTTCGTCACGACCGTGTAGAAGTCGTTGTA
>CADBEF010000061.1 GCA_902793555.1 uncultured bacterium | reverse complement strand
CGAGCGGTCGTTTGCGGCAGGAGGGGCCGCAAGCGCGGGCCGGCGAAGCCGCACCGCGCAAGGCCCCGACCGGGCAAGAATGGCGCGAAGCGGTTGCTTGCGCCGAGCCGGCGACCGCGGTAGCCGGGGCGGGACCCGGGGTGCCACGCCGCGAAGCGCTGCAAGCGCACCGTGGAAAAAGTTGGGACCAGGGCGGCGGCGGACGGGCGCGGGGTGCAGGGGTGTGCGCAAGGAACCGCTTCGCGCCGGCGTTGCCCGGTCGGGGCCTTGCCGCGCGCCCGTCGGGCGGCGCGGCTTGCGGCCCCTCCGATCAAGACCGACCGCCCGCGCCGCAAATCACGCGCGTGGCGGGGTGTGGCGCACCCCGCCACGCAGCCGGCGGAGGTGCCCTGGGGTAATCGCGTGTAAACACCCCCGCGCCGCAAATCACGCGCGTGGCGGGGTGCGGCGCACCCCGTCACGTAGCCGGCGGAGGTGCGCCGGGGCAATCACGGGGGAACGCCCCGGCGGCTAGCCGGCGGGGGGCGCCTTCTTCTGGGCGCGGGCCTTGGTGGCGGGGCGGATCTTGATCTTGTGCCGCGAGAGGTAGCGGCGGATCGCGGCGAGCGTCGGCTCGGAGAGGATGTGCTCCATGCGGCAGGCGTCCGCCTCGGCGGTGTCGGGGTCGACGCCGAGGCTGTCGAGGAAGGCCGTGAGCGCCTCGTGGCGGTCGAGGATCTCGACCGCCTTGGCCAGGCCGGCGGGCGTGAGCTCCACGGAGGCGTAGGGCTCGTGCGTCACGAGCCCCTGGCGGAGCAGCCCGTTCACGCCGTTCACGACGGACGGCGTTTTCACGCCGAGGGCGGCGGCGATGTCGCGCACCCGCGCCGGCTTCTTGGCGAGGATGAGCATGTAGATGCATTCGAGGTAGTCCTCGAGGCTCATGGACATGGTCGGCATGGCATCCTCCTGCTTCGGTTGGGGTTTCCCGGCGCTAGGCGCGGCGGGCGGCCAGCTGTTTCACGAGCTCCGGGACGATTTCGTCCAGGTCGCCCACGAGGCCGTAGTCGGCGACCTCGAAGATCGGAGCGGCGGGGTCCTTGTTGATCGCGACGATCGTCTCCGAGCTCTGCATGCCGGCGAGGTGCTGGATCGCGCCGGAGATGCCGACGGCGACGTAGAGCTTCGGGCAGACGGTGCGGCCGGTCTGGCCGACCTGGTGCAGCGGGGAGATCCAGCCGGCGTCCACCGCGGCGCGCGAGGCGCCGACGGCGGCGCCGAGCTGCGAGGCGAGGTCGCGCACGAGGGAGAACTTCTCGGGGCCGCCGAGGCCGCGGCCGCCGGACACGATCGCCTTGGCCTCGCCGAGGTTCACGTCCCCGGCGTCCTCGCGGACGACCTTGACGCGCTTCATGCGGCACGGGGCGGCGGAGAGGTCGACCGGGACGCGGACGAGTTCGCCGGCGGGGGCGGGGTCGAGGCGGTCCTTCTTGAAGACGTTGCCGCGGACGGTGGCCATCTGCGGGCGGGTGTCCGCGCAGACGATCGTGGCCATGATGTTGCCGCCGAAGGCGGGGCGTGTCTGCAGCAGCAGCTTCTTCTCGGCGTCGAAGTCCAGCTGCGTGCAGTCGGCGGTGAGGCCGCAGTGCAGGATCGAGGCGACGGTCGGCGCGAGCGAGCGGCCGATCGTCGTGGCGCCGACGAGGACGATCTCGGGGGCCTTGTCGCGCACGAGCGAGACGAACGCCTCGCTCCACCAGTCATTCTGGTAGTAGGCGAACTGCGGCGCGTCGAGCGCGTAGACCTTCTGCGCGCCGTGCGCGAAGAGCTCGGGCGCGAGCGCCTCCCCGTTCTCGGAGAGGAGGACGGCGGCGAGCGCGTAGCCGGACTTGGCCGCGAGCTCGCGGCCCTTGGAGAGAAGCTCGAGGGCGACGGACTCCAGCTTGCCGTCGCGCTGTTCGGCGAAAACCCAGATTTCGTTCATGTTTCGGATGTCCCCTCCGCGTCGGGCGGCGGCTCCGCCGCGCCCGCGCGGAGCGGGCATTGTGGTTGGGGGTTGCTAGACGAGGTGGCGTTCTTCGAGGATTCCGACGAGCTTCGCGGCCTGTTCGGCGGGCGTGCCGTCGAGGCGGACGCGGTTGGTCTTGACGGGCGGGGCGAAGACCTTGGCGACGCGGGTGGGGGAGCCCTTGAGGCCGATGAAGTCGGGGTTGGGCTGCAGCTCCCCGACGCCCCAGACGGGCGGCTGGTAGCTCTTGGCCTTCATCTTGGAGCGGAGGTTGGGGATGCGCAGCTCGCCGGCCTCCTTGACGACCGTGAGGGCGCAGGGGCGCTGCACCTCCCACTCCTCGTAGCCCTCCTCGGTCATGCGGACGACCTTGAAGGTCTTCTCGTCGAGCACCTCGCAGCTCTTGGCGTAGGTGAGGCAGGGCAGGCCGAGGTTGTTGGCGATGCCGGGGCCGACCTGGGCGGTGTCGCCGTCGGTGGCCTGCTTGCCGAAGAGGACGAGGTCGGCGGGGCCGTTCTCGGCCTGGAGCTTCTTGATCGCGAGGGCGATCGTGTAGCCGGTGGCCCAGGTGTCGGCGCCGCCGAACTCGCGGCCGCAGACGAGCACGCCGCCGTCCGCGCCGTGGGCGACGGCGGTCTTGATCGCTTCGGCGGCCGGGGGCGGTCCCATGGAGACGACGGTCACGGTGGTGCCGGGGTTCTTGTCCTTGAGCTTGAGCGCGAGCTCGAGCGCGTTCTCGTCGAACGGATTGACGACGGCGGGGACGCCGGCGCGGTTGAGGCGGTTCGTGGCGCGGTCGATGGTGACCTTGTCCGAATCGGGGACCTGCTTGATGCAGACGACGATTTTCATGCGGGTGGGGCGGGGGAGTTGCTTGGACGGGACGGAAAGCTACCAAAAATCCCGTCCGCGCGCAAGGGCGCGCGGACGGGACCGGTACGCGGCTTCCGGGCTAGAAGCGGTAGCTGGCGGAGAGGGCGAATGCGTGCGAGAAACCGCCCGTGTACTTGCCGTCGAAGACGCCCTCGGCGGGACGGCCGTCGAAGGAGCAGTCGTTGATCTTCTCGAAGAAGTACATGCCGTCGATCGCCCAGCGGCCGCGCTCCCAGGAGAGTCCGAGCGCGTAGATCTCGCGCGTGTCCGCCGGAACGAGGTAGTCGGCGTGCTTGCGGTTGATCGGGGAGTCGTCCCAGGTGAAGGAGGCGAGGAGCGTCCACTCGTCGTCGAGCTTGCAGGAGCCGCCGACGGAGAAGCGCCAGACGTCGTCCCAGTCCTTGACGGAGCGGAGCGTGCCGTGGCCGGGGAGGAAGGCGTTCTCCTGCTCGATCACGAGCTCGTCCCAGGAGCTCCAGCCCGAGCGGGTGACGTTGACGCCGAGGGAGAGGCGGTCGGTGAAGTCGTAGACGACGGCGCCCATCCAGTAGTCGGGCTCGTCGATGCCGCCCTTGATCTTCGTGTCGCGGAAGAACGCGGGGTAGGCGGCCTGGACGGGCGCGGGCACGTCGTAGCGCGCGTGGCCCTTGGCGCGGACCTCGACCTTGCTGTGGTAGGCCAGGCCCAGGTGGAGGCGCTCGACCGGGTCGATCATGACGCCGACGTCCCAGCCGACCGCGAGGTCGTCGTAGCCGTGGATGTTCTGGTGGACGTCCAGCGGCGAGGCGGGGGAGGGGGCGTTGTAGGGGCGCATGCCGGCGATGCCGGCCGCGTCGACGTCCTGCTCGAGCGTGATGTCGAAATACTGCAGCGTGAGGCCAGCGCCGATCGTGAGCCAGTCGGTGGCGCGCCAGGCGAGGGTCGGGGCGACGTCGAAAGTGGCGATGTCGACCTTGGTGGAGTTGTAGCGCCCGAACCAGCCGTCGGGGAACTGGTCGCCGAGGCCCATGCGCGAGAAGAGGCCGAGGCCGACCCAGAGGTCGTCCGCGACCTGGCTCGTCAGGTAGAAGTGGGGAATTTCGAACCACTCCTTCTTGCCGGCGGCGCGGTGCCTGGTCCCGGTGTAGGGATCCGTCCCCTCGATCTTGAGGTGGGGGCGGGTGATGAAGACGCCGGCCTGGACGACGGTGCCGGTGACGGCGGACATCGTGGCGGGGTTGTAGTAGAGATCGCCCGCGCGGCCGCCCTTGGCGATGGAGCCGGCGGCGTCGGCGCAGCCCGTGGTGTCGCCCTGGAAGAGGGAGAAGCCGGAGCCGTAGGACGTGGCCGCGGCGGCGGAAAGGGCGAGGGACAGGAGAGGGGCTTTCTTCATTGCGTGTGTTCGCCGGGCGGGCCGGCCGTGTGGTTGCGTCGGCGCGGTGTTGCGCGGACGGCGGGGAAGGATGGCAAAATCGATTCAAAAAATCAAGCAATTTTTTTGAAACGGATTTCGTCGCGTCCGCGCGGAACGAACCGCTTGCGCGGGGGCGGGCGTGTGTGGTAGCATTCCGGCCATGCGCACCACACACCTCTTTCTCGTTTTCCTGGCCGCGGCGGCGGCGCTGGCGCCCGCGTCCGCGCGGGCTGGTTCCTCGGGCTTCGAATCGCGTCTCAAGGGCGTCGCGCAGTCGTTCGGCGGCGGTGCGGAGAAGACCGACGTCATGGCGGATTCGGCCGAATACGACTTTTCCACGGATTGGACGACGTTCACGGGGCACGTCGCGATCCGGCACAAGGGCTTCGAGCTGCGGGCGGACCGCATCCGCTACAACGCCAAGACGGGCGACGCGCAGGCGTTCGGCAACGTGGCGCTGGTGGGGGAGGACGGGACGCTCGTGACGGGCGACTCGCTGGACGTGAACCTGTTCGAGCGCGCGGCGCGCGTCGAATCGGTCGACCTCTACGCGCGGCCGTTCCGCGTGATCGCGGACGACGCGCTGGTGACGGGCGCCGCGAAGAAGGGCCAGGCCTTCGACGTGTCGGGCGTGACGCTGACGACGTGCACGAACGAGCCCGGGCATTTCCACTGGTGCGTCCGCGCGGACCGCGCGCGCATCCGCCCGGGCGACGACGTGACGGGCTGGGGCGTGGTGCCGCGGCTCTTCGGCGTCCCGTTCTTCTACGTCCCGTACTACTGGAAGGACCTCGAGCGGCACTACGGCTTCCGCTTCCAGCCGGGCTACCGGCATTCGTGGGGCGGGTTCCTGCTCTGCTCCTACAAGCTGCCGATCCTCCGCGACAAGGAAGCCCGGGAGTTCATCGACAACTACGTCTTCCTCGACTACCGCAGCGAGCGCGGAGTCGCGTTCGGCGACCGCGTCCAGTGGAAGTTCGGCGTCGACGAGTCCGAGGGGTACCTCGCCGGCTACTACATGCCGTCGGACGACAAGCCGCCCGAGACGGTCGAGCTGGACGACGGCGATCCGCGCTACCGCGTCGCCTTCCGGCACGCGTGGAACGCGACGGACCGCGACCAGGTCCTGCTCAACGCGCTGTACGTCTCCGACGTGCGCGTGATGAAGGACTTCTTCCGGAAGGAATACCGCCACATGACCGAGCCGGACAACTACGCGACGCTCACGCACTACGGCGACGCGTGGTCCGCGGGACTGACGGCGCGCGCGCGGCTCAACGACTTCTACGGCCAGACGGAACGCCTCCCGGAGGCGTGGTTCTCGGCCGGACCGTCGGAAATCGGCGAAACGGGCCTCTACCTGGACAACCAGACGTCGGCCGGCTTCATGCGCCGGCAGTTCGCCGAACCCGGCGACGGCGCGTTCCGCGGCGCGAAGGAGGCGGCCGACTCCTACGACGCCTTCCGCGCCGACACGCGGTTCGAGCTGTCGTATCCCGGCAAGTATTTCGGCTGGCTTTCGTTCCTGCCGCGCGTGGCGTACCGCGGGACGTACTACGACAAGACGCGCAAGCGGATCGAGACGACCACGACCGAGACCACGACGGAAACGAACGAAGCCGGCCACGTCGTGTCCACCACGAAGCCGAAGACCGACGTCCGGTACGAGGACGACGGTTCCGGCTTCCGCTCCGTGTTCGAGGCCGGCGCCGAGCTCTCCACGCGGGCCTACGGCTACTGGTCCGCTGCCGACGGGCTCGAATGGCGCCACGTCGTCGAACCCTACGCGAACTACACCTACGTCCCGGAGCCGGACCTGCTCCCGGCCGAGCTGTACCAGTTCGACCGGATCGATTCGATCGGCAAGCAGCATTCGCTGCGCCTCGGCGTGCGCCAGCGCTGGCAGGACCGCGACCCCGTCGAGGACTCCGTTTCCGAGCCCTTCTACCTGGACGCCTGGGGCGACCTGGACCTGGATCCGGAGGGGGACGGCGACAACCTCGTCGACCTCGGGTGGGACGCCCGGTACCGCCCGTCCTCCTGGATGCAGGTGCGCTGGCGCGGGCTCTACGACAACGGCGAGAGCGAGCTGGCCACGACGGAAGTCCAGCTCACGGCCTGGCACGACGTCTTCAAGTGCGACGGCATCTACCGCTACCGCAACGGCGAGAACAGCTACCTCGACGGCGGCGTCACGTGGAACGCCAACGAGCGCTGGTCGTTCAACGTCTTCGGCCGCTACGAGTTCGAGACGAGCCAGGTCGAGGAGGCCGGCGGCTGGATCCAGCGCACGTGGGACTGCATCGCGATCCGCCTGATCGGCAGCGTCGAACCCGGCTACGACAACGCGGCCGGCATCCGGGAAGAGGACGACTGGCACGTCACGGTCACGGGCTGGCTCACGGACTTCGTCCCCTCCAGCATCCTCGAAGAAAACGCCCGTTGAGCGACGTTCGTCCCGCCGCGCCCTTTCCGCGCTTCCGTCTGCTCGACGTCGCCCTCGCGGGGTGCCGCCGCGCGGAGGCCGTCGGGGAAATCGTGCGGATGGCCCGCGCCGGCGAGCGCGGCTACGTCTGCGTCTTCGCCGCCGATTCGCTCTTGAAGTGCCACGACGACCCGCGCCTGGCCGCCGCCGCGCGCGGGGCGTCGATGACGCTCTGCGACGGCATGCCGCTCGTCTTCGCGGGCCGCCGCTTCGCCAAGCTCGACGTGGACCGATGCTACGGTCCGGACGTGATGCTCGACGTGCTCGACCGCGGGCGCGCCGCCGGCCTGCGCCACTATTTCTACGGCGGGTCGGACGAGGAGACGGCGCGCCGCCTCCGCGAAAACATGCTCGCCCGGTTCCCCGGCCTGCGGATCGCGGGCGCCGAGGTCCCGCCGTTCCGGCCTCTCACGGAGGCGGAGCGGGGCGAGACGGCCGCCCGGATCGACGCGAGCGGCGCGGACGTCGTCTGGATCGGTCTCGGCACGCCCAAGCAGGATTTCTGGATGGCCGAAATGCGGCCGCTCCTGAAGGCGCCGGTCCTCGTCGCCGTCGGCGCCGCGTTCTCCTTCCACGCGGGAACCGTCCGCCAGGCGCCGCGCTGGATGCGGCGCTCCGGCCTCGAATGGGCCTTCCGCCTCTGCGCCGAACCGCGCCGCCTGTGGCGCCGCTACCTGCTCGGCAACCCCCGCTTCCTCTGGCTTGTCGCGCGCCAGTGGATCACCGGGCGCCCCGCCCGCCTCGGCGCGGTCGAACGTCCCGCGGCCCCGCGACCGGAACCCCGACCGTGAAAGTCGCCCGTCTCGTCACCGGCGCGTTCCAGGAGAACTGCTACCTGGCGATCGCTTCCGACGGCTCCGCGGCCGCCGTGGATCCCGGCGCGGACGCGACGTCGGTCCTCGCCGCGCTGCGCGACGCGGGCGCGACGCTCCGCGCCGTCCTGCTCACGCACGGCCACCTGGACCATCTCTCCGCGTTACCCGCGCTCCTCGCCGCCGCGCCCGGGACGCCCGTTCGGATGGCTGCCGCGGACGCCGCGTGGTGCTTCACGCGCGCCAACTCCATTCCGCCCTACGAACCCGTGCTCGAGCCTCCGGCGTCGCTCGCGCCCGTCTCGGACGGCGACGAACTCGCCGTCGGGGACCTGCGCCTGCGCGTCCTGGCCACGCCCGGCCACTCGCCCGGCGGCGTCTGCTATTTCGCGGAGGCGGACGGCGCGCGGCCGCCCGTCCTCTTTTCCGGCGACACGCTTTTCCGCGCTTCGATCGGCCGCACCGATTTCCCCGGCAGCTCCTGGGAAGACATGGAGGCGTCGCTGCGCCGCCTCGCCGCGCTGCCGCCGGAAACGCGCGTCCTGCCCGGCCACGGCGACCCCACGACGATTGCCGCCGAACGCGAACTCAACCCCTTCCTCGCGCCGCTGCTCGAGGAAGATCCGGAACGAAACCCATGAAACACGCCGTCAGCCGTTTGATCCTCGCCGCCGCAATCCTCTGCACGGCGGGGTGCTCGTCCGTCCCCACGCCCTCGCGCGAATGGATCCCGAAGGAGGAGCTGCCGAACCCGCTGCTCTACGTCCCGCCGCCGCCGGCGGAGGGCTCCGCCACGAAGGCGTGGGACCGCGCGCGCCACGAGGAGGCCAAGGCGCTCCGCACCGCGGACCCCGCGCGCGCGGAGCTGGCGGCGCGCGACGCGGTCTTCACGTGGGAGAACCTCTTCGAGTCGTTCTCGCCCGCCTACGGCCGCGCGATCTCCGACGCGGAGACGCCCGCGCTCTGCGCCGCGCTCCGGTTCGGGCTCAACACGACGCGCCGCTCCTACCGCGACCTCAAGCGCACCTACGCCCGAAAGCGCCCGTTCGCCGAGCTCGGCGAGCCGCCGCTGCGGCCGGAGGACACGTGCCTGGGCGCGGACTCGTATCCCTCCGGCCACGCCGCCACGGCGTGGGCCGCGGCGCTGATCCTCTCCGAGGTGCGCCCCGACGCGGCGGAGGCGGTCCTCGCGCGCGGCTTCGAGGCCGGCGAGAGCCGCCTCGTCTGCGGCGTGCACTGGGCGAGCGACGTCGAGCGCGGCCGGCTCGTCGCCGGCGTCGCCGTCGCCCGCCTGAACGTCGATCCCGACTTCCGCGCGCTGCTCGACGCGGCGCTGCGCGAGGAGGCGGCGCTGCCGGCGCCGCCCGCGCCCGCCGCGGACCCCGCCACGGCCCCTGTCGCCAACCCCGCCACCGAAACCAACCCCGCCACCGGAGCCAACCCATGAAACACCGGACCACGCCCCTCCTCCTCGCCGCCGCCGCGCTCTGCGCGGTCCCGGCCTCCGCCGACCAAGCGCCCGCCGATCCGCTCGCGCGGCAGCTGCCGGACGCCGTCGCGCCCGGCGACACGGTCGAACTGCCGTTCTTCGGCGCCGTGACGGTCGTCGACGCGGTCGACTGCGCCGCCGCGGCGCCGGGCGACCACCGCTTCGAGGACATCCCCGCCGGCGCGAGCGTCGCGACGAACCTGCTCGGCCGCGCGTGCCGCGCGCTCCCGGTGCAGGAGAAGGGTAGCTCGCTGCTCAAGTGGAGGCTCGGCGAAGGAAAGGGCGTGAAGCCCAACGGCGCCTACGTCGTCGTGGTCGAGTATCCCGACGACCTCCCGCGCGACTACCTCGTGCGCAACAACGCGAACAACTCGCGCCGCTCGTTCTACACCGGCGCCGCGATCGGCGACGCGTGGGCCGCGCGCTACGTCGACCACCACCCCGAGTCGCTCAAGATCCCGCAGAGCGGCGAGTGGCGGCTCTGGACCTCGCTCACGTTTCCGGGCGAGAAGGCCTCCGAGCGCGCCGAGAGCGCCAAGGGGCCCGACGGAAAGGACCGCGCGCTGGTCACGGACGTCGCGACCGAAGGCTTCGACTTCGTCCTCGCGCAGTATTCCAGGGCGAACCACCCCGAGAGCGCCGGCCTCGCCGTCTCGCGCGTGCTGCTCTGCGAGATCCCCGACGAGAAGGCGCTCTGGGCGGACCTTCCGCTCCCGCCCGCGCCGCTGCCGCACCGCAGGATCTTCTGGCGCGAGGAGATGAGCGACGGCGCGATGGGCAACATCTGCCCCGGCAACGCGGGCCTCGACTGGCTCGAGCAGAAGATGCGCGCGATGAAGATCCTCGGGCAGAACACGTTCTGCAAGGACTTGCTGGAGTTCGGCCACAACCAGCACTGGGACCCGCACTGGCGTAAGCACGACGACGGCTCCTACCCCGAGGGCCAGACCTCGTGGATGTGGAAGAGCCAGGGGCCCGAGTGGGACGTCTGGTCGCGCGCCGTTCCGCTCGCGGTGGACAAATACGGCTTCGAGATCCTGCCCTACTACGAATACGGCGGCGTGAACGGCAACTGGGAGAAGTCCCTCGGCCCGCAGAAGCGCGCCGAGCCGCTCGACCTCGACAACAAGCCCGATCGGGAGACGCGCGGCGCCAACTACACGCACATCTGGTGGAGCGAGGGCAAGCTCCGCGTCGACATCACCGACCCCGACACGCTCGTCGAGCTCGAGTACATCCTCGACGGCACGATCCTGCGCTTCACGAACGAGGTCGCGCGCGGCGGCTTCGCGGGCGCGTGGTTCCGCCCGCGCCCCGGACAGTGGGCCGTGAGCTTCGCCGACGCCACCCGCGCGCGCTTCGCCGCCGAGGCGAACGGCGGGCGCCCCGTCTCGCGCGAGCGCCTCAAGGCGGACCCCGCGCTCTACGCCCGCTACATCGACTGGTACGGGGAGAAGCGCGCCGCCTTCCTCGAGGCGGTCCGCGCCTACCTCGAGGCGAACGGCGTGAAGGACGCCATCGCGATCCTCGACAACGACGAGTCCGAGGGCGGCCCCGGCCTCGCCGGGCGCGGCGGGCTCTTCACGGACGACCCCGCCGCGTGGGAGAAGCTCCTCCCCGGCAAGGTCGTCGACCTCAACGACCCCGCGATCCTCGCGAGCCACCTCTACCTCCGGCAGGTCGTCTCGCCCGCCGGCACGTGGGGCCCGTGGGAGTGGCAGCACGCCTGCCCGGGCGACGACCCGCACCACTACGCCGCGCTCACAAACGTGTGGATCTCGATGGCGTTCCACCGCCTCTTCACGGTGAACGACCCGCTCGCCTTCGACGCCTTCCGCAACGGCAACGGCACCGACACGATCGTGCGCCACTACGGCCTCAACGAGAACATGGTCGAGGACGCCGACGGCAACCGCATCCTCGGCTACGCGATCGCGGACTTCGAGCGCGCCGGCCGCGCCTGCATGATGGCCGAGGTGAACGCGATGGCCAGCGGCGACCCCGTGAACCTCGGCTACCTGATGGGCTCCAACTTCACGCGCGGCTTCCCGGGGCCGGTGCAGGAGTTCAACCGCAACTTCCTCGCGCTCCCGGCGCTGCCGTCGAAGCGCGTCGAGGGCGCGTGCGACGACGCGGAGGTCGTCCTGCGCCGCATCGACGCGGGCGAGGCGGGCGACTACTACGCGCTCGTGCACACCGGCTGGACGCCGAAGGCGGACGTCCGCGTGCGCTTCCCCGAAGGCGTGAAGCGCCTCGTCGCCCCCGCCACGGGCGAGGCCTTCGCCCCCGGCGCGGACGGCGCCGTCGCCCTCTCGCTCCGGCCCTGGCAGCTCCTCGCCCTCCGGGCGGAATAGGCGCGCGAACGCGCTTGAACGCGGGGGGCGGATGCGGTAGAATATGCGCCCCATGAGCAACACACCCGCCTCCCCCGTCGGCGAGGGCGCCAAGCTCGGCGCCCCGAAAGCCCTGGTCCTCGGCCTCCAGCACATGTTCGCCATGTTCGGGGCCACCGTCACCGTCCCGCTGATCACGGGCCTCGACATCGGGACGACGCTCCTGATGGCCGGCGCGGGCACGCTGCTCTTCCACCTGATCACCGGCGGCAAGGTCCCCGCGTTCCTCGGCTCCTCCTTCGCCTTCCTCGGCGGCTACGCGGCGGTGACCGTCTTCGCGGATGTCCCGGGCGGCGACGCCGTCCTCCACAAGGAGCTTCTTCCCTACGCCTGCCTCGGCGTCGCCTGCTCCGGCCTCGTCTACCTCGTGCTGGCCGCCGCGATCAAGGCGTTCGGCGTCAAGCGCGTGATGCGCTGCTTCCCGCCGATCGTCACCGGCCCGATCATCATCGCGATCGGCCTCGGCCTCGCGCCGGTCGCCGTCGGCTCCTGCAAGGCGAACTGGACGCTCGCCCTCGTCGCCCTCGTCGTGATCGGTGTCTGCAACATCTGGGGCAAGGGCATGGTCAAGATCGTCCCGATCCTGATCGGCCTCGCGGTCTCCTACGTCGTGGCCTGCTTCATGAAGGTCCCGGTGCTGGACGGCGCCGGCGTCCAGGTCGTGGAGGACGGCGTCGCGCAGTGCAAGCCGCTGATCGACTTCGCCGCCGTGAAGTCCGCCGCCTGGATCGGCTTCCCGGTGCAGAAGGCCCAGACCATCCTCGGCGTCGATTTCGCGAACGGCGCGCAGATCTGGAGCGCGATCATCGCGATCGTCCCGATCGCGCTGGCGACGATCATGGAGCACATCGGCGACATCAGCGCCATCTCCTCGACGGTCGGCAAGGACTTCATCAAGGACCCGGGCCTGCACCGCACGCTCACGGGCGACGGCCTCGCCACGACGTTCGCCTCGCTCTTCGGCGGCCCGGCGAACACGACCTACGGCGAGAACACGGGCGTCCTGGCGCTTTCGCGCGTCTTCAACCCGGTCGTCGTCCGCATCGCGGCGGTCTTCGCGATCCTGCTCTCGTTCTGCCCGAAGTTCGCGGCGCTCATCGCGACGATCCCC
>CADBEF010000060.1 GCA_902793555.1 uncultured bacterium | reverse complement strand
CCGCGCCGGCGGGCGGGGGCCGGAGCGCGAGGCCGAGGTCGTCCTTGTTGGCGCGGGCCTCGGCGAGGGCGTCGCGGGCGCATTCGGCCGCGTCGCCCGCGAGGGCGGCGGCGGCGATGCCGGGCGAGTCGGCGACCGACTCCTCGACGTGGACGAGGCCGAGCCGCGCCAGCGCGTCCAGGGTCTTGTCCCGGTCCCGCGCCATGCACAGGACCGTCGCGTGCTTCATCGGGACGATCATTCCGCGGCCTCCTTCTTCTTGCCGTGGCTCTTCGCGATCTTGCCGCGGGCGACCGCGGAGGTCTGCTCGTCGCCGAGGGCGACGTTGATGACCCGGATGTTTTCGCGGCACTCGGGGATCTTGACCTTTTCGAAGAGGTTCACGCGCTGCGACGTCGTGCGCAGCTCCTCGGCGACGAGGCGGACCTGTTCGGCGGCGACCTCGCGCTCGGCGCGGACGGACATCAGCGCCTCGGCGGCGTCCGCCGCGTCGTCCGCCCACTCGGGCGTGGCCCAGAGGTCGATCTCGGCGCGGCGCGCGTCGATGCCGTCGAAAACGGGGATTTCGACGCCGGCGATGTTGCCGGCGTGGGTGCGGACGCGCTCCAGCTCCACGGCGAGCGGGACCGATCCGTCGGCGAGCAGGCCGATCCAGGTCCGGGCGCCTTCGAGCAGTTCCTCCTCGCGGCGGGCGAGGGCGTCCGCCTTCGCCCGCATGCCCCCGAGCTCCGCCTGCAGCTGCGACTTCTTGAGCTGCAGCATCGGGAGGAACTTCCGGTAGCGGGACAGGGCGTCCTTCTGCGCCTTGAGTTCGGTTTTGGTGAGCTTGACCTTGGGCATGGCGGAAGCCTACTTCTTCGGCCAGAACTTCTCGACCACTTCCGTGCGGATGCCGGTTTCGGACGGCTCGAAGCAGTCGGCGAGGATTTCCCACCCGAGGTCGAGCGCCTTCTCGAGCGGGATGTTCACGGAGATGTCCATCATCTCCTTCTCGAAACGGCGGCCGTACTTCAGGAGCTTCTCGTCCCACGCGCTCATGCGGAAGCCCATCGACTGCTTCTCGAGCGTCGAGCGGTACTGCGCGAAGAGCTGGATCATCGTGTCCATGATGACGCGGTGGTCGGCGCGGGAGGACTTGTTCACCTGCTGCTTGAGGCGGGAGAGCGAGCCGAACGGCTCGATGCGGCCGCCCTCGAGGTAGAACTGGCCCTCGGTGATGTAGCCGGTGTTGTCCGGGACGGGGTGCGTCACGTCGCCGCCGGGCATCGTGGTGACCGCGAGGATCGTGATCGAGCCGGCGCCCTCGAAATCGACCGCCTTCTCGTAGCGCGAGGCGAGCTGCGAATAGAGGTCGCCGGGGTAGCCGCGGTTGGACGGGATCTGCTCCATCGTGATCGCGACCTCCTTGAGGGCGTCGGAGAACGAGGTCATGTCCGTGAGCAGCACGAGGACCTTCTTGCCGCCGATCGCGAAGCGTTCCGCGACGGCGAGCGAGAGGTCCGGCACGAGCATGCACTCGACGACCGGGTCGGCCGCCGTGTGGACGAACATCACGGTGCGCGAGAGGGCGCCGGACTTGTCGAGCGTGTCGCGGAAATAGAGGTAGTCGTCGTTCTTGAGGCCCATGCCGCCGAGGACGATCACGTCCGTCTCGGCCTGCAGCGCGATGCGCGCCAGCAACTCGTTGTAGGGCTCGCCGGACTTGGCGAAGATCGGCAGCTTCTGCGACTCGACGAGCGAGTTGAACACGTCGATCATCGGGATGTTCGTCCGCACCATGTTGCGCGGGACGACGCGCTTGGCGGGGTTCACGGACGGGCCGCCGATGTCCACGAGGCCGTCGCGCAGGGCGGGGCCGTTGTCGCGCGGGTTGCCGCCGCCGTCGAAGACGCGGCCGAGCAGGTCTTCGGAAAAGGCGACCTGCATCGGGCGGCCGAGGAAGCGGACGCGGGCGTCGGTGGCGATGCCGCGGGCGCCGGCGAAAACCTGCAGCGAGACGTTTTCGCCGTCGATCTTGATGACCTGCGCCAGGGACGTCACGCCGCGGGAGGAAACTTCCGCGAGCTCGTGGTAGGCCACGCCCGAGGCGCGCAGGGAGACGACGCTGCCGGAACTGGAATCGATGCGATGGTAGACGGTGTTCATGGAGGCACTCCGCCCCCGCGCCGCGGCGCCGGGGGCCTGTTTCGTGGATGGGCGCGCATTATACCTTTTTCCGGGCGGGAAGGGAAGCGAAAACGAGCCGGAAAAAAAGCGCTTGTTTTTTGAAACGGGTTTTGCTAGCATAGTCGCCGCTTTTGCGACAAAAAGGAAAATTCCCCGTCCATGCCTACCATCAACCAGCTCGTCCGAAAGGGCCGCCAGACGCTTGCGAAGAAGAGCAAGTCGCCGGCCCTCAAGAACTGTCCGCAGCGCCGCGGCACCTGCCTCCTCGTGAAGACGCAGACGCCCAAGAAGCCGAACTCCGCGCTGCGCAAGGTCTGCCGCGTCCGCCTGACGTCCGGCTACGAAGTCACCGCCTACATCGGCGGCGCCGCGGCGGCCGCGTGGCCGACCTTCCGGGCGTGCGCTACCACGTGGTGCGCGGCGCGCTGGACTGCCTCGGCGTGAACGGCCGCAAGCAGGGCCGCTCCAAGTACGGCATGAAGCACGGCAAGTAATCTGAGGTAAAGCATGTCCCGTCGATTCAACAGCGCCGCCGCCAAGCGCCCGGCCCAGACCGATCCCAAGTACGGCAGCGAGCTCGTCTCGCACATGATCAACTACTTCATGCGCAAGGGCAAGAAGACGACCGCCCGGCGCATCGTCTACGCGGCGCTGGACGAAGTGGCCGCGAAGGTGGAGGGCAAGGAGCTCCTCGAGGTCCTCGACACGGCCGTCAACAACATGAAGCCCCGCGTGGAGGTGAAGAGCCGCCGCGTCGGCGGCGCGTCCTACCAGGTGCCCGTCGAGATCAAGCCGGCCCGCCAGCTCGCGCTGGCGCTGCGCTGGCTCGCGACCTACGCGGCGGGCCGCCGCGGCATGGGCATGAGCAAGGCGGTCGCCGCCGAGATCGTGGACGCCTACAACAACACGGGCAACGTGATCAAGAAGCGCGACGACACGCACAAGATGGCCCAGGCCAACCGCGCCTTCGCGCACTACGGCTTCTAGCCGTCCGGCCGCGCGCCGCCCCCGTTCCGGGGAAGGCGCGCGGCGATCCGCTTTTGCGGACCCCTTTCGATCTTTGACAACGCAACGATACGAAACCATTTTCCCTTCCCCGCGCCATGGCGAGCGAGAACCAGACGAAGAAGAACGCGACAGCGGACGGCACCGGCCGTTCGCACGCGCTCGCCGACGTCCGGAACATCGGCATCATCGCGCACATCGACGCGGGCAAGACGACGGTTTCCGAGCGCATCCTCTACTACGCCGGGGAAATCCACAAGATCGGCGAGGTGCACGAAGGCACCGCGACGATGGACTGGATGGTGCAGGAGCGGGAGCGCGGCATCACGATCACGTCGGCGGCCATCACCTGCGAGTGGATGGGCCGCCAGGTGAACCTGATCGACACGCCCGGACACGTGGACTTCACCGTCGAGGTGGAGCGCGCGTTGCGGGTGCTCGACGGGGCGGTCGGCGTCTTCTGCGCCGTCGCGGGCGTGCAGCCGCAGTCGGAGACCGTCTGGCGCCAGGCCGACCGCTACGGAGTGCCGCGCATCGCGTTCGTCAACAAGATGGACCGGATGGGCGCGGACTTCGGCCGCGTCGTGTCGCAGCTGCGCGAAAAGCTCCACGCCAACGCCGTGGCGCTGCAGCTGCCGATCGGCTCTTCGGAAACGTTCCGCGGCGCGGTGGACCTCATCGCGCGGAAGGCGGTCACCTACAACGACGAAGATCTCGGCGCGGAGCCGGTCGTCGCGGAGGTGCCCGCCGAGCTGGCGGGCGAAACCGAAGCCGCGCGCGAGGCCCTGGTCGAGGCCTTGGCGGACGCCGACGAGGCGTTCGCGGACCTCTACCTGGGGGGCGGCGAGATTTCGGAAGAAGACTTCCACGCGGCCCTGCGCCGCGCGGTCGTGGCGCGCAAGATCGTGCCGGTCCTGTGCGGGACCGCGCTCCGGGACAAGGGCGTGCAGCCCCTGCTCGACGCGGTGGTCCGCTACCTGCCCAGCCCCTTGGACGTCCCGCCCGTCGAGGGCGTGGAGATCCGCACGGGCAAGACCGTGCGGCGCCCCGCGGACGACGCGGCGCCGCTCGCGGGCCTGATCTTCAAGGTCGCGGCCGACCCCTACCTCGGGAAGCTCCTCTTCGTGCGCGTCTACTCGGGCGTGCTCAAGCGGGGCATGAACGTCTACAACCCGCGCACCAAGACGCGCGACCGCGTCATGCGCCTCCTGCGCATGCGCTCCAACGAGCAGCAGGACGCGGAGGCGATCTACGCCGGCGAGATCGGCGTGCTGGGCGGCATCGGGAAGTTCACGACGGGCGACACCGTCTGCGCCGAGCAGGCGCAGATCGCGCTGGACCGGATCGAATTCCCGGAGCCGGTGATGTTCATGGCCATCGAGCCGAAGAGCCGCGCGGACAAGGAGAAGCTCGAGGGGGCGCTGCAGATGCTCTCCGACGAGGATCCGACGTGCCGCGTCCGGATCGACGAGGAGACGGGACAGACGATCGTGAGCGGGATGGGGGAGCTCCACCTGGAGATCCTCCGCGACCGCCTCCTGCGGGAATTCAAGGTGCCGGCCAACGCCGGCAAACCGATGGTTTCGTATTATGAAACGATCACCGGCGAAGCGGACGGGCGCCACACGTTCGACCGCGAGATCGGTGGCAGGCGCCAGGCGGCGACCGTGGAACTCCACGTGTCGGCGGGAGCGCGCGGGAAAGGTGGCTTCATCGAAGTCAAACCGCCCCGGAACACCGTACCGCCCGAATTCTGGACCCCGATCGAACAAGGGGTCCGGGATGCGATCTTGACCGGCGTGCTGGCCCGTTTCCCGATGCAGGACGTCTGCGTCCGCGTCACCGGAGGGGGGATCCTCGATCCCGACTCCGCGACGGAAACGGCGTTCCGCACGGCGGCCATCCTGGCGTTCCGCGAAGCCGCCCAGGCGGCCAAGCCGGAACTGCTCGAGCCGATCATGGCCGTGGAGCTCGTGACGCCGCCGGAGTTCACCGGCGACCTCATGGGGGACCTCAACGGCCGCCGCGGGCAGGTCCGCGAGATGGACTCGCATGGCGACATGCAGACCATCCGCGCGGACGTGCCCCTGGCCGAAATGTTCGGCTACGCCACCGCGATCCGCTCCCTCTCCCGGGGCCGCGCGTCGTACTCCATGGAGCCCAAGGGCTTCGCGATCGTTCCCAACGTTGTCAAAGAAGAAATCCTGAACAGGTAACACGCAGCAATGCAAAGCAAACGCATCAGAATCAAAATGCAGGCCTACGACCACCGCGTCCTGGACCAGGCCGTCTCCGAAATCGTCGAGACGGCCAAGGGTACGGGAAGCCAGGTCGTCGGTCCCGTTCCGCTGCCCACGCGCGTCGAGCGGTTCACCGTGAACCGCAGCCCGCACGTGGACAAGAAGTCGATGGACCAGTTCGAAATGCGCACCCACAAGCGCATGTTCGACATCCTCGACCCCACCGTGAAGACGGTCGAAGAGCTCAAGAAGCTCAACCTTCCGGCCGGCGTGGACATCAGCATCAAGATCTAAGGAGATATCCATGCAAGGCTTGATCGGAAAGAAGATCGGGATGACCCAGATCTGGGACAAGGACGGCGTCCGCGTCCCCGTGACGGTCGTCGAGGCGGGTCCCTGCCCCGTGGTGCAGGTGAAGACCGCCGACAAGGACGGCTACGACGCCGTGCAGCTCGGCTGGGGCCCGCAGAAGGCCTCCCGGCTCACCAAGGCGCAGGTCGGCCACGCGAAGAAGGCGGGCCTCGAGACCCCCGTGCGCGTCCTCCGCGAGTTCAAGGCGGACGCGGGCGAGGAGGTGAAGCCCGGCCAGGTGTTCGACGTGAAGCTCTTCGAGGGCGTCGAGTTCGTCGACGTCGTCGCGACGAGCAAGGGCCGCGGTTTCCAGGGCGTCGTCGCCCGCCACGGCTTCGCCGGCGGCCCGCACGGCCACGGCGGCCACGTCAAGCGCCGCCCCGGCTCCATCGGCATGCGCCAGAGCCCGGGCTCCGTCGAGAAGGGCCACCCGATGGGCGGCCACGCCGGCGACCGCCGGACGACGGTCCAGAACCTGAAGCTCGCCGGCATCCGCCCCGAGGCCAACGTCCTTCTCGTGAAGGGCTCGGTCCCCGGCGCGAACGGCTCGCTCGTCATTGTCCGCAAAGCTCTCAAGAAGGCGGTGAAGGCGTAATGGCTACGATCAAACTGTTCGGCCTCGACGGCCAGGAGAAGGGCGGCGTCGAAGTCGCGGACAAGGACCTCGTCCTCGACCGCGGCGAGCAGGCCGTCCGCGACACCATCGTGGGCCGCGCGGCGTTCCTCCGCGCCGGCACCGCGTCCACGCTCTCCAAGGGCGAAGTGAACGGCTCCAACAAGAAGCCGTGGAAGCAGAAGGGCACCGGCCGCGCCCGCGCCGGCCTCAAGCAGTCCCCCGTGTGGCGCGGCGGCGGCGTGGCCTTCGGGCCCAAGCCCCGCGACTTCTCGGTGAAGGTGAACAAGAAGGTGGCGAAGCTCGCGTTCCGCCGCATCGTGTCCGACCGCATCGCGGACGGCACGCTGTTCATCGTCGAGGACCTCTCGCTGGAGCGGCCCAAGACGAAGCTGCTCGCCGCGGCGCTCAAGGCGCTCAAGGCGGAGAACGCGCTGCTCGTCGTGGCGGCGGCGGACGAGGCGCTCACGCGCGCCGCCCGCAACCTGCCCGGCGTCGAGGTCGCGACCGCCGCCGGCGCCGGCCCCTACCAGATGATGGTCCACGCGGCCGTCGTCGTCACGCGCCCGGCGTGGGAGAAGCTCAAGGAGCGCCTCGCGGCGCCCGCGAAGAAGGAGACCGTGGCATGAAGCACGAGAACGAAATCATCAAGGCCGTGATGCAGTCCGAGAAGGGCCTCGCCCTCCAGGAGAAGCAGAACCGCTACATGCTCCGCGTCGACCGCGCGGCGAACAAGGCCGAGATCAAGAAGGCCGTCGAGGACTTCTTCAACGTGACCGTCCTCTCGGTCAACACCCAGAACTACGCCGGCAAGAAGCGCATGCTGCGCACGCGCCGCGTCGTGCAGGCCCCGGACTGGAAGCGCGCGGTCGTGACGCTCAAGGCCGGCGACAAGATCGACCTGCTCTAGGAGGAAAGCCATGGGCATCAAATCCTACAAACCGTACACGCCGAGCCGCCGCACCGCGACGGGCTCGACCTTCTCGGAAATCACCAAGAAGAAGCCCGAGAAGAGCCTGACCGCCCCCCGCAAGGAGAAGGCCGGGCGCGACGCCTGGGGCCACATCTCGATCCGCCAGCGCGGCGGCGGCGTGAAGCGCCGCTACCGCATCGTCGACTGGCGCCGCGACAAGGCCGGCGTCGTCGCCACCGTGGCCGCGATCGAGTACGACCCGAACCGCGCCGCGCGCCTCGCGCTGCTCTCCTACGAGGACGGCGACAAGCGCTACATCCTCGCGCCGGACGGGCTCGCCGTCGGCGCCAAGGTCGTCGCCTCCGACGCCGTCGAGCCGCACGTGGGCAACTGCATGTCGCTCGGGCGCATCCCGCTGGGCATGTCCGTGCACTGCCTCGAGCTCGTGCCCGGGCGCGGCGCCAAGGTCGTCCGCACCGCGGGCTCCGCCGCGACCGTCATGAGCAAGGACGCCGGCTGGGTCACGCTGCGCATGCCGTCCGGCGAGGAGCGCAAGTTCCTCGCGAACTGCCGCGCCACCGTCGGCGTCGTCGGCAACGGCGAGGCCGAGGGCGTCATGCTCGGCAAGGCCGGCCGCAAGCGCTGGAAGGGCGTCCGCCCGACCGTCCGCGGCGTCGCCATGAACCCGGTGGACCACCCGATGGGCGGCGGCGAAGGCCGCACGTCCGGCGGCGGTCCCGCCGTCTCGCCCTGGGGCAAGCTCGCCAAGGGCGGCAAGACCCGCAAGCCGCGCAAGGCTTCGGACCGCGTCATTCTCAAGCGCAGAAAGTAAAGACCCATGCCACGTTCGATCAAAAAAGGACCCTACGTCGAGGACAGCCTCGCCAAGAAGGTCGAGAAGATGAACCAGGCGGCGCGCAAGCAGCCCATCAAGACCTGGTCGCGCCGCTCGATGATCACCCCCGACTTCGTGGGGCTGACCTTCTCCATCCACAACGGGAAGACGTTCCTTCCCATCTTCATCACCGAGAACATGGTCGGCCACCGCCTGGGCGAGTTCGCCCCGACGCGCACGTTCAAGCACCACGGCGCGACCACGGACAAGGCGACCAAGTAAGCGAGGGACGACATGGAAGTCAAGGCAATCACCCGCAACGTCCGCATCTCGGCCTCGAAGGGCCGCGACCTGGCGCGCGCCCTCAAGGGCAAGTCCCTCGCCGACGCGCTCAAGATCGTGGACTTCAGCCCGCGCAAGGCGGCCCGGATCCTCGGCGCCACGCTGCGCAGCGCGGCCGCCAACGCGAGCCACAACTTCGGCCTGGACGCCGATTCGCTGACCGTCCGCAAGGCGGTCTTCGACGAAGGCGCCAGCATGCGCCGCTTCTGGCCCCGCGCCCGCGGCAGCGCCAGCCCCATCGAAAAACAGACGAGCCACGTCACCGTGGTTCTCACCGACGAAAAGTAAAAGCCATGGGACAGAAAGTCAACCCAATCGGATTCCGCGTCGGCGTCGACCACGACTGGCGCTCCCGCTGGTTCGCGGACAAGCGCTCCTTCGGCGACCTGCTCGCCGAGGACAACCTGATCCGCGACATCGTGGGCAAGAAGCTCAAGGACGCCGCCGTCTCCGAGATCCGCATCGAGCGCTACGCCAACCGCGTCCGCGTCAACATCCACACCGCGCGCCCGGGCGTCGTCATGGGCAAGGCGGGCAAGGACGGCGCGAAGGCCGGGGCCGACGTCGAGGCGCTCCGCAAGGAGCTCGCCAAGAAGACCGGCAAGGAGGTCTACGTCGAGGTCACGGAAGTGCGCGACGCGGACGCCAACGCCCAGCTCGTCGCCGAAAGCATCGCCCAGCAGCTCGTCCGCCGCATCACCCTGAAGCGCGCCATGAAGCGCGCGCAGAAGACCGCGATGGACATGGGCGTGGAGGGCATCAAGATGCTCGCCAGCGGCCGCATCAACGGCGCCGAGCTTTCCCGCACGGAGTGGATGAAGGAGGGCAAGGTCCCCCTGCATACGCTCCGCGCCAAGATCGAATACGGCTTCGCCGAAGCCCTCACCACCGCCGGCCAGATCGGCGTCAAGGTGTGGATCTGCAAGGCCGACAACTACCAGCCCCGCATGATCAAGCGGGAGAGGAGGGACCGCAATGCCTCTCATGCCTAAACGGACCAAGCACCGCAAGGTCCAGCGCGGCAGCCGCAAGGGGCTCGCCACGTCCAACACGCAGCTCGCGCAGGGCGACTTCGGCCTGAAGACGCTCGACCGCGGCTGGATCACCGCGATCCAGATCGAGGCCTGCCGCGTCTGCATCAACCGCCACCTCAAGCGCCGCGGCAAGCTCTGGATCCGCATCTTCCCGGACAAGCCGGTCTCCAAGAAGCCGATCGAAGTCCGCATGGGCAAGGGCAAGGGCGACCCGGAGTTCTGGTGCGCCGTCGTCACGCCCGGCACGATGCTCTTCGAGCTCGCCGGCGTGCCCGACAGCCTGGCGCGCGAGGCCTTCCGCCTCGCCTCGGCCAAGCTCGGCGTCCACACCTGCATGGTGAGCCGCGAAGCCTAGGGGGAACACCGACATGAAGATCAAGCAAGTCCGCGAAACCTCCACCGAGGATCTCGACGCGCAGGTGAAGACCGCCAAGCGCAAGATCCTGGAGATGAAGATCAAGAAGGTCGCGACCGAGGGCACCAAGAACCCCCTCGAGCGCCGCACGCTGCGCCGCGACGTCGCCCGGATGCTCACCGTGAAGCGGGAGCGCGAGCTCGCCGCCGCCAAGCCCGTGGAGAAGTAACATGAGCGAAGAAACCAACACCGCGCCCGCCGCCGAAGCGCCCGCCGCCGCCCCCGCGGAGGCCGCGCCCGCCCAGGCCGCGCGCAACAACCGCAAGACGCGCCGCGGCACGGTCGTCAAGAAGAGCGGCGACAAGTCCATCGTCGTCCTCGTCGAGCGCCGCTACCAGCACCCCGTCTACGGCAAGCAGCTCGTCGACGCGAAGAAGTACCACACGCACGACGAGAAGAACGAGGCCGCCCCCGGCGACTTCGTCGTGATCCAGGAGACCCGCCCGCTGAGCAAGCTCAAGCGCTGGCGCCTGGTGAAGATCGTCAAGAGCGCCGCCGCCGCCGAGAAGAAGGCGGAGGAGGCCGCCCGGGCCGTCATCGCCGCCGAAGAGGCGGCCGCAGAAGGGAAGTAGGCCATGATCCAGGAAGGAACCTATCTCGCCGTCGCCGACAACACGGGAGCGCGCTCCGTGCGCTGCTTCCGCATCATCGGCCAGCGCAAGAAATACGCCTATCTGGGCGACCTCATCCGCGTCTCCGTCCGCGAGGCGCAGCCCGGCGGCACCGTGAAGAAGGGCCAGGTCTGCCACGCCGTCATCGTGCGCACCGGCTACCCGATCACGCGCCCCGACGGCTCGACCGTGAAGTTCGACAGCAACGCCTGCGTCATCGTCGACGCGAAGAAGACGCCGCTCGGCACCCGCATCTTCGGGCCGGTGGCGCGCGAGCTGCGCGACATGGACTACGCCAAGATCATCTCGCTCGCCCCGGAGGTCCTCTAGCATGAGCACGCCCCGCATCAAGAAGGACGACCTGGTCGTCGTCCGCACCGGCGAGAGCGCCGGCAAGACCGGCAAGGTCCTCGCGGTGAACTACAAGCGCGGCGTCGCCGTCGTCGACGGCCTCAACCTGCGCAAGAAGTGCATCCGCAAGAACGAGCAGGCCCCCAACGGCCAGATCGTCGACATCCCCGCGCCGATCCACCTCTCCAACCTCATGCCCTGGGACGCGAAGGCCAAGAAGGGCGTCCGCGTCTCCTTCGTCCGCGAGGACGGCAAGTCCGTCCGCGTCGCCAAGGGCACCGGCACCCGCCTGTAAAGGAACCGCCATGGCAAACCTCAAGAAAACCTACGACGAGACCGTCGCCCCCGCGCTGCGGGAGAAGTTCGGGTACAAGAACCCGATGCAGGTCCCGAGGATCGAGAAGATCGTCGTGAACATGGCCTTCGGCATCGTCGACAAGGACACCCAGAAGTCCGTCGTCGACGACCTGGAGAAGATCACCGGCCAGAAGCCCGCCCTCTGCCCCGCCAAGAAGTCCGTCTCGAACTTCAAGCTGCGCGAAGGCATGGTCATCGGCGCCAAGGTGACGCTCCGCCGCAAGCGCATGTGGGACTTCCTCGACCGCCTCATCAACGTCACGCTGCCCCGCATCCGCGACTTCCACGGCGTGCCCAAGCGCGGCTTCGACGGCCGCGGCAACTACTCGCTCGGCGTCAAGGAGCAGACGATCTTCCCCGAGATCGACCTCTCGCGCCACGGCTTCCCCGAGCAGGGCATGGACATCACGATCGTGACGACCGCCCCCGACAACAAGACCGCCTACGCGCTCCTCGAGGCGCTCGGCATGCCGTTCGTCGGCCGCTAAACGGAGACCCTGTCAACATGGCCAAGAAATCCCTCATCGCCAAGGCTTCCCGCAAGCCGAAGTTCGACGTGCGCGGCTACCACCGCTGCACCCGCTGCGGCCGCGCCCGCGCCTACATCGGCAAGTTCAAGCTCTGCCGCATCTGCTTCCGCGAGCTCGCGCTCGCCGGGCGGATCCCCGGCGTCACCAAGGCGTCCTGGTAAAAGGAGAAAGACACAATGAGCTGGTCAGATCCCATCGCGGACATGCTCACCCGCATCCGCAACGCCCAGGCCGCCGGCCACGACATCGTCGAGATGCCCGCCTCCAACCTCAAGGTCGCGATCGTCAAGGTCCTCAAGGACGAGGGCTACGTCGTCGACTACGAGGTCGAAGGGGACGTCAAGAAGGTGCTCCGCATCGCCCTGAAGTACAACGCCGAAGGCAAGCCCGTCATCCGCGGCATCCGCCGCGAGTCCGCGCCCGGCCTCCGCCGCTTCTGCGGCTGGAAGGACATCCCGCGCGTCCTCGGCGGCCTCGGCGTCGCCGTCATCTCCACCTCGAGCGGCGTCATGTCCGGCCTCGAGGCCCGCCGCCGCAAGCTCGGCGGCGAGATCATCTGCAGCGTCTGGTAAAAAGGAGCCGCACATGTCACGAATCGGAAAAGAACCCGTCAAGGTCGAAAGCGGCGTCACGGTGACGCTCGACGGGCCCGCCGTCACGGTCAAGGGCCCGAAGGGCGAGCTGACCTGGACGCTCCCCGCCGGCATCACCGCCGAGCAGAAGGACGGCCTCCTGCGCTTCGCCCGCTCCGCGGACGACCGCCAGAGCCGCGCCAACCACGGCCTCGCCCGCGCCCTCGTCGCCAACATGGTCGAGGGCGTCGTCAAGGGCTACGCCAAGGCGCTCGACATCGAGGGCGTCGGCTTCAAGTTCGACCTCCAGGGCAAGGACACGCTCCTGCTCTCGATCGGATACGCCAACCCCAAGCCCTACAAGATCCCGGCCGGCATCACGGTCAAGGTCGAGAACCAGGGCCTGCACCTGGACGTCTCCGGCATCGACAAGCAACTCGTCGGCCGCGTCGCCGCGGACATCCGGTCCTTCAAGCCCGCCGAGCCCTACAAGGGCAAGGGCATCCGCTACACGGGCGAGAAGATCCGCCGCAAGGAAGGCAAGACCGTCGCCTAACGGTAGAAGGACTTTCACATGAAACTCGAAAACCGCAAAGACTACCGCAAGCGCCGCCACATGCGCCTCCGGCAGAAGGTCGCCGGAACCGCCGCGCGCCCCCGCCTCGCCGTCGCCGTCTCCAACAAGAACGTCTACGTCCAGTTCGTGGACGACGACGCGGGCGCCACGCTCGCCTCCGCCTCCAGCCTCCCGCTCAAGGCGAAGCTCAACAAGGAGACCGCCAAGCAGGTCGGCGAGGCCGCGGCCAAGGCCGCCGCCGAGAAGGGCATCTCGCTCGTCGTGATCGACCGCGGCGGCCACAAGTACCACGGGATCGTCCGCGAGGTCGTCGAAGCGGCCCTCGCGAACGGACTCAAGGTGAACGACAAACCCGCCGAGAAGGAGGCCGAGTAAGCCATGGCACGCGAAAACGACCGCGACACCCGCAAGCACGAGGAGCCCGAGTTCGAGGAGCACCTCGTCTTCATCAACCGCTGCGCCAAGACCACCAAGGGCGGCCGCCGCATGAGCTTCAGCGCCACGCTCGTCGTCGGCGACAAGAAGGGCCGCGTCGGCCTCGGCTTCGGCAAGGCCAACGAGGTCTCCGAAGCCGTCCGCAAGGCCGGCGAGCACGGCCGCCGCAACCTCATGCTCGTCACCATGAAGGGCACCACCATCCCGCACGCCGTCACCGGCCAATGCGACGGCGGCCGCGTGCTCCTCATGCCCGCGAGCGACGGTACCGGCCTCATCGCCGGCGGCGGCATGCGCGCCGTGCTCGAAATGGCCGGCGTCCGCAACGTCCTCGGCAAGAGCCAGGGCTCGAAGAACCGCCTCAACGTGGTCAAGGCCACGCTGGACGCGCTCTCCAAGCTCCGCACGGAAGAAGCCATCAAGGCCGACCGCGCCCCCGCGGAGCAGGCCTAGGAGAAACGACATGAAACTCCACGAACTCTACACCACCCCCGGTTCCCACAAGACCTCCAAGCGCCTCGGCCGCGGCGACGCGTCCGGCAAGGGCGGCTCGGCCGGCAAGGGCACCAAGGGCCAGATGTCCCGCAAGGGCCACAAGCGGAAGCTCGGTTTCGAAGGCGGCCAGATGGTCCTCCTCCGGCGCCTGCCCAAGCGCGGCTTCAACAACCCGGAGCGCATCGCCTACCTGCCCGTCAACCTCGAAGCCCTCAACCGCTTCGAGGACGGCGCGGTCGTCGACGCCGCGGCGCTCGTCGCCACGGGCCTCGCCAAGAAGTTCGAGCGCGGCGGCTTCAAGGTCCTCGCCAAGGGCGAGCTCACCAAGAAGCTCACGGTCAAGGCCAACGCCGTCTCCGCGGCGGCCAAGGCCAAGATCGAGGCGCTCGGCGGATCGGTCGAGATCGTCTCGGACGTCCTCAAGTAGGACCGACTGCAAACAAGACGGACGCCGCGCGGTCTCCGCGCGGCGTCCGTCTTGTTTGCACGACACCGTTCCGGAGCCCTCCGCTCGGCGGGATTCGGGATTCGGGAGCCGGGATTCGCCGGGCGACTGCGGGAGTCGGGAGTCGGGAGCCGGGATTCGCCGGGCGACCGGCGGGTCAGGACATCGCCACGGAACCGCCGGGCGGGAGGAGAAGGTCGCGGCCGCCGGCGCGGAGCCAGAGCGGGACGGCGGTCGGGTTTTCGAGGATGCGGCCGTCGAGGGTGCCGCGCAACGCGCGGAAGGCGAGGACGTAGCGGCAGATCTCGACGTTCGTCGCGGGCCAGACGTCGTCCCGGCCGCCGAAGAGCGCGCAGAGCGCGTCCATCGCCGCCCAGTCCTCCCCCGTGCGGAACTCGTAGGAGTGGCCCCACACGTAGAAGAGCGAGGGTTCGGCGGCGGGGGCGTCCGCGGCGCCGAGGAACCGGCGCGCGAGGTCCGCGGCGTCGGACCGGCTGTGGTGCATCGTCGGATTCCAGTCGAGGAAGTCCGCGGGCACGGCGAAGTCGTCGCGCGACGCGACGACGCGGGCGTGGACGATCCCGAGCGCGCGCAGGGCGGCGTCGGCCGCCGGTCCCTTGGAGTGGCCGCCGCAGGGATACGCCGAGCCCTCGACCGGGTGGCCGGCGAGCGCCTCGAGCGCGAGGCGGTCGCGCGCGATGTCGGCGGCGGCGACCGCCGGGAGCGTGACGTTCCACGACTCGTGGCGGAGTCCGTGTACCGCCACCTCGTGCCCCGCGTAGAGCGAGGCGACCTCGCGGGCGCGGACGTTCCAGGCGTCGTCGCCCGCGTCGTCGGCGGAGAGCTTGCCGGAGTTGAGGTTGAACGTCCCCCGTGGCGGTTCAGCAGCTCCACGAGCGGGCGGTCGTTGCGGACCCCGTCGTCGTAGGAGAACGTGACCGCCTTGCGGCGGAAGCCGGGCCAGCACAGGACCGGCCTCCCGGCTGGTCCGGAATGCTGAATGCCGAATGCTGAATGCTGAATGCCCGCGGCATCGGCCTTGTTCCCGTCTTCCCCGTGTTTCCCGGTCGAAAGGATCCGGACGACCGGATCGGGGTGGGGCGGGGCGGGGGCCGCGCCCGACGCGCCAAGAGTCTTGAGGTCGAGCGACTGCCCGGGGGCGAGCACGACCGGAACGGCGCCTTCGCCGCCGCCGTGGTCGGGGCCCCACGAGGCGTGGACGGCCGTGGCGGAGAGGTTGCGGACGACCGTGCCGTCCAGCGTGGAGACGACGGACGCGCAGGCGACGGCGTAGTCGGCCAGCTCGATGTTCGTGCAGTACCAGACGCCTTTGCGGCCGCCGAGCGCGGCGCAGAGCGCCTCGAGGTCGTCCCAGCGGCCCTCGAACTCGTAGCCGTGGCCCCAGAGCGCGAGCGCGTTGAGCGTGCCGCCCCAGCCGTCCTTCGCGAGCGCGCCCTCGACGAGCGGCAGCGCGCGGCGCTCGTGCGAGACCTGCGTCCAGCGCAGGAGGTCGGGGACGGGCCAGCGCGCGTCGTTCGACGAGCCCGCGGTGCGCGCGTAGGCGACGCCCGCCTCGCGCATCGCGTCGACGGCGGCGTCGCCGTGCGCGCCGTAGGGCGAGGCGAAGCCGCGGACGGGCCGGCCGAGCAGGTCTTCGAGCGCGGCGCGGCCGTCGCGGATCTCGGCGAGGCGGCGGTAGGGGTCGAGGACGTCGAGGTTGCGGTGCAGCCAGCCGTGGGAGGCGATTTCGTGGCCGGCGTAGAGCGCGGCGACCTCGTCGCGCGAGACGACGCCGTCGCGCCCGAAGCGGCCGGGGACGAGGTTGAACGTGGCCTTGAGCCCGTGGCGGTTGAAGGCCTCGACGAGGCGGCGGTCGTGGACCGTGCCGTCGTCGAACGAGAGCGTGACGGCGCGGCGCGCGCCGCCGGGGAAAGTGAAGTAGAGCCGGTTGTCCATGGCGCTTCATTCTACTCCCGTCCGCCCCCCGGACGCAAGCCCTCCGGAGCCCGCCCGGAAGCGCCGATCGCGGCGGTCGCCCGCTTGACAGCGGATGGCGGTTTTGATAGCTTGTCCGTCCGTCATTTCACTTCAAAACGAACGGAGGAAAACGCCGTGAGCGTCATCGAAGAACTGGACGCCCTGCAGAAGCAGGACTCCGCCATCCGCGAGCTGGAAAAGAAGGCCCGCGACCTGCCGTTGCGCCGCCGCCAGGAGACGGACCGCGTGGGCGGCGTCGAGATGCGGCTCGAGGAGGCCCGCGCCGGCGTCCGCACGGGCGAAAAGAACATCGATTCGATCCGCGAGGACATCCTCACCCACGAGGGGATCATCGCCCGCTACGAGAAGCAGCGCCAGACCCTGCGTTCCGCCGAGGAATACAAGGCGATGGGGCAGCAGATCGAGCGCGAAAACCGCGCGCTCAAGGAGGACAACGCCCGCCTCGAGAACGCCCAGGCGATGGTCGCGGACGCCCGCGAGAGCGTCGCATCCATGGAGGCGCTCCTGGAAGAGGAGAAGAAGTTCATCGAGGACCGCGTCCGCGAGATCGACCTGGAGCTGGCGAAGACGCAGCGCGCGCTGCTCGAGGCGCAGGAGGCCCGCGCGGCCTTCGTCGCCCCGCTCGACGTGCCGGAGAAGCGCAAGTTCCTGAGCTACTACGAGCGTCTCGGCAAGAAGTACTGGCCGGTCGTGATGCACCTCGGCGCCTCCGACAAGTGCTGCCCCGGCTGCCACATGTCGTTGCCGCCCTCGAAGCTGCAGGAGGCCCAGCGCAACGCCAAGCTCGCGGACGAACCGGCCAAGATGAAGACCGTCGCCTGCGACTACTGCGGGCGGCTGGTCTTCAAGAAGTAGTTTCCCGTCGGGCGGAGGGCCGATCGGGTCGCCGGCGGTTTCCGCCGGAGGAAAGTCCGGACTCCGCAGGGCAGGGCGCCCCGCCCAACAAGCGGGGGCGGCGCGGGCAAGCCGCGCCGACGGAGAGTGCCACAGAAACCAGACCGCCCCGCGGGGCGACCCGCGGAGCAAGGGTGAAAGGGCGGTGCAAGAGACCGCCGCGCGCCGAGGAGACGAGGCGCGGCACGGAAAACCCCGCCCGGAGCAAGATCGAATAGGGGACCAAATCCGCGCGGTCCGCGCGGTGTCCGCCGCGAGGCGGACGCAATCCCGGGTTGATCGCCCAGATGAATGATCCGAACCACGCCGCAAGGATGGATACAGAATCCGGCTTATGAAGCCCCCCGCCCGACCTTTTTCCGGCATCGCCGCCGCGCTCCTGCTCGCAGGGGCCGCGGCGGCGCTGTTCGTCGCCTTCCTCGCGCTTCGCGGCTCCGCCGGTTCCGGCCGCGGCGGGGCGGAGGGCGACGGCCCGGCCGTTTCCGCCCCGCCGCCCGCCGCCCCGCCCG